>JAFZWH010000151.1 GCA_017617415.1 Victivallales bacterium | reverse complement strand
TCGTGGGCGCTCACGCCCTCGCAGACGATGGGCTCGTCCATGCCCGCCGCCCTGCCGAGGGGCAGCAGCGGGCGGAAGCGCAGCCGCCGGACGCCCAGACGCTCGCCCAGCGCCAGCAGGTCGCGGCCATGCCAGGTCTCGAAGGCATGATACGACGGCGAGTTCTCGAAGAGGACGCCATTCGGGTGGAAGTCATTCAGCGCGTGCCAGCCGCCGCGCTCGACGGCGAACTTCGCCCACGCACGCGTCTCCTCGTCCGCCGGAAATGCCGCCGCCGCATGGATCAGCCCGACCTGCCGGAGCGACTGGTGGTTGCCCTCGCCGTTCGGCAACTGCTTCTCCTGCGCGAAAATCACGCGGCCATGGGCGCGGATGCCGTCATTGAGCGTCTGCGCCTCTTCCGGCGTGAACTCCGCCAAATCTTTGATGAAGTAATAGGCGTGGAGGAAATTGACCACGCGGGAGCCGGGCTGGAAGTCGTACCAAGTATATTCCACGTCGGTCTCGTCCTTGCTGAATTCCTCGACGGTCTTGCGGTTGTAGTCGTACTCCTTGCGGTAGTCCACCCGCTGCCAGTGCGCCAGAATCTCCGCCTCGCCCTGCGGCGGCGGGCAGGTCGCCAGAAAATGCAGCATCGTCTGCTTGACCAGCTTCGCCAGTTCGCGGTCGCCATCCAGCCACGCGGCGTGCGCCATGCACGCCACCACATAGCAGCGGTTCAGCCAGCAACTCTGCTCAATCGAGCGCCAGCGCTCGAAGCGGTGGAAGTCCACGTAGGGAAATTCCGCGATGGCGCTCAGACGACCATCACGGATGCGCCGGACAATCTCCCGGTCGTCCGTGGTCCCCAGAATCGCGCGGTTGATGAATCCGCCGCCGCCGTCGAAGGTATACAGTTCCAGAAAGGAATACTTCCGCCACAGTTCATCGGGAATGGCGGGACGGTATTGGTCGATGGCGACGGCGATGCTCATAGTGGTGAATCGTTACTGCTGGTCCTCGACAAACGCCTTGTGAAGGACCTTCTGCGCACGCTGGAAGTCATTCCGGTCCACAATGAACTGCATGTTCACCTGACGCGGCGACTGCACCACGGCCAGCGTGTTGATGTGCGCCTCGTAGAGCGCCTGGGCCGCCCGCGACAGAAAGCCCGGAATCTTCATGTTCGTGCCGATGACGCCGATCAGGGCGACCGGGATGGTGTTCACCGTCGCGGCGGGAATCCGGCGCTTGATGTCCTCCACGCAACTCTCGATGTGCAGTTTCTTGCTGGGCACGAAATGCGTGATGGTGTTGGCGTTGGTGGTCTTGGTGATGTAACTGATGCGGTGATCCACCAGGCTCTTCATCAAATTGTAGTCATAGCCCACCTTCGAGACCATCTCGGGGTCGAAGACCTCGATGCCGATCACGTCCGAGCGCCCGCAAATCATCTCCACGCGCGGCGTCGGCGAGACGTAGTTGCAGGAGATCAGCGTGCCGGGGTTCTCCGGGTCGAAGGCGTTCTTGATGCGGATTGGAATCCCGCACTGCTCCATCTCCTTGGAGGCCTTCGAGTGAATCGCCTCCATGTCCAGGTCGGAGAGCTGGTCGGCGATGTCGAAGTTGGTGTTGCCGATGATCCGCACCTTGTCCGTGCCAATCAGCTTCGGGTCGCCCGTGCAGAGGTGGTACTCCTTGTGGATGATGCCCTCGCGCGCCTCCGTCAGCACCGCCACCTTGCTGAAGGTGATCTCGCTGTAGCCGCGGTCAAAACGGCTCATGATGCCCTCGTCATACTTCACATAGCCGGTCACAATCGGCATCACCTCGCTGAAGTCCATGCCGTCGAAGGCATTGTGGATGGCCTCCTCGAAGGTCGGGATGCGGTCGTTCTTCCAGCCGGTCAGGTCCACGAATTTCGCGTTGATGCCCTGACGCTGCAATATCAGCGCGGAGTTGAAGGCGCTCTGCGCCTCGCCCACCGCAGAGAGCATCTCGCGCGTGGCCGGCAGGTAGGTCTTGTGGTCAAAATGACCAAACGACCGCAAATCCATCAGGTCGTGAAGGCAGTCCTCGATGCCGTTGAGGCGCGTGTTCACAAACTCGTCCGCCTTCTCCTGGTCCAGCCCGATGCTTACAAACGAGCGGTTGTACTCCAGCATCCGCGCGCGCACCGCCTCCAGTGCGTCCTTCCAGGTGTCGTCATTGTGCGCAAAACGCCCATAGACGCCGGGGGCGCCGTTCTTCTTGTCCTCCAACAGCAGATTCGTGATTCCGCCGTAGGCCGACACGATGAAAATGCGGTTGTACAGCTCCGCGCCCTTGCGCTTGCCGATGATCACATTCTGCATGACCTCGCCAAAGCGGGACATCGAGGTGCCGCCTATCTTCTCGACTGTATGTTGTCTTGCCATGTCGTTCTGATGAAACAATAGGGTGAAAAAGGACAGTTGCCTTAATTTAACCCCTGAAACAGAAATCGTGGCACGCCAAGACAATTCTCGCCTCCAAATGCTTGAAAATCACAGTAAATGGCTTATAGTACGGAATATTCCCATCCAAACGGCTTTCCTGGGGGCGAAACGGTCTCGACTGGAAAGGCAGAGGGCGGGTTGCATGCGGAGGATGATCGTTGGCCTCCTTAATCATCGGTCAAAAAAGTAACTGCGAACAACCAGTACGCACTCGCGGCTTAGTCCCGCGACGTCCCGCCCGGGACGCCTGATAACGGGCGGGGCGCAAGCATCAGGCTGGCCAGGGACGCCGGGCGAGCGGGCGTAACCAGCGAGAAAGAACAGCAAGCTGCTTCCGTTTCCGGTCGGTTCGGCGCCAAAGGGACGGACTAAGACTTAAGCCCGAACTAAGCATGTAGAAGTCCGCAGGACGTCTCTTCAGGACCGGGGTTCAACTCCCCGCGCCTCCACCAGTTTACCCAACCACAAGCCCGACGGCAATTACCGTCGGGCTTGTTTCGTTTCTGCCTAACCCCCTCAAACAAGGGCGTTTAGGCGGCTGGATTCCCGACGGAACAAGAGGACGGAGAATCCGCATTGGGCGAAAACCGCCCTCCAGACCGCCCGAAAATCCCCCCTTTTCTCCCAAGTTTCTCCGTCGGGGTGAGGACGCGACCTCTACTGTCATAACAAACCCGCGTCCTCAACTGTTTTCAAGGGGGTGAAACACCTCGCGGAG
>JAFZWH010000015.1 GCA_017617415.1 Victivallales bacterium | reverse complement strand
CCTACAATTCTACGGGGGCTGCGCCCCCGAACCCCTGTTTCCATTCCGTGCGCCGACCCTACAATTCTACGGGGGCTGCGCCCCCGAACCCCTGCGGTTTCCTCATTCCTCATTCCTCATTTCTCATTTAATCTAAAATGTCTCTTTCCTGTGGTTTTGTAGGACTTCCGAATGTCGGCAAGTCCACGTTGTTCAATGCGTTGTCGAATGGCAAGGCGGCGGCGGAGAATTTTCCGTTCTGCACCATCGAGCCGAATACGGGCATCGTGCCGGTACCAGATCCGCGCATCCAGAAGCTGGTTGACTTGGAGAAGTCCAAGAAGGTCGTTCCCGCCACGATGAAGTTCATCGACATCGCGGGGCTGGTCGAGGGCGCGAGCAAAGGCGAGGGGTTGGGCAACCAGTTCCTCTCGCATATCCGTGGCGTGGACGCGGTGGCGCATGTGGTGCGGGCCTTCAAGGACCCCGACGTCACCCATGTCAAGGAGAGCCTGGATCCCTGCCGGGACCTCGACCTCATCATCACCGAATTGATGCTGGCGGACCTGGAGTTGCTGGAGCAGAAACTCGCCAAGGCGAAGAAGTCCAGCCGCGGCGCCGTGCCGTCTCCCGAGGCGAAACTCGAACTCGAACTCACCGAGCGCTTCCTCAAGAGCCTCGAGGCCGGCGAGATGCCGCAATATGACCACGACAGCGAGGACGAGACGCGCCTGGCCAAGCAGATGCAGCTGCTGACGCTGATTCCCGCCTTTGTCGTCGCCAACACCGACGAGGAGACCTACAAGTCCTTCGGGCAGGACGAATTGACCAAGGCGCTGGTTGCCAAGGCCGCCAGCCTGGGCATGGAGGTCGTGCCGGTCTGCGCCAAGTTCGAGGCCGAGTTGCAGGAGATGGAGCCGGAGGACGCCAAGACCTTCCTGGAGGACCTCGGCGCCACCGAGAGCGGCCTGGAGCGCGTGATCCACACCGGCTACCGGATGCTCAACTACATCACCTTCTTCACCACCGGGCCGGACGAGACGCGCGCCTGGACGGTCACCCAGGGCGCGACCGCGCCGCAGGCCGCCGGCAAAATCCACACGGACATGCAGCGGGGCTTCATCCGCATGGAGGTCATCTCCTACGATGATTTGATGACCTACGGCGGGTGGAATGCTGCCAAGGAGGCCGGCAAACTGCGCATCGAAGGCAAGGAATACATTGTCCAGGACGGCGACTGCTGCTTCGTGCGCTTCTCCGTGTAGCGTCCGGACTTTAAACTGTAAACTTTAACCTTTACACTTTAAACTCTTATGAAGAGCATGACGGGATACGGGCGGGGTGTGGCCGAGCGGGATGGCGCCTCGCTGTCGGTGGAGATTTCAGCGGTGAACAGCCGCAAGCAGGTCGATATGCGCTTCTCCATTCCACGCGAACTGGGGATGCTGGAGCCGGTGCTTCGCCAGCGCATCCAGCAGAAGCTCTCACGCGGGAGCCTGTATGTCGTGGTCAGCTATCAGCTCAGCCCCGAGCAGGCGGCGTCCGGGGGACATATCAACTTCCCGGTTGCGCAGGCCGCGGCCAACGAACTGCGGGAACTGGCGAAGACGGCGGGACTCAATCCACCGACTCTTGCCGAAGTGTTGGCGGTGCCTGGCGTGCTGAACCAGGACCATGATGCACTCTACGAGCCGCTGCGCGAATTGGTGGAACCCGCGCTGGAACAGGCACTTGATGCACTCTCGGCGGCGCGTGTCGAGGAAGGCGCGCGCTTGCGCGAGGACCTGGAGGCGCGGGGTCGCCAGATGCAGCAGTTGCTGGAGAAGATTATTATCCGCGAACCCGAGGCACTGGTGCAGTTCAAGGAGCGTCTGCGCGCACGCCTGGAGGAACTCGGCGGCGATCAGGTGACCGTGGACGAAGAACGCCTCGCCCGCGAGCTGGTCTTCTATGCGGACAAGGCGGACATCGCGGAGGAGATGGTACGCCTGAAAAGCCACTTCACCAAATATTTCCAACTGCTGGCCAGCGACGGAGACCCAGGTCGCGAATTGGACTTCCTCGGTCAAGAGATGAACCGCGAAATCACCACGCTCTCCTCCAAGACCACGGACTTGTGCATTGCCGAGGACGCGCTTGCCCTCAAGATCGAAATCTCCAAAGTCCGCGAACAAGTCATGAACATCGAATAATTCGTAATTCGTAATTCGTAATTACTATTTTGTCCGTCGCAGGTGAATGATGAAGAAAGAAAATGCAATTTTGAAGAAAAGCAAAGCTTTTGCATTGAGAATGATTCGAATGTATCAGTATTTATGTGCGGTGAAAAGAGAGTATGTCTTATCAAAGCAGGTTCTCCGTAGCGGAACTAACATTGGCGCCAATGTGAAAGAGGCGATTCGTGGGCAATCCAAGGCTGATTTCTATAGTAAAATCAACATTGCGTTGAAAGAGGCTAGTGAAACGGAATATTGGTTGGAATTGCTAAGCGAATCAGGATACCTTGAAACAGAACATTTTAACAGTGTTTATGCAGATTGCCAAGAGTTGCTAAAGCTGTTGATGTCCATTAGCAAATCTCAGCCGAAAACGAATGAATAATTACGCATTACGCATTACGAATTAAAATGAATCCTTGCGAGGCCATCCGAGCATTTCAAGCTGAGCCAGACTGGGCCTACGTGGGCTTTTCCGGCGGGGCGGACAGCACTGCATTGTTGCTTGCAATGGTTCAATGCGGCTGGAAGGTAACGGCGGTGCATTTCAACCATCATCTGCGGGGAGCGGAGTCCGATGCGGACGAATTGTGGTGCCGGAAATTCTGCGAGGAGCGCCATGTCCGTCTGAAGGTATTTGACTTGTGGGTGGAACAGGAACGTCAGCCTGGCGAGGGCGTCGAGGAATGCGCACGGCGGCTGCGTCTGGAGGTCTGGAAACGGCTGGTCAAGGACGAGTGTCGGCCGATTTTTCTTGCGCACCACGCCGACGACTGTCTGGAGGAACTCTTTCTGCGGCTGGGACGTGGCTCGAATGCCAGCGGACTGACCAGCCTTCGTCCGGAACGTGAATTGAATGGACTGACGCTTTGCCGACCTTTCCTGCAATTGCGTAAGCGCGATTTGGAGGAATGGCTAAGGGGGCAGGGCATTGATGATTGGCGCATTGACCATACCAACCTGGAGGCCTCATCCTCCCGCCGAAATGCCATTCGGAGCCGCCTGCTGCCGCTCGTGCGCGAGATTTTCGGCACAGACGCGGGGTTCCTTGCCGCGCTTCAGAGCCTTCGCGAGGATGCGGATTGCCTGGAGAAGTATTCTAAAAAACTATGGAAGGACGATTGGGAAAAGCATCGAAACGATTGGGAATGGGATGATGATACTTCACCCCTTCGTTTTTGGCGGGAATTGCCGTCTGCGGTTTTTGTGCGTTTGTTTCGGTCGTGGGCGGGGCTGGACTATCCTTTGTCGCATTTGACCATGGATCGGTTGAAGGGGGCGATAAAATCTGGAAAAGAGGAAATGGTTCCTTTGTGGAAAGGACGTATGGCTGACATAAAAAAAAGGGATTTGCAATTGTTGGATACATCCAAAAAACCTGAGTATTACAGCTTTTACGAAGATTGGCACTGGGTTAATGAATTTGTGGGACGATACCGTTGGTTGAATTGTATCCAGGAGGAAATGCCTGTAAAAGAGACTCCAGGGAAGTCCGAGTTTAATAAAGACGATGCCTTTGGTAGCGCATTGGAGGAAGGTCATGCCTGGAGCTCAGCACGAGATAAGGAGAATATGAGATTTGTCTCTGATGCGGAATATGTTTTTTCTGCGGGTGATATTTATTATCGTTTGGAAGACGATCCTCCGTTCCAAGCGGAAGACTATTTTTGCGAAGAAATGTGGAGTCAGGCATTTGATGTTGAATGTCTTTCTAGGGTGCTGACGATTATGACTTATGATCATGGCGAACATTTTAAAATTCAGCCGTTAGGGTTACACGGCCATCATCGCAATATCACTGACATTTTCAAAGACAAAGGAATTTCCGTGCCTGAGCGGAATGGTTGGCCGATGGTGTATGCTGGAAATCAATTGATTTGGATTCCTGGAGTCTGCCGAACCGAGTTCGGAAAAGTAACCGAGCAGACCCGCGAAATGGTTTTCTTAACCTGCGAAGTCCACGAAATAGGGGACTGATTCACATTCCACATGGTTAAAATGGACATCTCTGAATATCTCGAACTCGTCAAGGCGCTGGTGCGCGTGGGCGCAGTCAGCACCGAAATCGCCAAAGTCAACCGCTCGCAGGAAATCATGCACGACTTCCTCGTGGCGCACGGCGTGAAATACCTGACTTTTGAGGAGTTCCCCGATGGGCGGAAGGTGCTCTTCGCGGCAAATCGTCCGGGCAAGGTTCAGCAGGTGATTCTGAACGCACATCTGGATGTTGTGCCGCCCGTGTTGGATAGTCAATTCGAGCCCTACGAAAAGGACGGCTGGCTCATTGGACGCGGCACCGGCGACGACATCGCGAATGCGGTCATCTGCGCGGCTACGCTGATTCGAATGCTGGACTCCAACCGTAGTGTCGGCGTGATTTTCACCGCGGACGAGGAGATTGGCGGCTTCACTACCGCAGGCATGGCGGAACGGGGCTATCGCGCCACCGAACTGGCCGTGATTATGGACGGCAGTCCGTATGTGATCGACATCTGCGAGAAGGGCATTCTGGTTCTCGAGGTCAAGGCGATCGGCAAGGCGTGCCACGCCGCCTATCCATGGACGGGCGAGAATGCCGCGGACAAACTCGTTGACGGTTATGTAAAACTACGTAACTTCTTGAATACAATGCATTTAGCAACAATAAATGACCAGTGGCGAGAGACCTGCCAGCTTTGCCAGATGAAGGGCAGCGACGCGGAAAACCTGGTGCCGGGCGAGGCCTCGTTCGTGCTGAACATCCGTTTCCCTGACCCCGCTCGTCGGAATGCGATCATCGAGGAGGTGCGCGAAGCCACGGGCTGCGAGGTCATTGTCCAGCGCGAATGTCCGCCAGTCTATTCGGATGAGAATTCGCCGGTTCTCCAACGGCTTCTGCGTACGATGCAGGAGTGCTTCCCGGAGAAGCAGGTCGCCTTTCACAAGATGAACGGCGCCACCGATGCCCGCCACATCGTCGGCTGGAATGTCCCCATCGCCATCTCCGGTGCGGACCACCGCGATATCCACGGCGCAGGCGACGCGGTTCGCATCGACTCCATCGCGCCGTACATCGAATGGCTGGTCAAGTCATTGGAAGGTTAAAGGTTAGAGGTACTGCTGGCGCCCCGCCAGCAGCGAGGTTAGAGGTTAAAGGTCTTAAATCATAAGTCAAGTCCCAGGTCTCAGGTCCCGCATCCGTCAGAGTTGTCTTTTAACCATGAGGAGAAAACTGATGTTCATCGGAATTGGCGTGGTGGTGGTCATTCTGCTGATTGCCGTGATTGCTCTGCTGATGGCGTGCTTCGCACGGGACACCACGCCGGCGCCAGCGGCGGTGACGAACCTTCCTTCCGGCAGAGTGCTGACGGTGGTCTATTCGGAGTCCAAGACGAAGAGCACGCTGACGGTGGCGAAGTGGATTCAGGGCTATGTCGGTGGCGACCTGGAAGAAATCCATCCGGTCACGCCGTATCCGGAGTCCTATGCGAAGGTGATTTTGGTGGCGAAGAAGGAGCTGGATAGCCAGTCGTGGCCGGAAATCCAGCCGTTGCCATTTGATGTGACGGGCTATGATGTGATTTTCGTAGGCACGCCAGTGTGGTTCGGCACTGCCGCACCGCCTCTTCGGCGCTTCCTTGCGGACGCAAAACTCTCCGGCAAGACGGTGGTGCCCTTCTGCACGCACGGTGGTGGCGGGGCAGGGCGAGCTTTTGCTGCGGTCAAGACCGCCTGCCCTGAGGCGACTGTGCTGCCCGGGTTGGCGTTGCGCGGGCCGAATATCGTTCAGCGCAAGCTTGGCCACGGCTCGGAGGTCCTTTCTTCCGCCGCCCATGTGGCGGAATGGCTGGAATCTCTGAAGTGGAATGAATAATAGGTTAGAGGTACTGCTGGCGCCCCGCCAGCAGGGAGGTTCGAGGTCTTAATTCCGCCGCCCAAGTCTCAAGTCTCAGGTCTCAGGTCTTCAATAATAATTTCGTAATGAAACAGATTCGCATTGTCAGCGCCGGGCAGTTGCCGGCGGGTCGCATTGAAGTCGTGTATGGCAAACTCGTGTCGTCAGCGGAGATTCCGGCGGGAGCGACCGAGGTCGTGGTCGAGGTCACGGACGAGTATGTCGGGAGTTTCTCGCACTCCACGCTGGTTCGAGTGCGCCGCGAACCCTATCCCTTCACTTTCTTCCTGCGTGATGTGACCAGCGAGAAGCCCGTCTGGGTGCCGAAGGCGCAGTGTGCGGTGTTGCCCGCCGAGGACCTGCGTTCCTACGACGAGGTGGTCGCCGCCCTTCGCGTCAAGGGGCGTTTATCCGATTTCGGGCGGATGGAGTCCGAGCCGGAGGAGTCCTACAAGAACGCCTGCCAGTATGACCGCGACCAGGAGGTGCCCGTCTGGCTGGGACTGGGGCGCGATGTGCGCTTCTTCCGTG
>JAFZWH010000150.1 GCA_017617415.1 Victivallales bacterium | reverse complement strand
GCTTGGCTGGACAGCCGTCTTCTGTTCGTCTCTGAAGGCAGGATGAACGGGGAGGATGACCGAGAAATAGCTGCGCTCGCCATCGGTCTCAAACCTCGGCGGTTCAGAACCGTTGCTGCGCATCGCCTCCACGATGGCGGGAATTCCTGTGTTCCGTCCTTCAGCTAATTGCAACTCCTTCAGGAAGTTTCCGATGCGTCGGTTGCGGTAGCGTTTGGAGACCAGATGGAAGCGCTTCAGGTCCTCTTCGGTGATGGTGTTGCGCCTACCTTTGAATCTTACATTTGAGAATTCGTTTTTCAGTGGTAAGGTAAGAGAGAAGACCACCACAGGAAAACGAGACCAACAATGCCGAAGATCAGATTCACTGCAGACGAAAAAGCCAAGGCGGTTCTCCGCCACTTTCAGGACAACGTCCCCATCTCAACCATCTGCGCGGAACTCTCCATTCATCCCAATGTTTTCTATGCCTGGCAGAAACAGCTTTTCTCCGAGGCGCATCTGGCGTTCGAGCACACAGGCAAGGCGCTCCAGCGCCAGCACGAGCGCAAAGTGGCTGAACTGGAGAAGCGCCTGAAGGACAAGGACAGCGTCATCGCCGAGCTGCTGGAGGAGTACACCGCGCTAAAAAAAAACGCGTGGGGGTCATTAGAGGGCTGGGTGGAGTATGGCCTCCGTGACCAGATAGTCCGCTTCATCGAAAGGTGGAGCGGACGGACGGGCGTGACCGTCAGCCGGCTTTGCGCCCTTGTCGGCGTCACCCGCCAGCGCTACCACGACTGGAGGGGACGCATGGGCACGGCGAACCGCCACGCCCGGAACGCCCCGCACGCCAACTGGCTTGAGGACTGGGAATGCCGTCTCATCGTCGAGTTCTACCAGGAGCACTTCGAGGAGGGCTACAGACGCTGCGCGTACATGATGCTGGACGCGGACATCGTCCACGTGAGACCTTCGACTGTGTACAAGGTCCTCTGCCGCTTCGGCGTCATCCGGCACTGGAGCAGAAAGCCGTCCAGAAAGGGAGGGGGCTTCGAGCAGCCTCTTCTGGTGCACGCACACTGGCACATGGACATCACCTACGTGCACGTCAGGGGGCGTCCCTACTACATGATCACGATCATCGACGGATGCAGCCGCTTCATCGTGTCCTGGGAGATCTTCGCGACGATGGAGGCCCGCGACGTCGGGATTGTGCAGCAGAAGGCTCTGGAGGCATTCCCGCGAGCGCGCCCGAGGTTCATCACGGACAATGGAAAGCAGTTCGTGGGCAAGGAGTTCAAGGAGTTCATCGCGATGCACGGCTACACCCACGTGACCACTTCCGTCTACTACCCTCAGAGCAACGGCAAGATCGAGCGGTGGCACAAGTCCTTCAAGTCGGAGTGTGTCCATAGGAAATGCCTGACGGATCTTGAGCAGGCCCGTCTGGAGATCGCAATGTACATCGACTTCTACAACGAGCGGCGGCTTCACAGCGCAATTGGCTACGTGACGCCCCGCGCCCGTCTGGAGGGACGGCACGTCGGAATCCAGGCGGAGCGTGACAGGAAGATCGAGGAAGCCAGAAAAAGACGTGGATTGTAAACTAAACGCCCAAATTGTAAGGGAAAACGCCCGTCAAGGCGAAATTGGTGCGTTTAGTCATGCAAAGAGGCGCATTTAGTCTTGCAAAGTCGCAAGTGCAAGTTGGAGCCTCTGCGTGGGATGTGCATTTAGTGTTACAAAAACAAGGAAATCAGGGCATGGGGTAGCGCCGCCGTTTGGGCATTTTTTTGCGTTTGCAAGACAAAATGCCCAGGCGTTTTGCAAGGTTGAATGCCCGTTCTTCGCCGTGGATTCCGGCGGAGTTCTTCTATTCCTTGAGGCCGACCAGTTCCGGCTTGAGGCAGACGTCCTCAGGGGCTATCCTGGCGACTCCCAGCTTCCCCAGGATTTTCTCCCCGAACATCTCCACGAACCGGTCGATGGCGCAACGGTCGCCGTATTCCTTTCTGACGAAGCTGTTCAGATGGGAGACGGCGAGGTTGACCTTCTGCTGGTCAAGCGAGTCCATGGACCTTTTCTTTGGGATGATCCTCCGCAGGTTCTCATGGTTGTTCTCGACGTGCGGCTTCTCGTAGGAGGCATAGGGGTCGCAGTAGAAAATCCGGGTGCGCCGGTTCCCGTCCCGGTCCTTCTCCAGCGCCTCGGGGTCCGTGAACTCGCTGCCGTTGTCCGTGAGTATGACGGGGAAGAGCTTCCGGAACGTGTCGAGCCCCAGCGTGTCCTCGAGGGCGTCCATGACGTCCTTGACGGACCTTGCCGTGTTCGCGTCGCGCAGGAAGGCCAGCATCAGCCCGCAGCAGTTGAAGTTGAATGTCAGAAGCAGGCTCCCCTCCCTGCCTCCGAGGACGCTGTCCATCTCGACGACACAGGCCCCGGGGTGTCCGGCAAGGAAGGCCCGGTAGTCGTCATAGGTCCTTCCCGCCCTGCAGTTCCTTTCGACCTTGTGCTGCCTGGGCTTGCTTTTCCTCGGGCGGCTTTTCCGGCAGGCGGCCTCCGGCAGGTGGTGCCGCTTGACAGCAAGGATGTTCGCGTTGATTAAGTTGTAGATGGTCTTCTCGCAGACGGTGAAATCGTCCCTGTGCGTGGCCACGACATGGTGCACGGACTGGCCTCTGGCGACCCCCTCGTACAGGAGGGTGTTCATCCTGGCGAGCTCCCTCGACGGCATGTCGACGCCTTTCCTCGACTCGACAAGGTCCTTTCTGTACTGCGCCTGGGCGGCCTCCGCGTCGTACCAGCATTTCCCCATGCGGCAATGCTGCCGTTTGGCGCATCCGTTGCAGACGTACGGCGGACTGAAGAGCAACGGGCACTCGGAGTCCGATGACGCACGTCCCGCGGGGAATATGCGCCGTTTCCTGATCTCGCGGCAGATGGTGGTCCTGTCCCGGCCCAGCCTTGCAGCCAGGACGCCAAGATCCCTCTCGCCGCCATCAAGCGAATCCTTGATGATCTGTCTTGTTGTCTTGTCCATGTGGGACATGGTTACTCCTTGGAACGGGAGGCTGAAGGGTTGGTTTGCAAGACAAAACGCCCG
>JAFZWH010000014.1 GCA_017617415.1 Victivallales bacterium | reverse complement strand
TTGTGCAATTGCGAGTGAGAGGCGAAGCAAATGTGGCTTGAGGGGAAATGAGCGGGCTTTCGCCCGTGAATTTCCCTGAAAGGCGCAGATGCCAGCCTGTCGCCGCAAGTGCGCAATTAGTTACGAAATTAGACACTAGATGATTGATTCAACCCATTGTGTCTAACCAGTAAACCACGTTCTCATGTCTTTTAAACCATATATTCTGGTCATCGGCGCCAACCCCGCCTGGGAGAAGGTCCTGGAGTTCCAGGAGTTCCAAGCGGGCGAGGTCAACCGCGCACTCCGCGTAGGCGGCTATGCCGCCGGCAAGGCGACCAACTTCTGCCGCGCACTCCAACATCACGGCGGGCTGCCTGGCCGTCAACTGACCTTCCTGGGCGGTGAGGCTGGACATCGCTTCTCTATCGCGTTGGCAACCGAGGGGCTGGAATGTCAATTTGTTCCCGTGATCCAGGAGACACGTACCTGCACCAACTGCGTCTGTCAAGGCACGATGACCGAACTGGTCGAACCCGGCACGCCCATCACCAAAGCGATGTTGCAGGAGTTCCTCAACTTGTTGCAGAAGAATCTCGCGGGCGCGGCGGGTGTCGCGGTGGCGGGAAGCATCCCCGCCGATTCCTGCGGCGACTTCATGCGTGAAGTCGCGCTGGCCACCCGAAATGCCCAGTTGCCATTGTTACTGGACAACTATCAGAACGCCGCTGAGGCACTCGCGGTCAAGCCCGACCTCATCTTGAAAATCAACGCGATGGAGCTATGCCGCCTGACCGGTCAGGAGACCATCGCCGCAGGCTTGGCGTGGTTGCGGCAACGCTACGCCAAAGTCACCGCCGCCATCACGGACGGACCTTCGCGGGCCTGGCTCCTGGATGGCACGGATGCTTCAATCACCACGCTGGAAATCCCCAAACTGGACAAAATCGTGAATCCCCTGGGCGCGGGCGACACCGCCAGCGCGGTTCTCTTTGAGCGTCTCCTGTCGCACCAGCCTTGTCCTGAGGCATTCGCGGATGCCTTGGCCGCCGCCAGCGCATCCTGCCTGACCGACCAGGCGGGATGCTTCGTCCCGGAGATGGCGGCGACCATCCGGGAGGCGATTCGCCTGTCTCCACAGATTTCCCAATAGCCTGCCTTTGTTCGTTTCCGGCAGTCTCGGACAAGTTTTCTACAAACCTCGGCAAATTCATCCAGGAGCAATCAAAATGAAAAACGGCAAATACGGTTGCGCGGTCTGGGGCTGCGGCTGGGTAGCCAGCGGCCACATCAACGCCTATCTCAAGCACCCCGAATGCGAGGTCGTGGCAATCGGGTCGCGGCGGCTGGAAAGCGTCCAGGCCAAGCAACGGGAGTTCGGCCTGGAGTGCAAGACCTGCACCGACTTCCAGCAGATTCTGGAGGACCCGGCGGTGGACATCATCTCCATCTGCACGCCGAACGACCGCCACGCCCACGAATGCATCCTCGCCGCCAAGGCCGGCAAGCACGTCTTCTTGGAGAAGCCCATCGCCATCCGCGAGGAGGACCTCCCGAAGATGCTGGCGGCGGTCCGCGAAGCGAAAGTCAAGACGATGGTGGGCTTCATCCTGCGCTTCAATCCGCTGGTGAAGCTCCAGAAGAAACTAGTCGCCGAAGGGGAATTAGGGCACGTCTTTCTCGCCAATGTGGACTACTGGTTTGGACGCAACCGCGGCGGCTGGATGAAGCACCGCGAGAACACTGGCGGGGCCTTCATTCTGGCCGGGTGCCACTCCGTCGATATGGCACGGTGGATTCTCGGCGCGGACATCGAGAGCGTGACCGCCCAGTCCGCGATGGTGGGCGACTACTACGAATACCCATCCGTCGAGACCGCTCAGGTGCGTTTCACGAATGGCGCCATCGGCGTCTTCAGCTGCTCGCTGGTCGGCCAAGTGCCCTACACCGCCAACCTCAGCATCCTCGGCGAAAAGGGCACCATCATCAACGACCGATTCTATCTCAAGCGCTTCGAGGGTCAAGCCGATTTCTTCACTCTGGACACTGGCGTGAAGAAGACCGGCGACGTCTATGGGCATCCATTCCCCGCGATGGTCGCGGATTTCGTCGAATGCATCAAGGAGGGCCGCGAGAGCGCCCACAACCTCGAAAGCGCGGTCAACGCCACGCTCGCCTGCCTCGCCATCACCAAGAGCGCCAACGCCGACGGCCGGCGCATCCATATCACACCAACTGGTCTGCAAGGCTGAGATAGTGTTCCCAGTCGAAGCGCTTCTGGTCATGCGGACCAGTGCGGATGTGGTAGCTGATGTCGCCGGAAAGACAGACCTCCGGCGGCGGCATCTCTGGTGGCAACACTTTATTGTGTCCCAATAATTTATAGACTGGTCCCGCATGGAACGCAGAGAGGAACTCGCCATGCGGGTCGGCATAGCTGTCCTCCGTGGCGCTGCCCACCACTACGGGACGCGGTGCGCACAGCGCAATCACCTCATGCATATCGACGGGCAAGGCATAGTCCTCTGGCACCCACCGCCAGAGCGTCTGGGGATACCAATGCGGATTGTAGCCCAACGTAAGCAGCAGCGTCTCTCCCCAGCAACGTCGTGCCAGAGCCGCGCCGCCGCTGCCGGACTCATTCACCACCACCATTCGGAAGCGCTGGTCGCTGGCTCCCGCCCACAAGGCGGTCTTGCCCAGCCGCGAATGGCCATGGACCACCACGCGCGTGGCATTCACCTCTGGCATCGTCTCCAAGGCGTCGAGCATCCGCTGGAGTCCCCACGCCCATGCGCTGATGGAGCCATGCGTGGGATGGCGCGTCGTGCGTCCCGCGCAATCCTCGAAGAGCGCCCAGATGCTCTCGCCCCAGCCGTCCGCGCGGTCAGGGAAGAAGTCGTGGTAGCAGGCGGTCACCGAAGCGTAGCCGCGCGAGACCACCAATTCGTGCGACCAACGCTCGACCTGCTGGGCGTCTCCGCGCGGCACCTCCGCCGTTCGTGGATTCACGCGCACGGCCTCCTCGCTCGTGGTGGTGTGATTTCCTTTGAAATTCAGCCCCACGAAGGCAGGAACCGGCATTGTGGCATTCTTCGGGAGATACATCAGCATCTCCGCCGAGTGGCACCGTCCATCCGCCATCGCGAAATTCAGCCGGACCTGTCGGCGCACCGCCGTGCCGCCCAAGGCGTTGCCATCTTCCTCCAGCACTTCGTAGGTAGCCCGATCCGGGCGCGGTGGAATTGGTCCGTAGAAGTTCTCCGTGAACCACTTCAGTAGTTCCGGACGACGCCTGGCGAACCACTCGTGCGGCGTGGTCACCGGCGTGCCGTCAAAGCACACCAGCGGATCCGGCAATGCAAATGGCGGGACATCCTCCTCGCGGAAAATCGCCGGCCGCTTGAACGCCTCCCACAATTCCGGACGCTCCGGCGTACTCGCCGCCAGCGCCCGCCAAATTTCCATTCGCTCTGAAAAATCCATTGGAATTCGCCCTCGTTGTTTCGACGAAGTTCAAATATAATGGTACTTTTGCAGGCAGTTCTATTATATTAAGGAAATTGCCCGTGCCTATGCACGTCTGCGAAAATCTTTGCTGGCGGGGCGCCAGCGGAACATCACGCTGCTGGCGGGGCGCCAGCAGTACCTCACCTCTCACCTCTAACCTCTCACCTCTAACCTTTCCATGAAAGTCATTCTTGCCTATTCCGGTGGTCTGGACACCTCCTGCATCCTGACCTGGCTCCAAGAGAAATACAACGCGGAAGTCATCACCTACTGCGCCGACGTGGGGCAGGAAGAGGAGACCAGCGGCATCAACGAGAAGGCTCTCAAGTGCGGTGCCGTGAAGGCCTACTGCGAAGACCTCACCGAGGAGTTCGCCCGCGACTACATCTTCCCGATGTTCCAGGCCAACGCCATCTACGAGAACATGTACCTCCTGGGCACCTCCATCGCCCGCCCGCTCATCTCCAAGCACCTCGTCGAGGTCGCCAAGAAGGAAGGCGCGGAGTACATCTGCCATGGCGCGACCGGCAAAGGCAACGACCAGATTCGCTTCGAGCTCTCCGCCTACGCTCTGAACCCCGAAATCAAGTTCATCGCCCCCTGGCGTTCGCCGGACTGGACCTTCAAGTCCCGCACCGACCTCATCAACTACGCCCAGGAGAAGAAGATCCCGATCACCGTCTCCACCAAGAAGCCCTACTCGATGGACCGCAACCTGCTGCACATCTCCTTCGAAGGCGGCGTGCTGGAGGATCCGTGGGTGGAGTCCCCGAAGGAATGCCATGTGCTGACCGTGCCCGTCGAAGAGGCCCCCGACACCCCGGAATACATCACCATCTCCTTCGAGAAGGGCATCCCCGTGGCCGTCAATGACCAGAAGCTCTCCCCCGCCAAGCTGATGCGCGAACTCAACCGCCTCGGCGGCAAGCACGCCATCGGCCGCATCGACATCGTCGAGACGCGCTTCACGGGCATGAAGGACCGCGGCGTCTATGAGACTCCCGGTGGAACCATCCTCTTCCACGCTCACCGCGCAATGGAGTCCATCACCATGGACCGCGAGGTGATGAGCACCCGCGACTCCCTCATCGACCGCTACGCCAATCTCATCTACAACGGCTTCTGGTTCGCCCCCGAGCGTGAGTTCATCCAGGCCGCCATCACCAAGAGCCAGGAGAACGTCACTGGCGATGTGCGCCTGAAGCTCTACAAGGGCAACGCCTTCATCGTCGGACGCCGCTCCCCCTACACCCTCTACGATCCGGAGGTCGTCACCTTCGAGGCGGACGATGTTTACAACCAGCAGGACGCCACCGGCTTCATCAAGCTCAACGCCCTGCGCCTCCGCATCAACGCCAAGGCCAACAAGCCGAACGACTAACCTCTAATCAACGGAGGGCGCGCAGAAGCGCGTCCCTCCCGTATTATCATGCAAGTCCAACTGCTCAAAGCCAAACTCCATCGGGTCGAGGTCACGCAGAGCGACCTCAACTACGAGGGAAGCATGGCGATTGACGAGGAATGCCTCGAAATGGCGGGCATCCTGCCCTACGAGAAAATCCTCATCGTCAACAACAACAACGGCAGCCGCATCGAGACCTACGCGATTCCCGCGCCGCGTGGCTCCCGTACCTTCTGCCTCAATGGCGCCGCCGCCCGCAGTGGTCTGGCCGGAGACCTGGTGACCATCATGGTCTTCGCCCTCTATACACCTGCGGAGGCCGCCAAGCACCACCCCAAAGTCGTTCTCTTCGCCAATCACAACAAGACGGTGAAGATAAAGAAGTAACTTGTTCATTACAAAGAAGTTATGGATAAATTCAGAATTGGTGTCATCGGTTTCGGGACGGTCGGGGCCGGCGTGGTCGAGACCGTGATAAAGAATGCGTCCCTGATGGCGCAGCGCTATGGCATCGAGCCGGTCATCGCCCGCATTGCCGACCTGGACACCAAGACCGACCGCGGCATCCAGCTGCCGAAAGGCCTCCTCATTTCCGACGCGATGAAGCTCATCGACGACCCGGAGATAGACGCCGTGGTCGAACTGGTCGGCGGCACCACCATCGCCCGCAAATTCGTCAGCGAGGCGCTCAAGCGCGGCAAGCCCGTGGTCACTGCCAACAAGGCATTGCTGGCCTTCTGCGGCAAGGAGTTATTTGATTTGGCGGAGGCCAACCACACTGAAATCTACTTCGAGGCATCGGTGGGCGGCGGCATCCCCTGCATTAAGGCACTGCGCGAAGGGCTGGTCGCCAACCACGTCACCGCAATGTACGGTATTCTGAACGGCACCTGCAACTACATCCTCACTCGGATGGAGAACGAGAAGGCGGACTTCGACAGCATTCTCAAGGCCGCCCAGGCCGCTGGCTATGCCGAGGCCAATCCCTCCACCGACATTGACGGCTATGACACTGCCAACAAGGCCGCCATCCTCGCCTCGCTCGCCTACGGGCACTGGTTCACCCTCGACAACGTGACCGTGCGCGGCATCCGCGAAGTCACCCTCACCGACATCGAATACGCCTCCGAACTGGGCTACCGCATCAAGCTGCTGGCCACCATCCGCAAGGTCGGCGCCAAGGTCCAGCTCTGCGTCCAGCCCGCGCTGGTCGCCAAGAAGTCGCTCATCGGCGGCGTCTCCGGCGTCTTCAATGCCCTGTGGGTGGACGGCGACATCGTGGGTTCCACCATGTATTACGGACGTGGCGCGGGCCGCGCGGCGACCTCCAGCGCCGTCGTGGCGGACCTCATGGACCTGGCGCTCAACCGCCTCCACAACTCGCCACGCCGCCTACCCGCCTTCCCCATCTACGACGAGGCCCTCGCCCTGGCCACCAAGGACGACATCCGCAGTCGCTACTATGTGCGCATCGAGGTCGCCAACCAGCCAGGCGTGCTGGGCAGGATGGCCGGCATCTTCGGCAGCCACGGCATCTCGATTGCCTCGGTCACCCAGCGCGAGCCCGCCGGCACCGGCGTGAAGGTTCCGATGCTGATGCTCACTGAGGCCGCCACTCAGTCCGCCATCGAGAGCGCCCTCAACGAAATCCGCCAGGACCCCGCTACCGCCGAGCCGCCCATCTGCTTCGCCATCGAAGACCTCCCCGCGTAGGCGCCTTCCTATGCCACGGTTTGGCATGGCGTGCTCCGCGCGCCCACACCATTGCCCCACGGCTTGGCAGGGCGTGCTCCGCGCGCCCACACCATTGCCCCACGGTTTGGCAGGGCGTGCTCCGCGCGCCCACACCGTTGCCCCACGGTTTGGCAGGGCGTGCTCCGCGCGCCCACATCCCTCAAAAAACTTCTGTCCCATGGAACTCGAAGACTACCGCAAGCAAATTGATGAGCTGGATCAGCAGCTGTTGAAGCTCTTCTGCCAGCGCATGGATCTGGCCCGCGAAATCGGGGCCTACAAGCGCGAACATCATCTGCCGGTCTTCAACCCCACCCGCGAACGCGAAATCCTCCAGCGCATGACCACGCAGAGCCCCGCCGAGCTGGGCATCTACGCGCGTGTCCTCTTCGAGACCATCTTCGATCTCTCGCGCTCCCGACAGGACCTCGCCTCCCCAGGCGCCCCCGACATGCAGAAGATGATCACGGACGCCCTGGCCGACACCCCGCAGATTTTCCCGGCGGACTCCACCGTGGCCGTCCAAGGCGTCGAGGGCGCCTACTCGCAACAGGCCGCCAGCCGCCTCTTCCCGCGTGGAGCAATTTCCTTCTTCAAGAACTGGGACGGTGTCTTCAATGCAGTCGAGAAGGGCCTCTGCCAATACGGCATTCTCCCCATTGAGAACTCCACCAACGGCACGGTCAACCAGGTCTATGACCTGATGCGGAACCACAACTTCTACATCGTGCGCAGTGTGAAACTGCAGATCAACCACCAACTGCTGGCCAATCCGGGCGCCAACCCGCTGGACATCAAGGAAATCATCTCCCACGAGCAGGCGTTGGCGCAGTGCAGCAAATACCTCAAGGCGCATTTCCCGAAGGTCAAACTCACTCCTTGCACCAACACCGCCATCGCCGCACAGCAAGTCGCCGAAAGCCAGCGCACCGACGTGGCCGCCATCTGCTCTGGCGCCTGCAAGCAACTCTATGGTCTGCAGACGCTCTCCGACCAGATTCAGAACTCCGACTACAACTACACCCGCTTCATCTGCATCGCCCCAAAGATGCAGATCTTCCCAGGCGCCGACCGCATCAGCCTGATGGTCTCCGTGCCCCATACGCCGGGGTCCCTCTACCGGCTGATGTCGCGCTTCTCCGCCCTGGGCGTGAATCTCCTGAAACTTGAATCCCGCCCCCTGCCCGGACGGAACTTCGAGTTCATGTTCTACTTCGACTTCGAGGCCTCCGTCTATTCCCCCGAAATCGTCACCCTTCTCAGTCAACTGGCCGCCTCGCCGGATGTCTTCGTGCTCTTCGGATGCTACTCCGAAATCGTGTAACCCCACTCGCTCGCACGCGAGCGAGAACCAAGGCCCCATTCCCCGTTCCACTTTTTCCATTCCCAATTACGCATTACGCATTACGAATTACGAATTATGAAAGTTCTCACCATCGGCAATAGTTTCTCTGAAGTCATGACCGCCCTGCTCCCACCCGTGGCCAAGTCCGCCGGCGTGGAAATCCTCGTGGAAGACCTCTCCATCGGCGGCTGCACCATGGAGCGCCATTGGGGAAACATCGTGCGCGAGGCAGAAGAGCCTGGCTACCATTATTTTGAGGAAGGCACCTACAAGGCGAAACTGGCATCGAAGCAATGGGACTTCGTGACCATCCAGCAGGCCAGCCACGAAAGCTGGCGCGTAGCCAGTTACCGTCCATACGCCAAGCAGCTGCTGGACTTTATCCGCAAGAACGCCCCCTCCGCCGAGGTGCTCCTCCAAATGACTTGGACCTGGCGGCAGGACGACTCGCGCTATACCTGGCCGCAAATCCAGTCTGAGGAGAACATGTACAACAACCTCGTCGCCTCCTACGAGACCATCGCCGCCGAACTGGGGCTGCGGGTGATCCCCACGGGCATCGCCATCGAGACCGCACGGAACACCCAGCCGAATCCGTATCTCCCGTTCAATCCTGCGGATTACACCTACCCCGACCTGCCGGATGTCTCCAATTCCTTCAACAACGCCGTCTGGTGGAATGAGGACCACACCGCCATCGTCGGCGACCCCGCCCATCTGAATCCCCGCGGCGACTTCCTCCAGGCGTGCGTCTGGTTTGGACTCCTTACCGGACACCCTGTGGCAGAAATCACCTACCAGCCCGAAGGCGTTTCCGCCGAGGACACCGCGTTCCTGAAGGCCACCGCCCAGACCGTCCTGGACAACTACCGCCAGCCTCGGTAACTCATCGGAAGATGCAGGATTCACGCTAACGCAGGATTTGCGGGGCGGTGTGCCCTCTCGTCCTTGCCGCCCTTCCTTGCATATCTCATAAATTCACGCTAACGCAGGATTTGTGGTGCGGTGTGCCAACACCACAAGGCCACGGCTGTATTGGGACGTTGCACTCCATAGACAAAATTCAACCCTTTCCTATAGGGTGGGGAGCCCCACCCACCACCCAAATTTAACATAATCGAAAATCGCCGCCGTGCAAGTTACATGCAAAGTAAGGAAACAAAGTCTTAGAAAGATTGTCCTTTTCCTGTATGAGGACTGTTGACCTGTCCCGTCTTGTTCACTTTTGACATAATTTATACATTTTTGTCCAATCCATGAAATTCTATCGCTACTGGCTTAGATGCACAAGGGATATCACCGGGAAAAACGGTGCACAATCCGTGCAAAGCACTGTAGCCTACGGATATTCGGATTATTCTTTGGAGGACGCCCGCGCTTGTGGCGAACGGCTCCTTGACACCGTAGAAAAGCGGATAGCCGGAAGCCATCCCGAATGGCACTACGCCACCGAAGAGCGTCCCATTCGCGAAAAAATCCTTCTTCAACTTACACCACTGGATGTCGTGACGCGCAACCGATACGGCGCAGAGGTGCTTAATTCCAACCGCCTTGTCTTCATCGACATAGACGGCGAAATCCCGTCATCTCAGAATTTCTTCGCATGGCTTGCCACCTTGCTAAGCACCAAAGACGTCACATCAGATGCCCAGCAAGAGCCTTTCGACCGCATCGCACAACTCGCCAAGAAAGCCGGGCACGAACACACTCCCATTCGGATATACCGCACACGGGCCGGTTATCGCCTGCTCCTGGACACTCCACTTGAAGGCAAAGACTGCCAGAAACTGATGAAATGTTTCCACGCCGATCCGCTCTACACCACGTTGTGTCGTAGTCAAAACTGTTACCGTGCACGCCTTACGCCCAAACCCTATCGCATTCGAATCCCCAAATGCCGTTTTGATTTTCCCGAAGACAACCCTGAAACACTGGCTTTCCAGCAGCATTGGATTACCCAATACAACGCACACAGTGAACCATTTGCCGTATGCCACTACTTGGGAACCCTGAATGGCGCGGAAGGTCAATCCGCCGATGTGGTCGTCCGTTATCACGATGACCGTACCCATGCCTTCAGTAACCTGCCCTTAGCCTGACCTTCCTGCACCTCGGTTTACTATGAAATTCTTTTTTCCCACGACCCTCCTTGCCATCCTTTTCAGCATCACCCTCAACGCCGAGCCAATCCGTATTCTCACCATCGGCAATAGTTTCTCGGAGGCAATGACGCATTGGCTGCCGCTGGTGGCCAAGTCCGCCGGCATTGAAATCGAAGTCGAGGACCTCACCATCGGTGGCTGCACCATGGAGCGCCACTGGAGCAACATCACCAAAGAGACCAACGAACCCGGCTACCACTATTTCGAGCACGGCACCTACCAGGCCAAACTCGCCTCCAAGCAATGGGACTTCGTCACCATCCAGCAGGCCAGCCACGAGAGCTGGCGCATCGAAAGCTACCGCCCATACGCGAAGCTGCTCCGCGATTTCATCCGTGCCAACGCCCCTACCGCCACGGTGCTGATTCAGATGACCTGGGCGTGGCGACAGGACGACCCACGCTACCAGACGCTCCCCCAAAAGTGGAAGAGCGACCCGCTGTATCAATTAAATAAGCAGGATCCGCAGGGCTATATGCACTTCATGATTCTGCGCTCCTACCATCAGATTGCCCAGGAGCTCGGTCTGCGCATCATCCCTACCGGCATCGCCATCCAGGCCGCACGTGAAACCCAGTCGCCGAAGTATATTCCGTTCAACCCCAAGGACTATCAATACCCAGACCTGCCCGATGTCTCCCGCGCCCTCTGCGGTAACATCAAGTGGAATGACAAGCACACCGCCTTGACTGGCGACACTGCGCATCTGAATCAGCGCGGGACTTTCCTCCAGACATGCATCTGGTTCGGCATCATCACCGGCCATCCGGTCTCGGAAATCACCTATCAGCCCAAGGGACTCACGCCTGAGGACATCGCCTTCCTAAAGGAAGTCGCCCAGGCCACCCTAAATATCTACCCCAAGGGAAGGTAGCGAGAAACTATCCAAGCCAACCGGCAATCTGCGTGGTCACCTCGTCGCAGCGTGCTTGCGCATCCTTGCCCCACGCCTCCACATTCAGGCGCAGCTTCGGCTCGTTGCCGGAAGGACGTACCACGCACCACCAGCCCGAATCACCATGGTCCACCACCACCTTGAGGTCGGGGAAGCGGATGGCCTGAGGTTCATATTGCGTCCCGCCTGGAAATGCGCGTGGCAAACCAAGCTCCGGATCGATTCGAATCTCGACACGCTGGGTGCCTGGAACGCGCTGTAATTGCTCCCAGACTTCCTGCAACGCAGTATAAACCTGCTCACGGGACGGCAACTCGAAGTTGCGCTCGCCACTCCAGCAGTAGTTCTTACGCCACTCCGACAGCACTCCCGACAGGCATTTGCCTTCCGTCTGCAACCGTTGCGTCCGGCGAATCAGCGCCAAACTCGTGAGCATACCGCTGTCCACCGAATAGAACTCCGGATAGAAGTAATGACCGGAGTGCTCTCCTGCAAACAAAATGCGCTCGCGATAACGCGGGTGACGCATCAGTTGTTTGATTTGACCATGCCCGACAGGCGTATCCACCACTTCCGCAGGACCATCAAACAAATCCCATATCAGCCGACTGCAACAGAGATTCCGCATCACGACGGGTTTCCCTGAACCACGCCAACCCGCCAGACGGTCCTGCACCACCAACGCATAGACCTGCGCGGGGATAATCTCCGCCCCCTGCTCGTCCACGAAGCCCGCGCGGTCGGCATCGCCGTCAAAGCCGATGCCCAACTGCGCACCATGCGCACGCACCGCCGTGCCAATGCGCGACATGTATTCTGGCAACAAGGGATTCGGCACGCCGTGCGGGAAATGTCCGTCCGGCACCTCATCCAGCCAGACGAACTCGCAGCCCTCTTGTTCCAGGCGTGTTGCAATTGGAGCAAAGGCCTTCGCGCCCACGCCATTGCCCGCCGCCACTAAGATTCGCAAGGGCTTCTCCGGAAGAGCCTTCGGGGTGGCAGAAAGCGACAGCATCCGCTCCGCAAACGCCTCGCTCAAGTCACACGACTCGGAACAAACCGGCACTTCTTGCGTGGCACCCATATCATGCAACTCCGTCATCCACTGACGAATTTTCGCCAGCTCATCGCTGGTCACTGGCTGTCCTCCCGCATGCAGGAACTTCATTCCGTTGTATTCGGCAGGATTGTGCGAAGCCGTCACCATCACCCCGCCTTGGAAGCGTTCGGGATACTGTCCGCACGCGAAATAGAGTTGCTCCGAGGAGACCATCCCCAGTTTCACCGTCCGCCCGCCCGCCAAGGCGACGCCCTGGCAGACCGCCCGCGACAACTCCGGCGAACTCAGCCGTGCGTCATAGCCGACGGCGATGCAGGGCTCCTTTCCGCACAACTTGGCAAAAGACCATCCCGCCAGCATCGCGACCTCGGCATTCATCGCCTCGGGATACACTCCGCGAAGGTCATCCCGCTTGAAAACTGCATCAAGCAATTTTACAAATGAATTATCACTTTGCATTTTAAAGTATTAAACTCTATTTTTCTAAAAATAACAGGTTTTCTACGATTCCGTTGGAAAGTTTGCGGAGCAACTTGCAAGTTCTCCAAAACAGGTTTACATTACTCCCGAATGGGTGGGTGGGGGTGCCCCCTATTGGATATGGAAAACAAAAAACTTAAAGATTAACGTTATGTTCCCCGAGAGGGTACCTAATTGCACTTCTACAATTCTACGGGGGCTGCAGCCCCCGCACCCCTGCGGTTTGAAACCTCGGCTTAGTTAGGTACCTTCGTGGGGAACATAGCCAAGATTAAAATCTATGCATTATTCCCCTTGAGGGCACCTAATGGCAGAATTTTAAGTTTTGACTTTGTCCCAAGGGTTATCGCGCCCTTTTCGGGCGCAGGGTTTGTTGTTGACCTCCCCGCCAGCTGCGCGCCCTACGGGCGCTTGCAGGCGGTTAAGCATGGTCGCGCACTTGCGTGCGCTCGCCGCTTCGCGGCTGAAAAGCCTTGATTAGGTACCCTGT
>JAFZWH010000149.1 GCA_017617415.1 Victivallales bacterium | reverse complement strand
GCGGTCGCGGCCCAGCCAGTCCGGACGCTGCGGGTCAAAGCGCAGGAACTTCGCCCACAGGGTGAATGCGTAGTCGGCCGCACCCATCGGCATGCCGGGGTGGCCGGAATTCGCCTTCTGAACGCCGTCCGCCGCAAGCAGACGCACGGTGTTGATGGCTTTCTTGACAAGTTCTTTCTTCTGGCAGCAAGACATTTTGAGTTTCCTTGGTTGAGGGTTGTTGGTTTTGGGGAGTTAAGTATGTAAATTATTTATAATCAACAAGTTATGTCGATTATTCGTCCTTGAAGGCGTTCTTGGTGGGGGACCCCATCCGCAGGTAGGTATTCATGAAGGGATCGAGATCGCCGTCCAAAACGCCTTGTACATTGGAGGTCTCATGTCCGGTGCGCAGGTCCTTGACAAGTTGGTATGGCTGGAGGACATACGAACGAATCTGGTTGCTCCAGCCGTTGTCGCCCTTGTCGGCGTCCTCCTGCTTGATGGCCGCAGTACGCTTGTCCTCCTCAATCTGGTAGAGTTTCGCCTTCAGCATCTGCATCGCAATGAACTTGTTCTGATGCTGTGAACGCTCGGACTGAGAGGCGACCACGATGCCGGTGGGCAGGTGGGTGATGCGAACGGCGGAGGAGGTCTTGTTGATGTGCTGCCCGCCAGCTCCCGAGGAGTGGTAGGTGTCGATGCGCAAATCCTTCTCGTTGATGTCGATCTGGATGGTGTCGTCGATGACGGGGACGACATCGACGGAGCAGAAGGAGGTATGGCGGCGCTTGTTCGCATCGAAGGGCGAGATGCGGACCAGGCGGTGGACGCCCTTTTCGCCCTTGAGGTAGCCATAGGCGAATTCGCCGGTGACGGTGAAGGTCATGGTCTTGATGCCGGCTTCGTCACCCAACTGCATGTCGTTGACCACGTAACCGAAACCGCGTCGGTCGAACCAATGTAGGTACATGCGCTCCAGCATTGCCACCCAGTCGCAAGCCTCGGTACCGCCCGCACCCGCGCGGAGAGTCACGATGGCGTTCTTGGCGTCCATCTTGCCGGAGAGGAAACTGACCAGCTCCAGGCGGTCCAGCGCGGCCTCCAGGTCGGCGACGGCACTTGTGGCTTCCTCGTAGAGCGGCGAATCATCGCCTTCCTCGGCGGCCAGTTCAGCGAGCGTGGCCAGGTCCTCGGTCTGGGCGACGACTTTCTGGAAAGGCTCCAGCGTGTTCTTGAGGCGGCTGACCTCGTCCACGATGGGTTGGGACTTCTCGCGGTTGTCCCAAAAGTCAGGGCGGTTCATCGACGCCTGAAGGAGATCGAGCTTCTCGCGTTTGGTCGCGACGTCAAAGATACCCCCTCAGGTGCTCCACGCGCTGCTGGGCGGCTGCCACCTTGCTTGTTAGTTCTTCGCGGGTCATCTTAATGCCTAATTCGTAATGCGTAATGCGTAATTGACGCGGCTCAGCCGCGTCGGCTGAAGGCTGAAAGCTAAAGGCTGAAGGTTATCGCGCCCTTTTCGGGCGCAGGATTCTGGTGGTGTCTTCCCCGCCAGCTGCGTGCCTTTCAGGCACTTGCAGGCGGTTACGCATGGTTGCGCACTTTCGTGCGCTCGCCGCTTCGCGGCTGAAAAACTCGGTTAGGTGCCTTCTTGGGATGCAAAGCGTTCAGCTTTAAGCCTTGAGCTTGCGGCTTTCGGCTTTTGGCCTTAAGCTTTGAGCCTACTTGAGAGTGTTGTCCACGCCGACGACGACATCATTTTTGTCGGCGAGGCTCTCGACGATGCGGGAGGCGGGGACGAAGAGATCCTTCTTGGTGGCGATTTCCTCGCCGTTGCCCTGAAGGAACGCCTCGATTTCGTCGCGATAGCGCTCCCGGATTTTGAAGCGCCGGATCTTGAGGGTGGCGGTCATCGTGCCGTCCTTCATGTTGAAATCCGGCAGGATGATGACGTCTTTGGGTTTCTTGTAGGCAGCCAAGTCGGCGGTCTTCTCCTGGACGGCGGCCTTGACGGCCTTCTGGAGTTCCGCCTCGTCGGCGAAACGCTTGCGCACATCCTCGGGGACATTCACAGCGACATAGACGCTCTTGCACTTCTCGCCGAAGACCATCGCCTCGCTGATGAGGTCGGAGGTCTTCACCGCGTCTTCGATGGCCTCGGGGTGCAGTTTTTCGCCACCGTAGAGGACGATCATCGAACTGTTGCGGCCGTGGATGAAGAGGTAACCGTCCTTATCCACATGTCCGACGTCGCCGGTGTTGAGGTAGCCATTCTCCATGGTCTTGGCGGAGTCGTCGGTGTGGTTCCAGTAGCCCTTCATCACGCACTTGCCCTTGATGAGCAGTTGCCCGCGGAGGTCTTTGCCGAGATTCCCCTCTTCGTCCTTGAAGGTGTAGTCACCGCCGATTTCGGGATCGCTGGCCCAGCGCCAGATTTTTCCGCAGGAGCCCAGGCGGTAGTCGGTGAGGCTGTTGGAGGCGACGACAGGCGCGGCCTCGGTGAGACCGTAGCCCTGGAGAACGGGCATGCCCAGGAAGGTGTAGAAGCTCTGGACATCCATGTCCAGCGGGGCGCCGCCGGCTACGAAAAGGCGCAATTTGCCGCCGAGCGCCTGACGGAACTTGCGGAAGACGAACGGGTCGTAGAAGCACTTGTGATAGAGCATCCGCAGGATGCCGCCATTCCATTTGGCGCCGGCGGTGAAGATTCGGCTGGCGTTGTAGATGGCGTTCTCCACCAGCTTCTTGCTGCGGGGTGGCATGGCGTCGATTTTCTTCTTCATCGCGGCCATGAACATGTCCAGGATACGTGGAACCACGAGCATCAGCGTGGGCTGGAATTTGGCGAGGTTGCGCTGGAAATCCGCGATGTTGTGGGCGATCAAGCAGGTCGCGCCGTTGTTGAGGATGCAGGTGATTTCGCAGGTCAGCGCGTAGGCGTGCCAGTAGGGCAGCAGCGAGATGAGCCGGTCGTCGGACCGGACCTCGAAGAACTCGAGGGCGATGGTCATGTTCCACCAGATGTTCTCGTGGGTGAGCATCACGCCCTTGGGCATTCCCGTGGAGCCGGAGGTGTAGATTAACACCGCGATGGAGTCCAGTCCCTCCTGCTCGTTCTCGAAGGGGCAGGGGACGGGCTTGACCTCCGCCACGTCCTCGGGCGAGCCTTTGGGCAGGGTATCCCAATCCACCACCGGCAAGTCTCCAGCGTTCTCTGTCGCCTTGGCCAGGAAGTTGTCCGCCGCAAGCACCAGTTTGGGCGAGCAGTCCTTGATGATGAAGGACATCTCGTCATTGCCGAGAGTCTCGCAGATGGGAACCGCGATCGCGCCAAGTTGCCAGCAGGCGTAGAAGAAGCGATGGTGGTTCGGGGACTTCGAGGCGACTGCCGCCACGCGGTCGCCTTTGCCCACGCCATGCTCCCGAAGGAATTTCGCCCAGGCAATGACGTCCGCATGGAGTTGTGCAAATGTCGTGTCGATGAAAGTCTTGCCGGTCGATGCACGAACCGCTACCAGCGGGGCATATTTCGCGCAGGCCTGTTCCAGGACTTGACTGAGGTGGATGGGGTGGTCGGAAGGCTTCATCTTAGCATTCTGCGGTTCTTTTTTGTAATATAACTTACTGATAATCAATAAGTTATATAGAAACTCTCGCGGGCGGGTGCGCACGTGCGGGAAAAAACAAGGCGCCAAACGCAGGAGAACTGCGCCTGGCGCCAGTCGGGTTCGCGGTCAGTCCAAAGACATAACTGCATCATTCGCCACGCGCGCAATGGGGCGTGGGATTATGCCTCCTTCGGAGCATCCGCCATCTTCGCCACACGTGCGGTGAGGCGGGACTTCTTGCGGTCGGCCTTGTTGCTGTGGATGACGCGGGTCTTCGCGGCCTTGTCGAGTTGCGCGAAGCATGCGGAGAGGGCGGTCGCCGCCTCTTCCTTGTTGCCAGCCGCCACGGCGGCGTTCAGGGCCTTCTCTGATTCACGGATCTTGGCCTTGCGTGCCATGTTCTTGGCATGTTTACGTGCGTCGGCGCGCATATGCTTCGCGGCGGACGGCAGACGATGCGGTTTGTTGCTAGCCATGTAACAATTGTCCTTGGTTATGGTATGTTAACGAAGTCGAATTTCGTATGATTCAGTCAAAATGCATAATATGATGCCTGAAACGGATTTTTCAAGTCATGGCAGGGAACATCCTATGCCGTGATGTTGTTTTCTGCCATTGTCGCCCGGAAACTTCTCAATACCGATAGTATTCCGCCTTGTAGGGGCCTTCGACAGGGATGCCGAGGTAGGCGGACTGCTTTTCGGTGAGGGTGGTCAGGTGCGCACCGAGTTTGCCGAGGTGGAGACGGGCGACCTCTTCATCCAGTTTCTTGTCGATGCGATAGACTCCCACGGGGAGCTTTTCGGTGGCCAACTTGATTTGGGCGAGGACCTGGTTGGCGAAAGAACAGCTCATCACGAAGCTGGGGTGCCCGGTGGCGCAGCCCAGGTTCACGAGGCGTCCGGAGGCCAGCAGGATGATGCAGTGTCCGTCGGGGAAGATGTATTTGTCGAGCTGTGGCTTGATGGTGAGACGCCGGATGCCAGGGAAGGCCTCCAGTTCGGCGACCTGGATCTCGTCGTCGAAATGACCGATATTGCAGACGATGGCGGAGTCGCGCATCTGCTTCATGTGCTCGATGGTGATGATGTCGCAGTTGCCAGTGGTGGTCACGAAGATGTCCGCAATGGCGCAAACCTCGTCCAGCGTGACGACCTGGTAGCCCTCCATCACGGCCTGGAGAGCGCAGATGGGGTCGATTTCGGTGACCAGCACGCGCCCGCCCATGCCGCGCAGCGCCTGTGCGCAGCCCTTGCCGACTTCGCCGTAGCCGCAGACCACGCAGACTTTTCCGGCGATCATGACGTCGGTGGCGCGCTTGATGCCGTCGATGAGGCTTTCGCGACAACCATAGGTGTTGTCGAACTTGGATTTGGTGACCGAGTCATTCACGTCGATGGCGGGGAAGAGGAGCTTCCCGGCGGCCTCGCGTTGATAGAGGCGGTGGACGCCGGTGGTGGTCTCCTCGGAGCAGCCGCGGCAGTTGGCCACGCAACGGTGCCAGCGCTGCGGGTCTTCGGTGAGCACGCGCTTGAGAAGTGCCTTGAGTTCGCGTTCGTCTTCATGGGCGTCTGGTCCACATTCCAGGACGGATGCGTCGTTCTCGGCTTCGTAGCCCAGGTGCATCATCAGCGTGGCGTCGCCTCCGTCATCCACGATGGTATCGGGTCCGTTTCCATCAGGGAAGGAGAGTGCCTTGAGGGTGCATTCCCAATACTCCTTTAGAGTTTCACCCTTCCAGGCATAGACGTTCACGCCGGTGGCGGCGATGGCGGCTGCTGCGGTGTCGCGGGTGGAATAGATATTGCAGGAGGCCCAGCGGACCTGCGCGCCCAACGCGACAAGTGTCTCGATAAGGACGGCGGTCTCGGTGGTCATGTGGAGGCTGCCCATCACCTTCATGCCCTTCAATGGCTTTGTGGGACCGTACTTCTCGCGGATGGCCATCAGGCCCGGCATCTCCACTTCGGACATCTCGATTTCGTGGCGGCCCTGCGTCGAAAGCTCAGGGTCTGCAATCCAGCATTGTTCCGTCTTATGCATTGTAGATGAATCTCAAGATTTTAACGCTTGTTGAAATTTACTGAACCGACTGCGCCGGAGTGACTTTTGCGTTGCTCTCTTCCAGCGGAGCCATTGGGGGCAAGGTGGCTCCGGGCAGGGCGATGACCTGTGCTGCAAAGGCGGCGGCGCATTGAGCGGCTTCGAATGGAGTGGCCCCGGAGTAAAATGAGGCGAGGAAAGCACCTTCGAAGGAGTCGCCGGCGCCGATGGTGTCCACCAATGCCGTTGGTTTGACCGCAGGTACTTGAAAGGGCGAGTTTCCCGAAATGGCAATCCAGACGCCCTGCGCACCACAAGTTACCACCGCACAATCAGCGTGGGTTCCAAGGACTGAGATTGCCTCGCAGGCGGTTTCGCATTTGGCAAATTCCCGTGCCTCGGAACCATTGGCAAATAGGCAAGTGAAATGGTGCGAATGGAGGATGCGTTCCATTTCGTCACGGTGGGCACGGATTAGGCTGACATCACTCAAATCCAGAGAAAGGCGGAGTTGACGGTCCTCAGCCCATTCCAGCACTGCTTGGAGCATGTCAGGGTGACGAAGATTGTAACCCTCCAAGTGGATGCATTGACAATCATCGAAGTCTCCTGCCTGGAAGGTATCGCCTGTGGCCAGAGCCCCCGCGTCAAAACACGGTAACATGGTCCGTTCTCCCTCGGGGGTCACCAGCGCGAGGCAACAATTGGTGGCGTGACCAGGAATACGTCTAATGCCAGAGATGTCCACTCCTGCCTTTTGAAGTGCCATCATGAAGCAATCCGCCGCCTCGTCGTCACCTGCCAAGCCAAGCAGTTTGGCATTCCGCCCGTGCCAGGCGTAAGCTCGCAGAGTATTGGCGCAAGAACCGCCTGGATGACGGGTAAGGCGTTCTGGGGCAAAATGCGTCAGGATGGCCTGCTGCTCGGCCGAACTCACTTGCATGACCTGTCCACGCGGGATGGGGAGCCGCAGTAGGGCGAACTCCTCATCGGTGATTGGCAACGCCAAATCGAGGATGACATCGCCGACGCCGAGCAGAGTGGGCGAGAGACTCATGAGAGTCCCAGGTTGGCTTTGATTTCACCGACCTTGTCGAGTTTCTCCCATGGGAAACCGTCCCGTCCGAAATGTCCGCCAGTGGCGGTGTCTTGGTAGCGCCAGCCTTCGCGTCGCAGCAGTCCGAGGTGTTCGATGATTTGGGCGGGGCGGAAGTTGAACACCTTTTCAGATTTCAGCATGTTGACCACTTGCTCTTCGGGGACTTTTCCAGTGCCGAAGAAATCCACATAGAAGGAAAGCGGGTGCTCGACTCCGATTGCGTAGGAGACCTGGAGTTCGCAACGATCGGCGATTCCGGCTGCCACAAGGTTCTTGGCGACGTAGCGCGCCATGTAGCTGGCGGAGCGGTCCACCTTGCTGGGGTCCTTGCCCGAGAAGGCACCGCCTCCGTGCCGACCGGCACCGCCGTAGGTATCCACGATGATTTTACGGCCGGTTACACCAGCGTCCCCATGAGGACCGCCGATCACGAAATTTCCGGTCGGGTTCACATGGAGGCAGGCGCCTGGCGTGTTGATGTTTCCAAAGTCGAAGCCATTGAGGAACTCCGCGGGGATGACCTCGTGTAGTACCTGTGGAACCAGTTCGTGGACTTTATCGCAGGTGCCCTCCAAGTGCTGATGGGAGACTACCGCCTGCCGCACGGCGACGGGGCGGTTTCCCTCGTATTCGAAAGTCAACTGGCTCTTGGCATCTGGTCGCAGGAAACCATAGTTTGCGGGATTGGTGTGGCGCAGTTCGGCAAGGCGTTCAACGATGCGGTGTGCATAATAGATGGGCGCGGGCATAAAGGCAGGCGTCTCGTTGCAGGCGAATCCAAACATAATACCCTGATCCCCGGCTCCTTGCTCGCCAGATAGACTGGTATCTTCCGAGACCCCGCGTGCGATGTCCGCGCTTTGCCCGTGCAGGAGGACTTGGAGTTTCAGGCTCCGGTCGCTGAAGCCCTCGTCAGGGCGGGTGTAGCCGATTTTAGCCACTACGTCACGTACAATCTTATCGTAATCAACGTTTTTCGGAACAGGATTTACCTCTCCTGCCAGTACAACGGTGTCAGTGGTGGTCAGAGTCTCGCATGCCACATGTGCATGTGGGTCAAAATCCATTGCGGCATCCAGAATCGCATCGGAAATCTGGTCGCAAACCTTGTCGGGATGTCCTTCGGAGACTGCCTCAGAAGTGAAGAAATGTTTGATGTTCAGAGTCATTGGAATTACTCTCCAGTGTGTTGATGGTTCACCTGCGGGTCGTTCCGCCCGGCGGTATGGGAGACCTTGGTACTCGGCATACGCATTTAATATAATGGTTGCACTACCCCTAATACGCCTTTTTCGGCAGATTTCTTGCATTGGCTGGGCCTGAAAGAAGAAAAAACATCCGCAATGAAATTCTGTATGGATTCGCGATGAAATTGGAACTATATTCTTTGACTGTAAACATTAAAGACACCAATCGAACGGCATTTTATCCTACTGTGCGGCTTTTTATGGGAACGATATCTTTAACTTGCCTAGTGGGTAAATGGGACGGATGGGACATACGGGACGGATGGGACGTCGCTTGCGATTACCTTGTCCCGTGTGTCCCGCATGTCCCGGGTGTCTCGGAAAGCAGGCAAGTAAACTGTATAATTCACTAAATCCGTGACTTGTAAGTAGATGTTCTGCCGGCGCGCCATCGCCGACAGAAGTGCGTTGTGCTCGTGCCCCGCCAGCACAGAGTAAAATTCACAGATTCAGGTAATTCCCCTTTTTATTCCTATCACTGCTGTCCAAAGAAACTGTGCCTTGCGCTTTACATACGACAAATGCACGGCAATGTTGTCATGAGGGCGATTTTTATCAGCCAATATTGGCATCGTTTTTCTATACTATATGTATATACGCGTATGCGCGACCAAATAGGGAGGTATGCCCCCACCCCCTACGATGGTAATGTAATGCGCTTTTCGATAGTTGCAAATCCCTTGCAGGGAAAGGAAACGAAATCTTAGTTTTCCTATGATTTTTGCCTTGGGACTATGGTTTGCCTGGACAGTAGTGTATTTCCATGGCTTGGTTCCCCACGTTGGCAAGTAGTTGAACTTTTTGCTTAAAGCTTAAGGCTTAAGGCTTAAAGTTAGAATTCCTCGACAGATTTTGCAGTTTGGATAGAGGAAAATCTGGCTTGTGGTGCAAGCAGGTGCCTTCAGGCGGAACACAAGCCTTTAGCTTTAGCTGTGTTCCCCCATGAGGGGACCTATAGTGAACATTTCGTAAGTAGAGAACCACCAAATTCACTGTTCACACCACAAATGGAACTTCAATTAGGTGCCCTTATGGAGAACATAGCATTAACTTTTAGCCTTTAGCTCAAATTAGGTGCCCTTGTGGGGAACATAGCCTTCCTATTTTCTGGGCGGGGCGACCGTCACCCCACCCTTGAAGGTCGGGCGTACCATGATTTTCACGATGCGGTTTTCCTCGGCAGAGATGACACGCAAAAGCAGTTTGGCGGCCTCGGCGTTCATGCTGAACGAGTCGTCAAAGGAACAGGCGATGTCTCCTTGGTAGAAGGCGATGTCCTTCTGGCTGGAGTTGCTGGTTCCGACCAGGCTTACATCCCTGGGCACCTTCAGGCCGAGCTTCTCCAATGACATCTCGACGCATTTCACGCGGAAATTGTCCATGCAGAAGATTGCCGTGGGGGGATTTTTGCTTCGGAAGACTGGCGCAAGCAGTGCTGAATAGTCCTGGAGTTCATATTCTAGCGGGAGGATTCCATTCACGGTAGGGCGCTGGTAGAGGATTTCCCAACTGGGGTCGATCTCCAGTCCGAAATGCGCCATCGCCTTTCGGTAGCCAATCAGTTGATCTTCCGTATAGTCGCATTCAGGGGTGAAAAAGGCGATTCGACGATGTCCCTTACCTACCAGATGTGAAACAATCTGGTAGCCCTCCACGCCTCGGTCCAAGGTGACCCAATTGCATTCGTAGGACGGGTCGTAGTGCGAGAGTCCCACCAGGGGGAGGTCGGCCAGATAGCGGTTGTAGAAGTCGCGGTCCAGTTTCCCATGGAAAATCACGCCGTCCACTTCCCTGCGCAAAAGCGCCGGCGGCGGCGTGTTGTTCAGGTCGATGCTTGAATACAGCAGACTGTAGCCCGCCGGGTGGAGGACGGAGTTCATCCCCTCCATGATCACGGGAAGGGTGATTTGCTGGGATTCCGTGGAAAGGACATTCTGAAACGAGATGAACAAAATCTGGCGATGACGACCCGACTGCTCGCCCGGTCGCCCCAGGCGCTCCGCGACTTTCAGAATCCGTCGCTGAATGTCGGTCTTTGCTTCGCCTTTCTGGCGTAATACCCGCGATACCGTGGCGATCGACGCGCCGGATTCTTTGGCGATGGTCTCGATACTAGGCATCTCGTTTTATTTTTACGACATTTGCAGATTGTGAAAGAATGTGAAAACTTTTTTACATCTCGTGTAATATACTACCTAAAGCTAAACTTTTCTCATATTTATCTCCCTAAAAGGGTATCAAGGCCCGTGGAGGGCCTCTGTGGGCCGTTTACGGGCCTTTCGGCTTTTTTGAAAGCCGTTTTTCCGCTCCCGAAAAGCCGATTTTCGCCACTCTTCCCGGCCTCCGTCCCGCAGAGTGAAAAGTTGGTGCATTTCTTCACTGACTTTTCATGAAATCTGAATCCATGAATTGGCGCTAAGGAGGTAGCGACGGCACCTCGCCGTCGAAACAGCGTTATGCTGGTGCCCGCCAGCACGGAGGATAATTCACGGATTCAGGTGAAAAAGAATCAAAGAGGCATTCCCGGATTCAAAAGGAAATCGTAAAGTCCGAGATGGAGGAAGCCTTGTTCATCCCGCCAGGGCGGCTGTGTCGTCTTGGTGATGAGTATTTTGGTGAAAGAGTCGGCGATATTCATCAGCGGCCGAAGTTCCTGACGAAGTTTCTCCTCCCCGTCAAGTGTCCATGCGGATTGGATATAATATCGCTGGTAGCCTAGATTGGCCACGAAGTCGATTTCGCAGTTTTTCCTTGTAAGTCTCCCGTCCAGTGTCTTTTCGGCAATCGGCACCACTCCGACGTCCACTGCATAGCCGCGCTGGACCAGTTCGTTGAAGATGATGTTCTCCATGATATGTGTTTCATCTTGTTGCCGTAAATTCAACCTCATGTTTCTCAAGCCGAGATCCTCGCAGTAGAATTTCATTGGATAATCAAAATACCTGCGTCCTTTGACATCATATCGCTTGGCCGTGGTGAAAATCATGGCCTCCTGCAGGCAGCCCAGATACCTTGCGATGGTCTCGTGATGACATTTGCTTTCTCCAGAGGATCTTATGGTGGTGGTAAGTTTTGCGACATTGGTCAGGGAACCTACCGAGGAGCACAGCGTGTCCGTAATCTTGTCCAGCAGGTCGGGGAACTCGATTTCATAGCGTTCAATGATATCCTTGCGGTAAACTTCGGCAAAGAGTTCTCTCGCATATTCGAGACGGGCGGATGGTGATTTCATCGTGAGCATCTGTGGCATCCCGCCGTACAGCATATAATCGTCAAGAGCGGTGATCTTGTCGGTGTCAACAGCGGAAAAGAACTCGCGGAATGACAGCGGATGAAGCCGGATGACGTCGCCGCGTCCGCGGAACTCGGTACTTACATCATTCGAGAGCATCTTGGAATTGCTTCCCGTGACATAGATGTCGATGTTCTGCTTGTGCATAAGCCCGTTCAACAGACGATACAGCCGTGGCGGATTGTCCTTGTCTCTCAGTTCCTGCTTTGAAATCGCGAATTGAATTTCGTCCAGCAGAAGATAGTACCTCCCCCCATCGTCGGAAATACGTTGTCTGAGATATGCCGACAGATTGGAAATGTCGCAATATTGCTCATTTTCCTCGCTTTCCAGATTGATTGCAATGATATGCTCAGGGGAAACCCCGGAAGCCCTGAGATAGTCGGCAAATAGTCTGAACAGCAGAAAGCTCTTTCCACAGCGACGAATTCCGGTCACGATTTTAATCAGGCCGTTCCACATGCGTTCCTTCAACTGCTCAAGATAGCTGTCCCTGGCGATAATCATATTAAATCCGTCCCCTTTATCTTATTTCAGGTGAAAAGTTAATGTAAAAATGCAGTAAATTTTCATAATATAGCATTGCATGTTGGATTTTTGTATGAAAAGTTAATTAAAAAAAGCACATTGCACATTGCTCATTCGCTTCGGTGACTGTCCCCGCGATTGCCGCTTTCAATGGAACTGCGACATCTGGGACAATTGGGACAACTGCGACGGGCATGACTGGTGCGCAGTTGCAATGTCCAGTTCTGTCCAAAATTGTCCAGTTTTCCTGATTCCGTGAATTGTGAGAGGTTGTACTGTCGGCGAGGGCGCCGGCAGTATGTCCACCCACAATTCACGGATTCAGGTTCTATTGTCACCTATTCGCCGAGCTGGATGATAAGTTGCGCGATGCGGCGTCGGTGTTGGAGCATCGCCTCGGGGGAGCGGTTCCAGACGGTGAGTGCGGCACCGACAGGCTCGACCATGGCGGCGGCACGTGCGCGTGCGATTTCTGGTGGCATGGATTTTGCAAGGCGCGTGGCCAGGAGGTTGAGGTATTCGTAGTCCTCGTTGCCGTCGCGGATGGCTTCCAGACGGAGGCTGGTCACGAGACCGCACTTCTCTTTGTCGGGGTAGAAAAGGAAACCCTCGCCGTTCGCGGTGCCCCAGGTGGCGGGATTCGTCCAGACATCCTCGGTGGTCCAGTAGTTGGTGCACCAGTAGAGGTTTCCTTCCACACCGAACTTGAACTGGAGCCACTGGAGCACGCGCGGGGCGTGTCCAAGGTCGTCGATGTAGTAGGTGGGGTAGGGGGCAATCGGTCCAACGCAGTTGTACCACCAGAAGTGGTCGCCGCGGGCGCAGGCGGCCGTGGCCTTGTCCCATTCGATTTCGTGGAGGACAGGGCACCAGATGTCCACGTGGTCTTTGAGTTCTTCGCAGGGCGGTTCGGTGAGGAGGAAGGCCACGTCAGGGGCGAGCTTGTGGGACTTTGCGTAGAGTTCGCGGCAGTGTGGGTAGTGCGCGGGCACGGGTTCGTCCCAGCAGTAGTTGTAGGTCTTTGTGATGACCCCGGCTGAACGTGCGATGTCCGCATCGCGTTGGAATTTCTTCCAGTCAATATCGCGCCAGAAGCCGCAGGGGATGCGGAAATCAGTCGCCCTCGGGTCGTTGAAGTATTTTTCCGCCTCGGGGGAATCGAAGGGCACGGGGAGGTCGCAGGGCGAGATGCGCCGCTGGAGGAGGAACTCGTAGGCGTCCTTCATCAGTTGAACGTATTCGGGGGAATCTGGTTCGAGGCCGAAGGGCTTGGCGAACATGGGGCCGCCCCAAATCTGGTAAGAGGTGTGGAAGGTCGGCGTCAAGGGCAGTTCGAAGTCCCACACGGTGACCGTCACCGGAATTTCCAAGGCGAAGCCATCTTCGGAGACGACCGACAGGCTGGCGCAGTAGGTGCCTGGAAGACATTCCGATTGTGTGGCGACCTCGAACCAAATGGCCTGTGTGGCGTCCTCGGGGATGTCCACGGGGCGGTCCCAGTCGGAGAGCGGGTCGGCCATCAGGCCGGGTTCCACGGGGAGGTTTGGGTATTTCACGGGCACATAGTCCACGCGGCGGAGGGTCACTGTGAAGCGTGGGGCCGCTTCGCCGTTCGCCGCACCGTCCCGCGTGAAATCGCCGACTGTCACGTCAACGCCATTGACGGGGCCGCCGACGGCGGAGAACAGCAGCTGCATGGCCTCTGTCTCGTAGCGCGCCAGTTCAATATTCAAGGTGGCTGGCGCCTCGGTCTCCGGGATGTCCGTATAGAGGCGCGTCTTCTCCAGCGGGGAGGCGGCGCGTGCGACCAGGCGGCCGGTGGGGAGTGCTGGCGTGAAACGCACTTCGCGAAAGGCGTCCGAGGTCCCCATCTGGTTCCATTCGTCCACGGGTACCACGCGGTAGAAGACACGGGGCCAGTCGGCTGGTATTGTGCTGTCCACATAGCGGCATTCATCCTGGGCGATGGCCAGCGGGGTGGCGGTCTCCATGAGGTCTGGATATCTGGAACGTAGGACGAGAAAGCGTAGTCGGGCAGTGGTTTCTGGAGCCGTCCATTCCAGCGTCACTGCGCCATTTACCAGTGTGGCGACGAGGTCCGTGACGGGGCCTGGGGGCGGCGGCACCTCGTCGGCGCGTGCGAGGATGGCATTGTCCATCCATGCTTCGGTGGGGATGCCGCGGCCATAGCGTTCCATGCGGAATTGTATGGAGTGGATTGACTTGCCTACCTTGAATCGATTGACCACGGGGCGCCAGTTGCCATTGCAGATGATCTTTGCGGGGCCTTGGCCGGCGTAGTTGCCATGTGCATCGAAGAGATAGGTGAAGAAGGTACAGCCTCCCTTGACCCAGGCACTCTGGAAATACTCTGTCTCAGGCTCGCAGGGCACCGTCTGGCCGATGGAACTCACATGGCTCCCCAGGTCGGTGAGTTTGCGGATGAAGCCGCTGCGCTGTCCCTCGAACGCCACGCCCGTGGAGATGCCACCTGTGCCATTCCCCGTGCAGGAGACATACCATGCCGCCGCGCCTGCGGCGTCCTCGAAATCACCGTTCTTCAGGAGGTTACCACCCGTCAGTGCGAGGTGTGCCAGGAAGATGGTTGTCAATAGGATTTTCGGAACGGTTTTCATCAGCGTTGTTTCGTGGAACGGTTCAAGAATTGTCCGATGGCCGCCGTCAGTCGCCGAAATGCGAGACATGGAAATTCGCGGCACCGTGGACGAAAAAGAGCCGCAACAGGGTGTTGGACAGGGTGCCGCATCCAAAGGCTAAAAGCTAAAGGCTAAAACTCTGTTTCCTATGAAGGAATCTACTTGAACCACAAGCCAGATTTCACCTTATCCAAACTGTGAAATCTCTCGAGGCATTCTAACTTTATGCCTTAAGCCTTAAGCCTTAAGCAAAAAGTTCAACTAGATGCCCTCCTTGGGTAACACAGCCTTTCCACTATGGACATGATTATGAATGGGGAAAATGCTTAAGAATTACGCAACCACTAATTTATCGAAAACGCTTCGACTTTTTCAGTGTGGCGTTCGACGGTGCAGCCGGGGGCATCCACGCTTCCGCAGTTGGTGAATTTCAGGGTCATCGTCTTGCCGTTCGACTGTGTGTTGTTTCGGAAGACGATGTTGTCCGCGAGGCGTGCCTCGATGGGGTGATCGTTCTGGAAGGAGCAATGCTCAATGCGGATGTTTCGGTGGTAGTAGGGTTCCTTCTCCGTGGGGAGGACCTGCGGATTGACGAAAAACAACGCCCTTTCGGAAGTGAAGGCGCAGTCGCGCACCTCCATGTCTCGCACTCCGCTGGACTCAAGCCAGTAGTTCATGTCGCCCGTGAGCCAGATTGGCAGGCCGATCTCGCACTCCTCGATGCGGACCTTTCCCGCAGTCTGGATGCGCAGGTGCGTGTTGGCCTTCTGGAAGACGCACCTACGAATCGTGAGGTTCGCCTGCGCCGAGAGGTTCTCCACCAGGCAGCCAGGTTCGGGGCTATGCTCTATCGGGCGGTCGAGCACAAGTTCCACGAGGTCGTCGTCAATGACGCTCGTCGCACGGACGGTGTACTCCGACTCGATTGACGTGGTCCTGCCGCTGTGGATACCGATACGGTCGCCTGGCCCGAAGATGGTCACGCCCGTGGAATGGCCGCCTTGGATGGTTGCCCTGGCCGTCAGGCGATTTCCCTCGCACTTTTCCAGCAGGTCGAACTGGCCGTGGACATTGAGCGCGTCATCCATCATCCCCTCGAAGACACACTCCGTCAGCACGAGGTCTCCGCTACAGGCGAAGGTGTGTACGGCGTCCGCCAGATTCGTGATGATGCCCTGCGACTTCCCGCAGTGCGAGAAGCGCACGTGGTCAAGATAGAGATTGCGCGAGTGGATGGGCATGATGCCCATGCCTGGGCCGTTCAGGATGCGCACGTTCTCCAGGCGGATGTTCTGGCACTCACGGATGAAGAAGGTCGAGAGGGTCCGCCGCTCGTGTCCGAGGGCGACGATGCGGCCTGGCTGGAAGCACTCCAGAACCTTGCCGTTCAGGCGCAGCAGTCCGTCTGGCGTCTCTTCGGGGACGTAGTGTTCGAAGTGGAAGGGGCGGTTTTCGGGATGGATGGTTCGTCCGATCATGCACAGGGGCAGACCGCAGCCCTCGCGCGTCTCGGCGTCGAAGGCCTGCATGAACATCATCTTGCTGTCGAGGGCGGTGTTCTCCCAGTACTCGCTGGTCGGGATGAGCCGCCCGTCCTCGACGCGGCACGGATGGTGGGGGTTCAGCCGCAACGTGAGATAGTCTTCGCCGCATTCGACGATGGTGCCCTCCGTGAAGGACGCTCGGTCGTTGAGTATGTCCACGTTCTTGACCGTGATGTTTTCGCACTTCTCCAGTACGAAGGCCTGCAACTTGCCGTGCAGCGCCAGCGTCGCACCGTTGAAGTCCAGGGTGATGTTCTTCTGGTTTTTCAGCAACACTGCGGTATCGACAGGCCCGTGCCCTTTCAGGATATGGAGATCGCAGGGCGTGGCGTCCTGCGGACAGACGTGGTATTCCGCCTGGCTGCCGAGATATTCGACGCCGTCCTCCCACGGACCGGCTGGATTCAGTTCCTGCTTCATGGCATGGGCTTTCATGTCAGTCTCCGAAATGCGTGATATGGAAATTCTCAGCTCCGTGGACGGGGAAGGGGTCGCCCCATGGCGCAAACCATCGAAGATAGCCGTTTAGGCGGTTCTCTGGGTCGTAAACGCCGTATTCCAGTGCGTCCACCGCCGGATGACTCCCCGTGCCCGACTCGAAGTTGATGCTGCCAATCTCCACGTTGCAGGGGCCCTTCGCATGCCCGAAAAGTTCCGAGGTGGTCGTCGTGACGATGCGGCGGTTGTGCTGTGCCACGACGTGGTTGATGACGGAGAGGTGCGAGGAGTCGTGGAAGACGATGCCTTCCTCGCAGTTGTGGACGTAGAGGTAGTCGGCGACGACATGCTCTCCCAGAACGAATCCGTAGCGGAAGCCTTGCACGGCCACGTTCCGCAGCACGTTGTTGTCGTTCTGATCGCCAGACATCATGAGGCCGACGGTGTGGCAGGGGTTGGGCTGGAGTTCCTTGCCCAGTACGGTGTCGCCCACATTGTCGTCCAGGCAGAATTGCGAGTCCGACACATGCGCCTCGCCGACGTTCTGGAGATTGACCGCACTCTGCGTGGGGTACATCCGCTCATGGTCGAGATGCACGCGGAATTCCAGGTTGGCGATGGAAAACCTGTTGATGCTGAAATGTCCCTTGCACGAATCGCCCTCCGGGGCGGCGAGAATTGCATAGGGGCGTTCGCGCGGGTCGTGGACCTCTGGTGCCTGCCAGTCCGAGAAGAGGAAGGTGTTGTTGTGGCGCATGGTCCCGAAGCGCGTGGGCGAGAACATGGCTGGGCCGTCCATCGGCCGCACGATGTAGGCATATAGGAGTTCGCAGGGCATCTCCCCCTCCAGGCAGATGTTGTGGTGCATGCCTGGCGGGATGACCAGCTGGGCTCGCACAGGCCTCCCACCGTAGGTCTCCTGCGCGGGCGAGCCGAGCCGGTAGCCCTTCGGCGTGAACGGGAAGAGGATGCGCCCGCCGCCGCGCTTCGCGCAGAAGTCGATGGCGGCCTGGATTGCCGCCGTGTCGTCCGTAACGCCGTCGCCCTTTGCGCCGAAGTCCATCACGTTGAAGCCGAAGGAGGCGCCTCCGGCAGGCGCGGGCGCGGGCGCGCCCGACCGGTCATCCCGGCGCTTCTCCGACTTGTGCCGCAACAGGAAGAACTCCAGAGCCGCGAGGACGAAAAGGACGCAGAAAATGATAATCAATTTGTTTGTCATGAAAATGCTATGATATCATATCGCAGACCGGAAAAGCCCGGCGTTCCCCGCAGGGGCTGGATGCAGGGTGCGCCGGGCGGGATGGCTTCAACCGAGGAAACTACTCGTGGTCCTCCATCCAGGGGAACTCCGTCGCTTTGGTGCTCAGCTGGTCCTTGTTGACCGTCTCGACATGCCCGTCCAGGAAGCCGACATTGCTGGCCTTGCCGTGGCGCTCACGGTTGACGGCGCGGTACTTTTCCAGTGGGTCGCTTCCCCAGTCTGAGTCTGTCCAGGGGGTGGCATACATGCCACGCGCCGAGGCGCCGTCGTAGGCCTCGAAGAAGAGCCCGCGGGAACTGGCCTTCTTGAGCCTAGAGGCATTCATGTGGGCGGGGCGGGCGTAGCCGCTGGTGAGGTTGCCACCATACCAAAATGCGGTGACGAACTCGTTCATGGCGTAGTTGAATGTGTTATCGGCAGAGAGCGCCGGGCACGCCAGGTGCTTCGAATAGCCTTCGATATTGCCCCCGAAGTTGCTCCAGAAGTACTCCTCGAGATATCCAGGACACATCAGGTCAATCCACCAGCCGCAATTCACAAAGGCACGGCCGTTGTAGGGGCAGCCCGCATGGGCATGGGCCCCTTCGCCAAAGGTTCCGCCGCTGGGGATGCGGTCGGGGAAGTCCACCATGTACATTCCAGTGGCCAGGCCGAGCTGCTTCATATTGTTGACGCAGGAGATGGTCTGCGCCTTCTGGCGTGCCTTGGAGAGCGCGGGCAGGAGCATGCCGGCGAGAATCGCGATGATTGCGATCACGACGAGGAGTTCAATCAGAGTGAAGTTCTTACGCATGATTGGGTTTTCCTATGTTGGTTGGAGGTTACAGGTTGAACAGGTGAAACAGAGAAACGAGAAAAAACGAAATCGTTTGATGGTTCGGCAACAGGATGGTTGTCGAGTCTTGTGGCGGCTTTCCCTTCTATAATATGGTGGTCTGAAATCAAAGCCTCGAAGTGCTTTCGCAAATGTGCCAACGGTGCCTCATCAGGATCAGATGATTTGCATGGAAGCCAGTGGTTGTTTTCATTATGTGAAAAAACAGTGAAAAACCATTTTTTAAGGCTGTCATCTATATTATATGAAGAATAAAGGTAAAATCAAGTTTTTTCATAAAATTTTCACAATTTTTTTCATATTTTTCATAAAATTTACACATTTTTCACATTTTCATTATAGCGGCACACTCTGTCTGGTTGGATCGTCCAGGGGGATTTTCCAGGGAAGAATCCGATTTAACGATATCCTGGATCCGTGAATTTTACTCTGTGCTGGCGTTGGCGCCAGCACAACGCATCTACCGTCGGCGAGGGTCGACGCTACATCCTTTGCGCAAATTCACGGATTCAGCTATTATCCTATATATAGAAAGGGGATTTCAAAAAAAATGGCATGACAACCTCACGAAAAACATTTCACCAAGTACATTAGGAGAAATTCCCGATTCCTTTACTCCATATCCTTCCCATTGATGTCATGAAAGGCGATCCAAGACCATTGTTGGCACTTCAAGCAATTGACCTGGAGATTGTTCGGCACCAGGAACTGTTGGCGGAAAATGCATCTCAACAGCAGGAGATTATGCGTCAGGCATCAGCCGAGCAGCAGAAGCTCCAGGCTGTCGAGCAGCAGATGGAACGCTTCCGTTCAGAGGTCGGTCGAAATGAACAGGCGTTGAAAAACCACGAGGAGGCCAAAAGCAAGCTTCTGAAACAGAGCGCGACTATCAAGAAGAATGACGAATACCAGGTTGCGATGGCACAGATTGCCGAACTGGACAGCGCCATCAGCAAGGGCGAAGAGGCAGTCCTGATGGCGTTGGAGCAGGTGGAGAAGCATCAGAAGGTATTGGACGATACACGCTCCAGCCATGACCAGTTCAAGGCGGCGACGGCGGTGCGCATCCGCGAAGCCCAGGCGGAGCATGCACGGCTTGAGCGAGAGCTTGGAGAACTCCAGACGCAACGGACGACCTCCGCCTCCGCCGTCGAGCCGGAACTTCTTCGGCGTTATGAGGCGGTGCGCGCCAGTCGCACTCACAGCAAGCGTCTGCCTGCGCTGGTCTCGGTGGATGAGGGTGTCTGTGCCAGATGCCATCGACAGATTCCGCTCCAGCACCGTGAAGCAGCTTTGCACGGCGAGATTGCGACGTGCGAGGGTTGTGCGGCATTGCTCTATTCTGAAGCAGCCTTGAAATGAGCAAGATATTCACTCTCAAGAACCATCGTAATTTGCCCAAGCCACTGGCCTGGCTGTTGGCTGGGTTGTTGCGGTTGTATGCCTGGACTTTTCGGGTGCGGATCGAGGATCCCTTTGGCATCTTCCAGAATTTGGATACGCGTGTTTGCACTTTTGCCATTTGGCACAATCGAGTGCTCTTCGCTGCGCCGATTTTACCGAAGAGGTATCGAAAGTGGATGACTGCGCTTATCAGCGCTTCCCGTGACGGAGAGTATATCTCCACACTAGTCAAATGCTTCGGAGTTCACATGGTGCGAGGGTCTTCAAGCCATGGCGGTGCGCGGGCATTAATCGAGCTTCGACGTGCGATGAAGCAGGGTTATTCGCCGTTTTTGACAGTGGACGGTCCTCGCGGTCCACGATACACCATCCATCCAGGCGCGGTCGCCCTGGCTTTGAGCGGGAAGGTTCCGTTGGTTCCTATGCTCTTCAACGCCAAACATTACTGGCAACTTCGCAGTTGGGATCGAATGCAAATCCCCTGGCCCTTTACCCGAATGACAGTCACTGTCGGCAAACCACTGGAGCTCTCGCCTGAAGTGTCGATTGACGAAGGTTGTGAACTGCTACGCCAGGCGTTGATGGAAATTACAAATGATTATATGTAACTTATTTGTAATAAAGGAGTTATAACAACAATGGCGAAAATGAACGAACGCCAGCAGGAAGCAGTTGACTGTCTGGAAGGGGCGTTGTTGCTATTGGCGGGAGCGGGCACGGGCAAGACCACGGTGATTGTCCATCGCATTGCGAATCT
>JAFZWH010000148.1 GCA_017617415.1 Victivallales bacterium | reverse complement strand
TTGCGCACTTGCGGCGACAGGCTGGCATCTGCGCCTTTCAGGGAAATTCACGGGCGAAAGCCCGCTCATTTCCCCTCAAGCCACATTTGCTTCGCCTCTCACTCGCAATTGCACAATTATTTCCTCAATTAAACACTAGTTGTCAATACTGACATTCTTGTTTTTCAACCAGACAAAAGTGGACAAAACTTGACAATTTGGTTTTAGGCCAATAGATTTTTGCGGGAAAATCCTTTATTTTTTTGCAATCCTTTGATTTTCCATGCAAAAAAGCCTAAAATTATAGTTGAAGAGTCCTTTTTAACAACACTTTTACCCATTCTGGAAAAAAGCCATGCGTAAAAACGCTTTCACCTTAATTGAACTTCTTACCGTTATTGCCATTATCGCCATTCTGGCCGGCATGCTGATGCCCGCCGTCAGCAAGGCGCGTAGCAAGGCCCAGTCGGTTGCCTGCGTGAACAACCTCAAGCAAGTCGGTCTGGCCGCGAACATGTATGTCAACGACAACAAAGAATTTTTCCCATTGGCGGCATTGAATATGATGGATGAGTCGAATCACCTCAAAGCGGTTGGCTGGGCTGGCGCCATTCACAGTTATCTAGGCATTGAACTGGAACCAGAGACGTCCATGCTGGCCAAAAGCGTGCTGATTTGCCCGATGAGCGATGTCGTTGACAGTTTCGGCTCCAGCACCAAGACGACGGCCGCCAGCGCGTACATTTCCAACCCGCTCCTAACCCGTCCGAAAGGCGACTCCGCGACCGACGTATTCGCCACCGAAGGCATAAAACTCCCAGCCGCCGGCATGAAGCTCTCGCGCATCGAGTTCTCGGCCAGTTGCTACTTTGTCAGCGATGGTTCCCCCACCAGCAGTTCCTTTGGCGTTCCGCTGTGGAATGCGGCAGTGTACACCAAGGCCGGAGGCGCCAACCTTGGAAAAGTCGCTGCGGACAAGACAGTCATCGAGAATTCCTCGACAGCAAACCCCGAAACTGCATTCCTACATGACGGGAACACCAATCTGGTATTGTCCGATGGGCATACCGAGAGCATTGGCAAGAGCGCAGGTCTGACTTGCAATCTGGTTGTTCCCTACTACAATCCCTGATTGAGGTTTTCCCGCAATCATAAGCCATCTTGTCGTCCGCTGAAAATGCAAACTGTTTTCGGCGGACGTTTTTGCGTCCGATTGAGAGCGCCATCACATCACACATGCCTAGCCAAGTATTCTTGATCAAGCATCATCGGCTACGCATTACGCAATTGCGCCGTGGCCAGCGGCTTTCCCTTTCCTTCCGACAGCCATTTGAGGAACTGCGCACGCGGGATTTCCCGCGCCCCGAAGAGCGCCGTGGTGCTGGTGACCATCTCGGTATCCAGGATGGTCACACTGCATTTCTTCAATATTTCCGCCGCGCCGACCAGCGCGAACTTTGAGGCGCCAGTGACAATATGATACATTGACTCGCCGGAGAATATCTTCCCGACGGAGACGCCATACAGCCCGCCCACCAGCCGTCCGCTCGCCATCTCCCACGTCTCGAAGGAGTGCGCCCAGCCCGTCTGATGCAGTTCGCAATACGCCTTGATGATCTTTGGAGTAATCCAGGTCCCGCCCTCCGGACGTTCCTGAGTGGCACAGCCCCGAATGACCTCCTCGAAGGCGGTGTCGATGCGCAGTTCAAATTGCCCTTTGCGCAGTTGCCGTTGGAAACTCCGCGGAATATGGAACTCCTCCAGCGGAATCACTCCGCGCTCCGGCGGACTGCACCAAGGTATTATTCCGTCATCAAAGGGCCAGGGGAAAATGCCGTGGCTATAGGCGTCCTGGAGCATTGTGGCATTCAAGTCATACGAGAAGCCGACAATGCCCTCCTCGTCGGCAGCGTCTTCGGGGTCTGGGAAAATGGATGGTGGAGTCCTCTTCGGCATTTCAAGACTGAAGCGTGCCGGAGAACTCCGCGTTCATCTCGTTCTCCCCATAGAGGAAGAGCATATTGAACTGGCGCTTGACCTGGACATGGTCGCCCTCAAATTGGAAGCGATACCGCACCAGATGCGGTTCGTTGAGGCACGCCAGATGCAAGGACAGCACATTGGGTTCCACCCAGGCCGCCGAGGCCGCAATCGCCTTCGAGAGCGTGCTGGCCGTCTCGTATATCTGCGCCCTGCCCTCGCGCCAGCAACCGTAACCGAAGGGCACGACAAAATCGCTGCCGTCCCGCCGCAGCACCAATTGCCCGCCACCGGCCGAGAACTCGAAGCGCACGCTCTGGAAGCGATGGGGATTCGCCTCCAGCAGATAGGTCCCGCCAGCCACGCCAGTTGCGTATTTTCCCGCTGGCTTCGGCAGTCCCAGCGAGTTCAACTTACGCGCCAATGCCTCCTGCTCGGCAGGATTGGGGGCAAGTGGCGCATCGCCGGAAATCGTCGGCAGCAATTGATCCCACACTTGAGTGAGGATGCGTCCCATTTCTCCCAAGCCGGAGAGCGTGGCCAACGCCATGTCGTATTTGGGAATCACCAATGCGTATTGCCCGTATGCGCCGTCGCCGCGGAAACTGGATGGCTCGCTGCACCGCCAAAATTGGAGTCCATAGCCGTTCTCCCAGTCTCTCCGCTGATTTTCGGAATTGTCCGCCAATGCGGAGGTCGCCAGTTTCAGGTAATCCTCGGGAATAAGCTGCTTGCCTTCCCACTTTCCTCCTTGCGCAAGAAGCAGGGTGAAACGCGCCACATCCTCCAATTTGAGGTAAAGTCCCCATCCCCCCAGATTGATGCCCCGCGGGTCGGAGAGCCAGCACGGCATCTCAATCCCCAACGGCTGGAAGAGCCTCGGCCAGAGATACTCCGTGACCGGCTGGCCAGTCAGTTTCGTGACCACCGCCGAAAGCATATACGTGTTGCCGGAATTATAATTGAAATGCGTGCCGGGTTCCCACTTGAGTTCTTTCCGCAGCCACCGATAGGCGTAGGGAGAAGTGTAAGGTTCGAGGACCTCGAAGCCCCCCAGATAGCACTGTGGCTGACCGCTGCGCATCGTCAGCAAATCGTGGAGGGTAATTTCCCTAACCTGCAGTGGAATGTCATCGCCGTCATATTCTGGGAAGAAGGAGACCACGCGGTCGGTCAATTCCAACCGCCCTTCCGCACGCAGAAAGCCAATCGCCATCGAGACGAAGCTCTTGGAAAGCGAAAAGAGCTGATGCGGTTGCGCATCGCAATATGGCTTCCAGTTTCCACGCGCAATCACCTTGCCGTGCCGGAAAAGCACAAAGCCGTGTAGGAACTCCAAGGTATCCAGGTAATTCACAAAATCCAAAACCGCCGCAGACGAAACGCCCTCGGCCTCCGGAGTAGAACAAGGCAAGTGCTTCATGAGGAATGAGGAATGTGGAATGTGGAATGAGGAATGTGGAATGAGGTCTCTGGTCTCTGGCCCCCCAGTCAGGTCTCAGGTCTCTGGTCTCGGGTCCCGCCAGTCAGGTCTCAGGTCTCAGGTCTCTGGTCTCTGGTCCAGTCAGCCCACGCACCGCACGCGGTGCGCATCACCCACGCTGCGCCAGCCAGGAAACTCCGCCGCGCATTGCGGCGTGGCATGCGGACAACGCGGATGGAACGGACACCCCGTCGGCGGATGGATGGGGCTCGGCACATCGCCGGAAAGCACCTGGGAGGGACGCGCTCCTGCCTTCGCTGACCGGCTTCGGCACGGCAAGCCCACGCGCCCTTCCTCGTCATCCTTCTGCAACCGTGGCGCCGCCGCAAAAAGCGCCTGCGTGTAGGGATGCACGGGATTCGCAAAAATCTCCTCAGCGGGACCTTCTTCGACCAGATGACCAAGATACATCACCGCCACGCGGTCAGCCAGATAGCCCACCACGCTCAAATCGTGGGTGATGAAGAGATACGCCACGCCTGTGGCGCCCTGGATTTCCTTAAGCAGATTCAGAATCTGCGCCTGCACCGAGACGTCCAGCGCACTGGTACATTCATCGCAGACAATCATCTGCGGCTCCACCGCCAAGGCACGCGCCAGACCGACACGCTGACGCTGACCGCCCGAAAACTGATGTGGATAACGCGTCGCGTCTGCGGGATTCAACCCGACCTGCTTCAGCAACTCCGCCACCCGCGCTTCACGCTGCGATGCATTCCATTCCGGATGACGCAACGACATCCCCTCCGCCACGCTCTCGCCCACCATCATGCGCGGGTCCAGGCTGGAGAACGGGTCCTGGAAAATCATCTGGACCTCCCGACGCAATGGCAGCAGCGCACTGCGTTTCAGGTGCGTGACGTCGTCGACGCCATGTAGCAGAATTTTCCCACCCGTGGGTTCGATGAGCCGAATCAGGCTCTTGCCGATGGTGCTCTTTCCGCAACCAGACTCGCCCACCAGCGCCAACGTCTCGCCGGTGCGCAGTTCCAAGTCCACGCCGTCCACCGCCTTGAGTTGTCCCGTCGTGCGATGCAGCCAGCCACTCTTGACCGGGAACCACACCCGCAGGCCATCGGTGCGCAAGATGACCGCATGTTTTCCTCCACCAGAAGAACCTTCCGCTGTCGCGGACGCACCACGGGGACGCCAATCCGACAGCTCCTGCGACAGATGGCACCGTGAGAAATGCCCTGCCCCGACCTCCGTCCACGACGGCTTGCCATTACGGCACTCCTCCCGTGCCAACGGGCAACGCTCTGCGAATCGACACCCCGTCAATTCGCTCCAGTTGCGCGGGACCATCCCTGCAATCGTCTCCAGGGCCCCGCCTCGCGCCTCGCTTCGTGGCAGAGAATGGAGCAACAGCCGTGTATAGGGATGACGTGGCGAATGAAATAGCTCCTCGGCGGTGGCGGTCTCGACGATTTCCCCAGCATACATCACCGCGCAGCGCTGGGCCCCCTGCGCCGCCAGCGCGAGGTTGTGCGTGATGAAAAGAATCGAGGTTCCGTGCTTTGCCTGGAGCCGGGTCAGCAGCCGCATGATTTGCGCCTGCACCGTGACGTCCAAGGCGGTCGTCGGCTCGTCCGCAATCAGGATTTCGGGTTCGCCGGCCAGCGCCATCGCAATCATCACGCGCTGACGCAGCCCGCCCGACAACTCATGCGGATAACTCTTCAGACGGGACTCCGCCTCCGGAATCTCCACCTCGTTCAGCAGTTCCACGCAGCGCTTCGTGAGTGCCTCGCCACGCATCCCGAAATGCGTCTTGAGCACCTCGCCAAGTTGGTCGCCGACCGTCATCAGCGGATTCAGCGCCGTCATCGGCTCCTGAAAAATCATCGCGATGCGGTGACCGCGAATCCTCCGCAATTCCGCCTCGGGCAGCGCATACAGGTCCTTGCCGTCAAACCAGGCATGACCGCCAAGCAGTTTTCCCGCAGGACGCGGCAGCAGCCCCAACAGCGACAGCGCGGTCAGCGACTTGCCCGACCCCGACTCGCCCAACAGCGCCAGCATCTCGCCCTGCCGCAGTTCCACCGACACCGCATCCACCGCCGGAACCACCCGTGCGCCCTGCCGGAAGCCAATCCTCAGACCTTCGATTTTGAGTCGAACCTCGTCCATTTCGTGATTTTACACGAGTGGCGGTTCAACACGCCTGAGCCTGCACCGCCGTGCAGAGGACCGTCGCCACGATATCATCCACCGAGCATCCGCGGGAGAGGTCGTTGCACGGCTTCGCCAAGCCCTGGAGGACGGCGAAGGCCGTCGCCCCGCCAATTCGCTGGGTCATCTTGTAGCCGATATTTCCCGCCTGCAAGTCCGGGAAGACCAGCACGTTAGCGTGGCCCGCCACGGGACTGCCGGGGGCTTTGGAGGCCCCGACCTCCGGCACCAGCGCCGCATCCAGCTGCATCTCGCCGTCCAACGCCAATTCTGGGGCGAGTTCATGGGCGAGGCGCGTTGCCTCCTGCACCTTGGACACCAGTTCGTGCTTTGCGCTGCCCTTGGTCGAGAAGGAGAGCATCGCCACCTTCGGCTCCTCAATCCCGCAAAGCACCCGCGCGGTCTCCGCCGCCGAAATCGCGATGTACGCCAGTTCCTCCGCCGTGGGGCAAGGCACCACCACGCAGTCGGAGTACACCAGCAAGCCATTGTCCCCCAGGTTCTTGTTCGGACAATCCATCAGGAAACTCGAGGAGACCACCTTGTTGCCCGGCTTTGTCTTGATCAGCTGAAGCGCAGGACGCAGCATGTCGCCCGTGGAATGGACCGCGCCCGACACCAGACCGTCCGCATCCCCCAACTTGACCATCATCACGCCATAATACATTGGGTCCTGCACCAGCTGCGCGGCATCATCCAAGGTGACGCCCTTCGCCTTGCGAAGTTCGTAGAGGGCCTCTGCGTAGGCGGACGCCTTCAGACTGGCCTTCGGGTCGATGCACTCGATGCCCGAAATATCCGCGCCGACCTCCTTCGCCACGGACTGAATCCGCTCGGGAGTCCCCAGCAGAATCGGAATGACCAACTTCTCTTGGGCCAGCTTTGCCGCCGCCTGGACCGTGCGTGGCTCGTCGCCCTCTGGCAGCACAATCCGCTTCACGCATTCACGGGCCTTCGCCTTGACATGTTCAAAGATGCTCATTTTAGTAATTAGTTAAATTATTTATTACAAAGAGATTAATTATTATTTTATAAATCAATCCCCGCAAAGCCTGACCAGACTGGCTTGCCAGAATAGGTCAGGATGGGCGACTCGCCCCGCAATGCCTTCAGCACGGAGAGCGCCAGCGCATCCTGCTCCATTTCACCAGGATAGACGGTAATAGGAGCTATCCACCCGCAGTGCTTCTGGATGCCGTCCGTGACGTCCTGGAAGCGCATCAGCCCGCCAGTCAGCAGAATGCCGTCCACCTTTCCGCAGAGGACTGCGCTCATCTCGCCAATCTGCTTGCAAATCTGGTAGATCATCGTGTTCCAGACCAACGACGCCTTGGCGTCCCCCTGCTCGACCTGCCGATGGATGACATCCGAATCCGCCGTTCCGAAGAGGCTCACAAAGCCCCCCGCACGGCTGCACATCCGGCGCACCTCAGCAATGGAATGATTTTCAAGGTAATCCAGAATTGCCAGGACAGGCACACTGCCGATGCGCGTCGGCGAGAAGGTCCCCTCGCCGTCGGCGCCCATATTCCCGTCCACCATCCGCCCGTGTTCATGCGCGGCGACCGTGATGCCGCCGTCGATATGCGCCACCACGAAGTTGCACTCCTCGTAGCGTTTCCCCAGTTTCTTCGTCGCATGGAACTCCGCGACGGCCTTCTGGTTGAGGACATGGGAGTGGCTGACACGGTAGATTCCCTTGATGCCCGTCAGCCGCGCATAGTCCCCGAACTCGTCCACGTTCGTGGGATTCAGCGTGTAAGCCTGTCGGCCATACTCCTGGGCGAACTTCCAGGCAAGCATCACGCCCAGCTTTGCGGGATGCTCGCTGCCGCCGACCGCCGCCACCGTGTCGTCATACAGCCGCTGGTCAATTGCCGTCACTCCGCCTGGTTGCGAGTAGGCGCTACCCCCGCGGCCGACAAAGATGTCAATCTCCTCCGGCGCGACGCCGTATTCCTTCAGCATGTCCAGAATGACCTGGAAACGGAAGGGAATCTGGTCGTTCACATGCGGGAACTGGAGAAGCACTGGCGCGTCGTGGAAGACGCTCTTCTCAAACAGCGAGGTCTCGTTCCGATAGAGACTCACCTTCGTCGAGGTGGAACCCGGATTGATGACCAAAATCTTGTACTCTTGGTTGTCCATTGCGCTGATAATGTCTTGCTTCTAAAATGGGAAAAGCCATCGTGAGGCCATTCTGGAATGACCGCCTTCCCGCTTCGTACAATGCGGGAATCTTGCTTAACATAATACTTAAAAGCGATGCAATGGCATTCCTGCATGGAAAAGCCAATTCTCCCATGCAGGAATCCCGTTCGAGGGAACGTTCTCGTTCCCAATTCCCCTCGGGCTATGAAACGAAGAAGTATCGAATAAGATGGAAATAAACTGGTGCGGCAAAGCAAAGAGAATCCAGTCGATCCAGCATCCCGCCGTGCCCTGCGAGCATCGTGCCGTAGTCCTTGACTCCACTGTCGCGCTTGATGGCGGACATCGTAGCGTCTCCAGCAAATCCGGCCAATGCGACCAGCAGAGAAATCCCCAGTCCCTGCCAGAGTGTGAACGGCGTGAAATATGAGAGTGCCCCACCCAACACGGTAGCGCTTAGCACCCCGCCGACAAACCCCTCCACTGTCTTGTTCGGGCTGACCTTCGGCAGGAGTTTATGCTTTCCCAGAATTTTACCCCAACAGTATTGCAGAACATCGGACATTTCCACAATTGTCACCAGAAAGAAGAGCAGCCGTGCATTGACCGCCGAGCCATCATCGTCAAAGTTACAATCCAGTTTCAGGAGCATTGGCGCATAACTGATGCAATAGATACAGCAAGTCATTCCCCACTGAATCTTGGCGGTCCGCTCCAAGAAATGTTCGCAGTCCCCTGCAAGCACATTGCGCATCGGCACGAACAGGAACGCATAGAGGGGAATCAGCAACACGAACATGCCATACCAACCGATGTAGATGCACCAATATTGCAGGGGAAGAAGCACCCAGAAACACCACACCAGCGTACGATGATCTGCCCTGCGTGTCGGGATGATGCAGATGAACTCCCGCAACGCCAGGAAGGAACTGATGGCAAAGAGAAGAATGGAACCGATTCCCCCTGTCAGCATCGCCACCGCAAACACCGCGACCATCATCCACCAGGAGCGCACTCGCGCCTGGAAATTCGCCGCCAGGCTGTCCTGACACTTCCCCTGACTCGCTCGGATTCCCAGCACCCTCCCCACAATGGTTCCCAAAATCAGTAAGGCAAGAACAATCAGGACCAATGCCACGAGTTTCCTGTCATGTAGCAAATTCATTTTACTTAACAGACAATCCATTTGCTTGTTCCTTAAGACACAGCAGACTTGCCCGACAACGCTCTAGAAAATCCTCCTTGGCCTCCCCTTCCTGCCAATGCAGTTCCTCGCCAAGGCAAATCTTGCTCATATTGGGTGCAGGCAAGAACTCCCCTTTGGGTAGCGTCCTGGCCAGTCCATCTAGATAAATCGGCACCAACGGCACGTTGGGGACTTGACGCATCAGATGAAAGAGCCCAGCGTGAAAACGGCCGATCTGTCCGCCGTCCCCACGAGTTCCTTCTGGGAAAATCAAGATGGACTCGCCTTGACCCAACAACTCTGCGAGGTTCTGGAACGTCTGCACCGCCTGGCTTGCGTTATGTCGGTCTAGAAACACGCAATGCAGTACCCGCCGTGCCAGATATCGCCTCAACCAGCCGTTCTCCCAATAGTCCCGAGCGGCCACAGGGTGAAGCCGATCACGCAGGCATTGCGGGAAAACACCCAGAATCACCATCAGGTCAAGATGGCTAGTATGATTGGCGAAATAGATTCTCGCCTTCGGCACGGCGGGCGGATTGCCATACACCAAAATTCCTGTGAAGATGCGAGTCAGGCCAACCAGCAACCGTTCAACGAAGGTGTGAATCACTTGCATTCCAACTCCCGATATGCGGCAACCAGACGTCGGACAATGGTGACAACGCATCCTGCCAAGAGGATCCACGACCCATAGAATAGAATCCCCCCTTCCAACTTCCACCACGCACCTATTGCGGCCAGCAGGAACATTGCGGAAAGCAAGGCCATCCGATGCTGCTTCGCCATTGGCCCTAGGAAACGCTGCGTGGCACCCGCGCTTCCCGCCAGCACCCGCGCGTATGCGGTCAGCATCGCCGCCAACGCACAAACAAAGCCTAATGTCACGCCACTCATTCCCCCGATTGCCATGCCAGTTCCGACAAGTAGCAGCGAATCCGAGATACGGTCGGGGAAATCATTGAATAGTTCGCCAGAACGAGTTTTCCGTCCACCCTCAATGGCCACCATTCCATCCAGCAGATTACATAGCAGCCGTCCCTGAATCCCCACGATAGCCAACAGAAAGCAGAAAATCTTCCATGGAACGCAAAGCCGTGTGGCAATACCCACAGAAACTGCTCCGCCCAGGGCAAAAACGACGCTGCATAGGGAGATCCAATTGGGCTGGACACCATGTGCGGTCAACCATGCGGCCGCCCGCCCCGCCCAAGCCGCATCACGACTCTTTACTTCCCTGCGTATCATTCTGGTTCAACACATCGCTCGTAGGCATTCAAGATTTCAGGCGATAAACAAGGCATGTTTGCCACGAAAGCAACTCTTTGCAAATTATAGCGGTCAATGACGTTTGGGAATTAATATAGTCTTTATTTGTGAATTTGTGACAGCAGTGTCTCGCCGTTGTCAAGGGGAATCCACGAATTTAAGATATATTATTTACCATGATTTTACTGAATTAAACAGAGGAGCATCATTCCATGAGAAAAACGATTCTGTTGTGGGCGGCGTTGTCGTTGGGAATTCTTTTGGCCATTCCTGCGTATGGCGAATGGGAGGTCGAGAAGGTCTTTCTGAAGGGCGGGACCACGAAGGAGACACCCCTCTACACCATCTGGGAGTCCATCGAATTCGTCCTCGAGGCGGATTTCGCAGGCCAGACACCGCCAGAGAACTACATCATCGAGTGGACCTGCAGCGGAGACGACGGCCGTGAACTGAAGGGCACCGCGCCCGCCGATGCGCCAGTGCATATCCAGACCATGCTGGATCGTCCGGGCTTCGTGCGAGTACGTGCTCATCTGCGCAATGAAAAAGGCGAAATTGTCCGCAAGCCCAATCTCCAGGGCGACGCCAGCATGGTCTTCTTCGACGGCAGTGCGGGCGTGGACATCGACCAGATTCAGGGCATTCCCGCTCCGCCAGACCTTGAGGCATTCTGGGCGCACCAGAAGGCCAAATTGGAGGAAGTCCCGCTGTCGGTCAACTATCGGACCAAAATACCCTGCGAGACGGCGGGCGTGAAAATCTATGTCGTCTCCGTGGCCTGTCCTGGTCCTGCGCCCGTCACGGGCTACCTGAGCATTCCGGACGACGCGACGCCTGGCAGTCTCCCCGCGCAGGTCATCTTTCCGGGCTACACCGATGCGCGACAGGGGAAGCAGACGACGGGTCCGAAAGACCGCATCATGTTCGTAATCAACGCCCACGGCTATGACCTGCTCAAGGCGCACGATCCCGAGACGGGGCTAGAATACCATCGTCAGTTCGTGGAGGCCATCCGCTCCAACGGCTTTAGCTACGCCTTCGACCCCGCCCAGAACTGCAATCCCGAGACCGCCTATTTCAACGGGATGGCCTTGCGCGTGATGCGGGCGCTCCAGTTCGTCAAGTCCCTCCCGGAATGGAATGGCCGTGACCTGGAGGCGCAGGGCGGAAGCCAAGGCGGTCTCCAGACCATCTGGGCGGCCGCGCTGGACCCCGACGTGACCCTCGCCATCCCCAACATCCCCTGGTGCTGCAATCTCGCCGGAAAGTCCTGCGGGCGCGTCTCTTACAGCTGGGGCATCCCATACGTCTCTGAGTTGAACTACTACGATCCTGTGCATCTGGCGAAATTCGTCCCCAAGACCTGCACTGTCAAAATCCAGCGGGCGGGCCTGGGCGACTACGTCTGCCCGCCGTCTGGTGTCGCCGCCTTCTACAACAACCTCCAGTGTCCCAAGGAGATCACCTGGGTGCAGGGTTCCACCCACGGCTTCATCCCGCCATACCAGTGCCAGCGCTTCACTCTCGCCACGCCCGCGAAGTAAACCGCTTCCCAGGACAGAGTAAGAAGAATTTCAAAGTTAAGTGCCCCTTGTCTTTTGCAGGTTTCAATGCACAAAAACGGTGTGTTTAACTTCTCCACTTTCATCGGATTTTGCAAAACACGCCCGTTCTTCGGCAGAATGACAATGGGTGTGTATAGTAATTCCCGATTTGAAAATCATTCACTGAAACTCAACAAACCAGACAACTCTTAACATTCATGGACAAAATTCGCCACCTTTCTCTGTTTTTCTGTCTGCTGACCTTCATCGCGCTGGCCGCGCCCGTGGAGAATCAGCTCCTTTTCACCAT
>JAFZWH010000147.1 GCA_017617415.1 Victivallales bacterium | reverse complement strand
CGGAAGAAGTTGGAAATTAGAAGTTTAATCGTCTCAGATGATACGCACCGACCAAGTCATCAATACCGTCCAGATGATCCAGAAGGAGAATCTGGATGTGCGCACGGTCACGCTGGGTATCAACTTGATGGATTGCCGGGACGCAGTGGCGGACCGGATGGCCAGCAAGGTCATCCAAAAGATTGAGAAATACGCCGGTAGTCTGGTGGAGACTTGTGACGAGATTGGAGCGAAATACGGCCTGGCGGTCGTGAACAAGCGCATTGCGGTCAGCCCGGCAGCGGATGTGGCCTCCGGCATGGGACGCAAGGCGATGGTGCGACTGGCGCAGGCTCTCGACACCGCCGCCGCCTCGACGGGCGTGGACATCGTGGGCGGATACTCCGCGCAAGTGCAGAAGGGCGCCTCCGCCTCGGACGAGGAGTTGATCGAGTCATTGCCTGAGGCATTGCTTTCCACCGAGCGCGTCTGCGCGTCCATCAATGTCGCGCACAGCCGCACGGGCATCAACATGAAGGCGGTGGGGCGGCTGGGCGAAATCATGAAGGTCGCCGCCGAGGGCAGCAAGGACCGCGATGGCTTTGCGTGCGCGAAACTGGTAGTCTTCGCCAATCAGCCGGAGGACGTGCCGTTTATGGCGGGCGCCTATCACGGCCATGGCGAGCCGGAGGCGGTCATCAACGTCGGCGTGTCGGGTCCCGGCGTGGTCTGCAGCGCACTGCGGCGCCGTATCGAAAATGACGGCGCGGAGAACCTCGGTCTGGACGACTTGGCGGAGGAAATCAAAGAGACCTCCTGCCGGGTGACACGCTGCGGCGAGTTGATTGGCCGCGAGGTCGCGGGCCGTCTTGGCATTCCCTTCGGCATCGTGGACCTCTCGCTGGCCCCCACGCCGAAAGTCGGCGACTCCATCGGCGAAATCCTTGAGATTCTGGGGCTGGACGCCATCGGCGCCCCCGGCTCCACCGCTTGCATCGCGTTGCTTAACGACGCCGTCAAGAAGGGCGGTGCCTTTGCCTCGCAGTCGGTCGGCGGACTCTCCGGGGCTTTCATCCCCGTGCTGGAGGACGCCGCGCTCTCACGCGCCGCCGCCGATGGTGAACTCTCGCTAGAGAAGCTTGAGGCGATGACCTGCGTCTGCTCCGTCGGACTGGATATGATCGCGGTGCCGGGCGATACGCCCGCTGAGACACTCTCCGCTATCATCGCGGACGAAATGGCGATCGGCCTCATCAACAAGAAGACCACCGCCGTACGCATTATTCCCGTGCCGGGCAAGAAGGCCGGCGACCGCGTGGAGTTCGGCGGACTCTTTGGGGGCGGACCTGTGATGCCAGTGCACAACCCTGGCGCATCCGCGCGGTTCATTCGTTTCGGCGGTCATATTCCTGCCCCGATTCATAGCCTGAATAATTGATATACATTTCCCTGTATGAAAGGGAAATAAAACCTGGTAGTCCGAGCGAGGATCGAACTCGCGACTTCCTGCTTAGAAGGCAGGTGCTCTATCCAACTGAGCTATCGGACCACCAAAGGGAAGAAAGTCTATTTCATATCGGAGATGGTGCCGTCGGCCTCAATGCGGATGGTCTGTTTGTCTTTTTCGAAGGTCCAGAACCAGCTCCATTCTCCTGTAGGCGACTCCGTTGCGACATACTGCCAGTTGCCACGGTATTGCTCGGGATTATCTGCACCACGGGACTGAAACAGTTGCATTTCTAAGCGTAATGTGCCATCTGCCGACTGCGTGATGTTTAACTGGCCACTTGCTCCAAACTCAACGCCAGGGATGGGGGGACGGAAATTGGCCGTCAGGCGATTGAGCGTGAGGATGACGAGTTCAGCTTCGCCCCGGATGGTAAAGACACCATTGGGAAAGGATTGGGCGATGTTATCCGGCAGGAGAACGCAGTCCGTATTGGTCGATGAAGGGGGATTGTTAGACTTTACTCGTTCCCCGGAGGCGATCTTCAGCGCGGTGAGGTCGTATTCCTGGTCTGTGATGAAGCTGTCGTTGACCATTTTGACCAGATGCTCCCGCACGCGTTTTTGAACCTGGTTGAAAAGCTTTCTGGCCTGGAGCGGAGCGGCATTGGAGGCCAATTCGCGCACGACGGTCTGGCACTGTTCCTGCGTGACAAGTGCATCAGGTTGCGAAAGTTCCTCAAGATTTCGATAGACGGGGAAGGGCACCTGCCCGTAATTGACCACGGTGTCATGACAGGGGCGGATGGGCACGGAGAGTTCAGCGACGGGGGCACCCAATTGGCTATAGTCCATTGAGAAGAGATTACCTGAGACCGTCCAGATTTTCATGGTCTTCCGGCAGGGGAGACCGACCACCAGGTTCTCGCGGGTGGCATGGCTTTCAGCAGCGGCGGGGCTGGGGTCGAAGCCCGAGAAGGGCAGTTGAAAGACAATGTCAGTGGTCGTGCCGTTATAGATCATTACGCTGGCAAGGCGCTTGGTCGCATAGTTGAAGATGCGCAAGGCGCGCACCACGCCGAAGACGCACACGCCCAGGGCGACCAAAGCGAACGCGAACTTCTTGATTCGCTCTCCAACGGGCGTCTTCGGGGCGGCGTCGGTTGCCGCAACGGCGGAGTCCTTGGCGGGGCGTTTCTTATGACGGCCAAACTTGGGTAGCGGCGCAAAGCCGGGCAGGGGCGCCAGTTCGTCAAAGCGCACAGCGATTTCAGGCAGGTCGTTTTGAGGCGCAGACACTGTCAAAGGGAGGTTGAGGACTTGCGTAAGCGGTCGCCAGACCTGCTGGGTCCAAATCAGGTCATTTGCGTGCAGGTTTCCTGCCTCCAGTTGTTCCTGCAATTCTGCGGAGGACATCGGCTCGCCATTCGGCTGGCGAGGATCCCGGTAAACCAGGCAACAGTCCACCACGCTCTCCGCAGGAACGGTCAGCATCTTCTGGCAATAGGGACAGGGCAGATGCTGGTTGGCGGACTGGTCGTCTGCACAGATGACTTTGCCACAGGCTTCGCAGGGGAAAAGGATCATAGGGAATATGTGCGTTTATGAATAAAGAGGGAAACGACTTAAGATAAGCCTTTTTGGAAAATTTTCAAGTCAGGCGGGCGGGAAAAGAGGGCGTCGGACCTGTTACGGGTGCGTCAAATTGTCGCACTGGCTTGGGCGATTTGAGGTTGGTGGACTTTGGCACGGAAAATGCTACGATCCTTATTGTTGTGGACTTGAGACCTGAGACCTGAGACCTGACTGGCGGGACCTGAGACCTGAGACCTGAGACCTGAGACCTGAGACCTGAGACCTGAGACCTGACTGGCGGGACCTGAGACCTGACTGGCGGGACCTGAGACTTGAGACCTGACTGGCGGGACCTGGGGGGCTCAGAGTTTTGCAAAATGACTAGAGAAAATAACTTTAAGGAGGTAAAACAATGAATTATGATCAACTTACTGTAAAGAGTCGTGAAGCGATTGGCGAAGCTCAGCAGCTCGCCGCGAAGATGAATCAGCCGGAATTGACGGGGCTACATCTGTTGTCGGCAATGATTGACCAACAAGGCGGCATCACCTCGGCGTTGCTGCAGCGCCTGGGCAAGGAGCCCGCCGCGCTGAAACCGCAGCTGGACACGGAATTGGGGAAACTCCCGCATGTCTCGGGCGATGTCGGCAAGGTCTTTTTAAGTGCAGAACTCAATGGCATTCTGGCGAAGGCCGACCAGGCGCGAAGCGATTTCAAGGACGACTTTATCAGCGTGGAGCATCTGCTCCTGGGCATTCTCCGGCAGGATGGCGATGCCGCGAAGTTGCTGAAAGCCAACGGCATCCAGGAGATGGACCTGCTCAACGCCATCAAGGAGATTCGAGGCAACCAGCGCGTGACCACTGAGGATCCCGATGCGACCTATGACGCTCTGCGCAAATACGGCCGCGACCTCACCGCGATGGCGCGCCAGAACAAACTTGACCCCGTGATCGGACGTGACGAGGAGATTCGGAGAACGATTCAGATTCTTTCGCGACGCACCAAGAACAACCCCGTG
>JAFZWH010000013.1 GCA_017617415.1 Victivallales bacterium | reverse complement strand
TCCGGACTGGCTGGGCCGCGATCGTTTCGTGCTCTCCGCCGGCCACGGCTCGATGCTCATCTACTCGCTGTTGCACCTCTTCGGCTATGACCTGACCTTGGATGACCTCAAGCAGTTCCGCCAGCTCGGCAGCAAGACTCCCGGCCACCCCGAATACGGCCACACCGCAGGCGTGGAAGTCACCACTGGACCGCTGGCCTCCGGCCTGGCCTCCGCCGTCGGCATGGCCATTGGCCTGAAGCAGCTGGCCGCCCGCATTGGCGCCCCCGCCGACCTCTTCAAGCACCAGAAGGTCTATGTCGTCTCTGGTGACGGCTGCATCATGGAAGGCACCAGCCACGAGGCGTGCTCGCTGGCCGGCCACCTGAAACTGAACAACCTGATTCTCTTCTACGACGACAACAAGATCACCATCGAGGGTTCCACTTCCCTGGCGATGTCCGAGGACGTAGGCAAGCGCTTCGAGGCCTACGGCTGGAACGTCATCAAGATCAACGGACAGTGCCCGAAGCAGATCGCCGCGGCGCTGACTCTGGCGAACTCCTGCACGCAGGACAAGCCGACCATCATCATCGGCACCACCACCATCGGCTACGGCGCACCCACGCTGGCCGGTTCTCAGAAGTCCCACGGCGCCCCGCTGGGCGAAGAGGAACTCAAGGGCGCGAAGAAGGCCCTCGGCTTCGACCCCGAAAAGAGCTTCTTCGTGGATGACGACGTGCGCGCGTTCCTCGCCGACATCATCGCCGACAAGAAGGCCGCCGCCGCCGCCTGGGACCAGGAGTTCAATGCCTGGCTGGCCAGCGCCCCTGCCGAGAGCAAGGCGCTCTACGAGGCCATCATGAACAAGGCCATCCCCGCCGACCTGGAGGCCAAACTCATGGCCGCCGTCCCCGAGAAGGACGTCGCCAGCCGCGCCTCCTCCGGCGCGATGCTGCAGGTGGTCGCCAAGGAAGTCCCCGCCGTCGTGGGCGGCTCCGCCGACCTGGCCCCCTCCAACAACACCTACCTCAAGGGTCTGGGTGACTTCAGTGCCGAGGACCGCGCCGGACGCAACTTCCACTTCGGCATCCGCGAACTGGCGATGGGCCTGATCTGCAACGGCCTCGCTCTCACCTACGCAATCCCCTTCAGCGCCACCTTCATGGTTTTCTCCGACTACATGAAGCCCGCCATCCGCCTCGCCGCCATCCAGAAACTCCACCAGGTCTATGTCTTCACCCATGACTCCTACGCCGTGGGCGAGGACGGCGCGACCCACGAGCCCATCGAGCAGCTCGCGATGTTCCGCAGCTTGCCTGGCGTGACTCTGCTGCGCCCCGCCGAGTCCCACGAAGTCGCGCAGGCCTGGGCCTACGCGGTCCGCGCCGACCACCCCGTGATCCTCTCCCTGACCCGCCAGGCCCTCCCGAACCTGCCCGCCGATGTCGTCGCCAAGATGGACGTCTCCAAGGGCGCCTACGTCGTCTCCTGCGACGAAGGCTTCGAGGTCATCCTGATTGGCTCCGGCTCCGAACTCGACCACGCCGTCAAGGCCGCCGAGCTGCTGCGTGCCCAGGGCAAGAAGGTCCGCGTGGTCTCCATGCCCAGCTGGGACCTCTTTGACGCCCAGAGCGCCGAGTACCGCGAGAGCGTGCTGCCGAAGGCGGTCGCCAAGCGCGTCTCCATCGAGGCCGCATGCACCATGGGCTGGACCAAGTACATCGGCGCCGACGGCCTTGCCATCGGTCTCGACCACTTCGGCGAGTCCGCCCCCTACAAGCAGCTCGCCCAGAAGTACGGCTTCACTGCCGACGCGGTCGCCGCGAAGGTCGCCGAATATTTGGGTTAACCCAGATATCAAGTGCTCCTAACGCACTTGGACTAACGCATACGCGCCGCCCGGTTCGGTGCGCGGAACTCCCGCGTGGCAACCGCTGGCGGCGTGTCGTGTTTCACGCCTCCAATCCCCCTAAAACTTACGCCATTCACCAAAAGGAGTCCGAATCATGCTGTTTAATAAACAAAATTTTATACTGCTTTGCAGTATTTTAAGTTTTATTTTTATGGTCACGGGATGCGCTGATTCCGAAACTGCAGACGACTCGGCGGCAGCGGCGGCAACCCAATTGGGCTTGGGCGGAGACACCTTGTCCGCCCCTTCAAAAAGCCTCATGATCTTGAGTGAGGGCGCACAGCCCGGCGCATGGACCAGCGACTATTCTGCCGCGCAAAAACTGGCGCAGGAACAAGATCTGCCGATGCTGCTCTTCTTTAACGGCTCGGATTGGTCCATATCATCCAATACATTCATCCAGAATGTCTTGCAGAATCAGGAATGGCTCGACTACCTGCCAAACCTGGTACCCGTCTATTTGGATTTCCCTCGCCACAACCCAAATTTCCCTGCCGCACTCAAGGAGCAAAACGAAGCCCTGCGGCTTCAGTTCGGTATTCGGGACTTCCCGTGCATCCTCCTTTGCACCAACGAAGGACAACTCGCAGGTAATCTTCACGCCAACTCGCAGACCGTCGCTCACGACCTGGTTCGGAACATCAAGCTCTTCCGGCGGAGAATCCCCAGCGAGATCGACAAGCTTGTCGCACAAATCGAGGACCCCGCTGTCCGCGAAAACTACGCTACCTTCAAGGCAACCAGCGAAGCTAAAAAGAAATTCTTTGAAGAGGCACAGACCAAAATCAAGGAAATGGACGAGACGATGATGCGCCTGGGAACCCAACTTGAAGAGGACATCGCCAATTGGGAAATCTCCCATCGCACTCCCGAAGATCAAGACACCTACAAGGCTGCTGCACAGGCACGCAAAGCCGCCGAAGACGAACTGACCGCCTTTTTACAGGACAATCCGCCCCGCTCTCCTGAAACCCAGCTGAAAATCCAGACCCTCCAGCAGGAAATCCAGCGCCAGCAACTCATCATCGACGAAATCATCGCCAAATAGAGTCTAAAGGGTAAAGGGCAAAGTTTTTTATAACCACCGGGACAAACGGGACAAACGGGACAGACGGGACAGACGGGACCTATACACTTTACACTTTAAACTTTAAACTTTGAAAATGCGTGCCTCCCTCCACACCCTCGGCTGTCGCCTGAACCAGGCGGACTCCGCGCGACTGGCGGCGGATTTGCAGGCACGCGGCTTTGAACTGGTCCCCTGGGGAAGCCCTGCGGAGTTGCTGGTCATCAACTCCTGCGCGGTCACAGGGATTGCCGCACAGAAGACGCGTCAGGCACTCAGCCAGGCGCGAAAGCGCAACCCCAATGCCTATATCATCGTATGTGGCTGCGCGGCCACCGACCCAGAATTGGCGCAGAGCAATGCCGCCAACTATGCCGACCTGCTTCTGCCCAACCCCAAGCCGAACTCGCTGCTTCCCTTCCTGCCAAGCGAGTTATGCCACCATGATGGTCCTCCGCAAGGACTGGACGCCACCGTCAAGGCGCTTCCCGAGGGCTTCACCCTTCCAGGCAGTGGCGTTTTCCCCGAACGCACCCGCGCGAACTTGAAAATCCAGGACGGCTGCAACTTCCGATGCACCTACTGCATCGTGCCACAGATGCGCGGTCCCGCGCGGTCCCGTGATTTGGATGACATCCTGCGCGAAACTCGCGAATTGTTGGACAACGGCTACCGTGAAATCGTCCTGACCGGCGTGAATATCGCCTACTATCAGAACAGCGGCCACGACCTGGCCGACCTCGTCGCCAAACTGCTTCGCCTCCCAGGCGACTTCCGCATCCGGCTGGGCTCCACCGAGCCTGGCCCCGTGCTCGACAAACTGATTGGCGTGATGAAATCCGAGCCGAAACTCTGCCGGTTCCTCCATCTGCCATTGCAGAATGGCGACCCCGATATCCTGCGGAGAATGGCGCGGCGCTACACCACCACGCAATACGCCGACGCCGTGAACCGCGCGGCCGCCGAGATCCCCGGAGTATGCCTCGGCACCGACATTATGGTCGGCTTCCCTGGAGAGGATGACACGGCATTCCAGCGCAACTACGACTTCCTTTCCGCCCTCCCGCTCGGGCTGATGCACGTCTTCTGCTATTCGCCACGCCCCGGCACCCCCGCCGCCACTTGGCCAGGACGCCCTGCCCCGCAAGTCGCCCATGAGCGCGAAGCACGCCTGCTGGAACTGGCCAAAACCAAAGCGGAGACCTTCGCGAGGAGCCAATTGGGAACCACCCTCCAAGTGCTGATGGAAACCGGCCAGCCCGTCAACCACGGCTGGTCCGACAATTATCTCAAGGTCGTCCTCCCGCCCGACCTCGAAGTGGACGTCAATACCTTCCACTCCTGTACCCTGCGAGAACTCCTCCCCGGCGAAGACCGCGCCGTGGCTGGCACCATCGTCTGAGACCGCGATGCCAGAGCGGTCTTTATAACGTAAGTCGCTTCGGGAAAGGCGTCTCGCGCATCAGCCCCCACATCTTGTCGATATAGGCCAAGGTATAGTAGTTCTCGTAGTGATGGAAATAGAAAACGCCTTTGCGCGTGAGCTGCAAAACTCCGTCCGCCTCGGTAACGAAACCCAGCCACTTCGCCAATTGGATTTCCCTGCCAAAGACGCGCATGAGGGGCACGCCGAAGAACTGCTCGAACTCGCATACCGGAAGCCGGGTAGTGTAGATTTTCCAGAAAATCCAATAGACCATCCGCTGGCGGACGGTGAAATCAAGCCGCAGGGAAGTCGGCAGCCGCCCTTCGTCCAGACGACGGCAGTATTCCTCCACCGAGAAGGTGTTGATGCGGAATTGGTGTCTGGACAGCGTGGTCGCCGAACACCCGAAGCCCAGAAAGTTATCGCGGGTCATCGAGGAATAGCGGTGGCTCTCGTTTCGGGCGAAAGTCCAGATGGAGTCGCGATGACAGCCCGTCGCCGCGAAAAAGTCCGTGACTTCATCCAGCAGCCGGCGTTTGGCTGCTTTGGGCATGGTAGGCGTCCGGCTCTCGGTGAAGGTGAACTGGATAAAAGGATAGATGGCGACATGGTTCGCGCCACAAACAAAGGCCTGTTCCGCGTCCCGCCGGAGGTCCTCGGCTGTCTGTCCTGGCAGCGCGAAGATGAAGTCCATGGAGACCGTCTCGAAGGGGACGCATTGGAGAGCATGGGCCATCGCCTGGGGGTTGACGGGCTTCCGTCCGAGGAGCCGCTGGAATTTCTCCTGGAAGGACTGGATGCCGATGCTCACCCGCGTGACGCCGGCGTCCTTGAGGGTCTGCAGGATCGGCACCGTGACGTCGTCGGGATGGAGTTCTAAGCCAATGCCGTCCGTGATGTCGAAATGGCTCCGGAGTGTCGTGATGAGCTCCCCGAGGTGTTCGGCAGCCAATGCGGGAGAACCGCCTCCGAAATAGAGCGAGGAGGCCCGCAGGCTGGAAGCGCCCTGCGCCTTGGCGACCAACTCGATTTCCTGCCGGAGCGCCTGGAGATACCGTTCACAGAGTTCCCGCGAATAGCGGACTTTGCAGTATGGGCAGAAATTGCAGAGGGTCCGGCAGAACGGGATATGGACATAGAGCCCCGGCGTCATTCCCTCCATCGCCTCAGGCGGACATTCGCCGGAGTCGGCCTGGAAAGTGAATGGGCGGAAAGAGCGCAAGAGCCACATCCGCGTCAATGTAGTGAGAATGCCCATGCGAAGTCGTTCAGAGATATTTCGGGTAGGTACAGAGCATCTCCAGGAGGACGCGCGGATTCCCTCGGAACAGCAGCGTGTATTCCGCCACGAAGAAATACCCGCATTGCTCGCAGAGACCGGGAACCTCGATGCAACGACCGCAGACGCTGATTTTGCCGTCCTCAATCACCAGACACTGATGGCATGGCGTCGGAAAGGAGTTCGCCACCAAATACGGGAAGGCGCTCTTGAGATTGAAGACCGGCGCGCCCTCCGCCATGCGACGGGCGATGAGGTCGCAACAGCGGCGCTTCTCTTCGCGACTTAGGACCAACTCGGCCGTGTCGGGATACGGCGTGTGGAAATTGAAGGAGACCGCCTTGACATTGGGTTCCTCTGTGGCCGTCTGGATGACGCTGTCGATGGCATCCTTGTTGAGCTGGTTGATCGCCATGTAGAGAACGATGTTCCGCGAAGTGGCGTTGCGGATGTTCTCCAGGATACGGTCGTAGGTGTCACCCCGAATCAGATTGTGCCTCTCGCGGTCTCCGTCAAGGCTGAGCAGAATCAAATCCGCCTCGGGGAGATCGATGGGGAAGGTCCCGTTGGTGACTGTGTTGACAATTCGGAACCCCATCTGGTGCGCCTCATTGACCAAGTCGCGCAGAGTATGACCATTGTCCTCCCAGAGGAAGGTCTCGCCGCCACAGAAGAAGAGAATCCGAACTCCCAGCGAGTACAACTGACGCATCTCCGCCTGAATCTGAGCGTATGGATGAATCCGAGAGGTGATGTTGTTGACCGAGCAATGACGGCATTTCAGGTTGCAGCGGTCCGTGAGAATCACCGTCCCCAGAATCGGCTTCTTCTCCCGAAACAATATCGTCCGAAGACCAAACCAGGCAAAATAGACAAACGAAGACAGTTTCACGACACCGATTCCAAAATTTGAACTTGAGCAGGCACAAGCTTTCTATCGGCATAATATATCACTTTGGTTGCTTTCCTCCTAATGTATCACATAACATCGGCGGACCTCTTTTCCGGTCCGCACTGCTATATTATGAAAAGAGACAATGGCGACTTCAGCCCAAAGCGACCCTACAAGAAGTCAAAAAAATACAACTCATCTCATTCATTAACAGTCAATTATGCTTTTACTAAAACAACTCACGAGTTTTCTGGATGGTCTTTTCGCTGACTACTCCGTTCAAGACTACTCCAACAACGGCCTGCAAGTCGATGGCAATGCCACCATCCGCAAGGCAGCTTTTGCCGTGGATGCATGCCTGGAGACCTTCGAGCGAGCGGCACAGTCGGGCGCGGACTTCCTCTTCTGCCACCATGGTCTCAGCTGGGGCGGCGGCCTGCCATACATCACGGGCATCCACGCCAATCGTCTTCGGACGCTTCTGAACCATGGCATCTCCCTCTATGCGGTGCATTTGCCGCTGGATGCCCAAAAGACTGTCGGGAATAACGCGCAACTCGCCGCCTTGGTGGGACTTTCACCAGAGTTGCGCCATCCGTTCGCAGAATATCACGGACTTCAAATCGGTTATTATGGCAATTATGCCGAGCCGACCACGCTGGAAGCCATTGCGGAGAAACTAAACAAGGCCCTACCCACTGCCTGTCGTATCCTTGACAATCGCGGCGGAAAACCCATCCGCTCCATCGCCATTGTCTCCGGCGGAGGAGATGACTCGATTGAGGAGGCGGCCGCCCTCCCCGTAGATGCCTTTCTGACTGGCGAGATGCTCCACCAACGCTACCACACCGCCAAGGAACTGGGCATTTCAGTCATTATTGCTGGGCACTACGCCACCGAGACCACCGGTCCCAAGGCGGTGATGAACGCCGTACGGCTGAAATTCCCCGACTTGCCAGTAGAATGGCTGGATGTGCCAACCGGGATGTAAGAAGCCCCCGGCTTGCAGCCGGGGCGCACATGCACCCCCCGCACACCGTACCGCCACTTGTGCGCCCGCGCAAAAGCGCGGGTCTTCCCCCGCCGGGGCGCACATGCACCCCCGCACATCGTACCGCCGCCACTTGTGCGCCCGCGCTGCAAAGCGCGGGTCTTCCCCCCGCCCGGGCTCTTTATAGCCCGGGGCTTAAAACCATGCCGAATTCCCCTACCAGCCAATGGCACTACGATGAAGAACTGGGCGCCTGGATCCGCAATACCATCCATCAGATGGGGCGGCGCTGCCACAACTGGGATTATAGCGGACTGGGCGCATACTTGATTACACTTACGCAGAAAAACCGCCGAATTCCCCTTCTGGGGCAACTGGCGGGAACCTGCGCGGCCGATGCGCACATCGCGTTAACCGAACTGGGGCAACGCATAGAAGCGCATCTATTGCGTATCCCGGAATTCTCGCCTGGCCTTGAAGTGCTTGGCTACCAGCTGATGCCCGAACACCTGCATTTCGTGTTGCGGGCATTTCGGCGCCTTGCCAAGCCGCTGGGCATCGCCCTTCGCGGTTTCAAAGGCGGCTGCTCGAAAATCTATTGGGAAGCCCCCGGCTTGGCAGGGGATTGTGCGCCCGCGCTGCCAAGCGCGGGTCCCTTATTCTCCCCCGGCTATGTGGATAATATTCTCTTCGATGATACGGCAGTCGCCAATGCCCTGGCCTATCTGCGCGCCAATCCGCGCCGGCTCTGGGAAAAGCGCGTCCATCCGGAGTGCTTCACTCTCCTCCGCGACCTGCCAGTTCGGCTACGCCTCGGCTCTGAAGTCACCGCCCACTTCTCCGCCATCGGCAATCAGCACCTGCTGGAAGCGCCAACCCGCCTGCAGGTCCAATGCTCCCGGAGCCATTTCGCCTATCAGCGCACCTTCGACGGCACCCTGCTCAAAGACGCCCCGCCGGCTATGTGCACGCCGGATTTCCAGGAAAAGCTCGCCGGTCTGCTTGGAACCGCCGCTCACGGCGCGGTACTGGTGTCACCATGCATCAGCCATGGCGAAAAGGAGATCGTCCGTCAGGCCTGCCAGGCTGGCTACAAAGTTATTGTACTGGCAAACAAGGGCTTCAGCACCCTCGGCAAGCCTGGTGGTCGGCTCTTTGACCAATGCGCGAAGGGCAATCTACTGATGCTGGCCCCGGCCGCCTGGCCCTATCTGCCTGAGGAGAAGCCCATCACCCGCATGGACGCCTGCATTCTCAACCGACTCGCCCAGGCCATTGCCGACCAATACGCCGTCGAAATCCGATATCGGGGCATCGTTCCGGCGCAAATCGATGAAGAGACGCGTCTTGCCGTAAAGGCAGAATAGCTTAAATGGCCGAAATTTGCTCCGTTATGCCATATAAATTCAAATGATGTGGTAAATTATAACAATTCGCCATGTTTCCACATCACTTTTCTCCCCCAAAAAAATGAAAATGCGCAAATCCTTCACCTTGATTGAACTGCTGGTCGTCATCGCCATTATCGCGATTCTGGCGGGACTGCTCCTCCCCGCTCTCTCTAAGGCACGCGAGAAGGCGCGGACAACTTCGTGCCTCAATAATCTGAAGCAAATCACGCTCACTTTGATAATGTACGCCGACAGCAATGACGGTGTCGCGCCGCCCACCAACTACCAGGTGGCTGTCCCGTCTGCCGGCACTGACGCATATCTGCGTTGGCCTGGTCTGCTCAGGCAAAAGAACGGTCTCAGTCTTAAGATGTTCCTGTGCCCTGCTCTCCATACCACAGAGGCGGACCTCAACGGCATTTCCCAAGACGACTACTGGAACGCGAAACTACAGTATGTCCACTTCGGACTCAATGACAACAACACCCTTGTCAGAGACCGGCTGGACAAGATTCGCCGCCCCTCCAATTACTACTACTTGGCCGACGCCTACTACCGCACCTCCGGCGACAATTTAAGCGGTTATTTGGTTCTCAGCCATGCCTTCCCTGACAATGACAACGGTGCATTGGACGGCCGTCACTCTGACAGCGCCAACATGGCTTTCGCAGATGGACATATCACAAACCTCAAGACCAACTGCGGAGGCCTGCAAAACAAACTCTACACTGCGGAAAAGAATCCGTACAAGCTGCCTCCTTTCGACCAATGCGATAACACAAGCAACGCCCGCTGGTATCCGCTGGGCGGCGATCTTCCCTGATTCTCTCAGCACACAATAACAATATGCATGACAGCCGCGGTTTCCAAGCCGCGGCTTTTTTATGACTTGAAGCGCTTCTGGAGTTCGGAATAGGTGATATGCACCATCGTGGGCAGTCCGGAGGCATCCGCGTATGGCATTTCGCATTTCAGCAGGTCACGCAAGAGTGTCTGCTGTTCCATCGGCGAGAGTTCCTGTTTCACGCGCACGGCATGACGGCTCGCGGTCTGCGCCAGGTGCATCGCACTCTGGCGGTTGGTCACCGTGTCCCTCCGCAAATCGCTGAGGATGTCTCGCATCGCGGTTCCCAGGTCGCTGTCCGGGAGGTTCGCCGGCACTGCGGTGATTACAAAGGCGTTTCCTCCGAATTCCTCAATCGTGTATCCCAACGAGGCAAAGTGCTCCAGTTGCCGAGCGAGCAGCCGCGCCTCATCCACCGCCAGGTTGATGGTCACGGGAATCAGCAACGGCTGCTGGTTGACCTTCTTTTGTTTCAGATTCGCCAGCATGCGCTCAAAGAGGATTCGCTGGGAGGCGGCGCGGACATTCACCACAATCAGCCCTTCACGCCCTTCGGCAAGCAGATAGCCCTGATGCAAAGGACCAAGCAGACGGATGCCGTCCGGCAAAGCAGCCTCCACAGTCTGAGGCTGAACCATCTTCCAATCCGATACCCCCGCATGTGGCGACCCACTCTCCGCCTCCGAATGAACTGGCGGCTGGCTCACGGTCGGCGCAAAGGGTAACGGACTCTGAATTGGCTGGAAAACAATCGGTGCAGGAGTCGCCACTAACGGAGGAACAACTTCTTGCGGTTCAATCGGATTTGGCGATAGTGCATCCGCCTTCGGCGTGGTATCGGTCAAGGTGGGCGACTCATTGTCCGATACCGGTTGCACTTGCGGGTCGCCAAAAGGATTTTGCGTTTCATCCCACGACAATGAATCCAGTCCCGCCAGATTACGCAATGCATTGCGCAAGGCCGTCCCAACAACCTTCGCCACACGCATCGGCTCTCGGAAACGCACCTCGCGTTTGGCAGGGTGGACATTCACATCCACGCGCTCCGGCGCCAAATCCAGATAGAGAACCACACCGGGGTAGCGGCCCTTCATCACCAGCGCATCGTATGCCTCGCGGATGGCAAAAAAGACCGTCTCCGCCGAGGCGGCACGGCCATTGATTACTACACGCTGGTCGCGACGGTTGCTTCGGGTGAAGCCAGGCTTGCTGATGAAGCCGCGCACCTGAATGCCATCCTCGACGTAATTCACGGGAAGCATCGCGGCAAAGGCATCCGCTCCCAATAGCAACTGGATTCGCGTTCCCAAGTCGTTGGAAGCGGGCACACGGATGACCGACCGACCGTTTTGGACCAACTCGAAGGCGATATCCGGTCGAGAGAGCGCCAAGAGCAGAATCATCTCCTGGATATGGTCGTCTTCCGTCGCAGGGCCTTTGAGGAACTTCCGGCGGGCAGGGAGATTGCCGAAGAGCCAGGCGACCTTGATGCTGGTGCCTGGGGCGCAACCGCAGTCTCGCACATCCTGAATCACGCCGTTGTTGACAATGACCTCCGTGCCCGTGAGCGACTCCGGCTGACGCGTCTGCATCTCGAAACGCGAGACGCTGGAAATCGACGGCAGTGCCTCGCCGCGGAAGCCCAAAGTCACAATCTGACCGACATCGCCCTCGCGTGATATCTTGCTGGTAGCGTGTGCGGAGAGGCACATAATCGCATCCTCGCGGTCCATCCCCCGACCATTGTCCACCACCTGCATCAGCTTCTGGCCACCCTGCTCCGTCACCACACGGATGCGCGTGGCACCTGCGTCAATCGAGTTCTCGACCAGCTCTTTGATGACGGAGGCCGGTCGCTCGATGACCTCGCCGGCGGCGATGCGCCCGGCGACTTCGGCTGGAAGTATCTTGATGATGCCCATGAGGAATGAGGAATGAGGAATGAGGGGGCGGGGGTTCGGGGGCGCAGCTCCCGTAGAATTGTAGGGTCGCGGCGCGGAAACCGCAGGGATTCGGGCGGCTAAGGCAATGGTGGCTTCTGCACTGGTTCCAGAAAGGCATCCCAGCGGCTGAGGTGGCTAAGTGGAACACGCGCCTCGACATGCACGCCATCCTCCAAGAACTCCTCCTTTTCAATGAAGCAGTACTTCCGCAGTTGCGCCAATTCGGTGTATGCGCTATGCGGGAAACAGTAACTGCGAAACGGCATCAGCGCCTTGACCCGCAGGGCGATGCGGTTCACCAGCGTCGGCACGCCCTCGCCTGTCTTGACGGAAATCGCCAACGCCTCGGGATACTTGAAGCGCAATGCGGCCTTCTCTTCCGCATCAAGCAAATCCCACTTGTTGAAGACCATCAGCGCAGGCTTGGGCCCCACGCCAATCTGCGCCAGGACCTCCTGCGTGGTATCGTGGTGCTCGGTCAGATTCGGATCATTGGCGTCCAGCACTTCCAAGATGTAGTCAGCCAACTTGGTCTCCTCCAGCGTGGACTTGAAGGCGTCAATCAGCAAGTGCGGCAGCTTTCGCACGAAACCAACGGTGTCCGCCAGCAAGACCTCCTGACCACCTGGCAAAGCGAAACGTCTCACGGTGGGATCGAGCGTGGCGAAGAGCTTGTTCTCCACCAGCACCTCGGCATTGGTCAGGCGGTTCAGCAACGACGACTTCCCGGCGTTCGTGTAACCCACGATTGCAATCACGGGCACCGGCTTGACCAGCCGCGCGCTGCGCTGGACGCCGCGCTGCTTGCGAACCTCCGCCAGCTCGTCATTCAACTTCTGAATCTTTGCACGAACCTGACGGGAGTCCAGCTCCAACTGCTGTTCGCCCTGCGCACGACCGCCGCGACCGCCCGCCGCGCCACGCTGGCGGTTCAGGTGCCCCCACTTGCGCACCAGCCGCGGCAAGTCGTAGTTTGCCTTTGCCAGCTCCACCTGCAAGCGTGCCTCGCGCGTCTGCGCCCGAGCGGCAAAGATGTCCAAGATGACCTCCTGTCGGTCGATGACTGCCAGTTTGGTGCGCTTCTCCCAATTGCGTTGCTGAGAGGGCGAGAGGACATCATCGGTAACCACCACATCCGCACCAAGACGTTCGGCGGTCTCCAGCACATCTGCGAGCTTGCCCTTCCCCAGAATCGTTCCCGGGTCGATGGCACGGATTTTCGCGATTTCCGCCCCGACCACCACCATTCCGCACGTGGAACACAGCTCCGCCAGTTCGGCAAGCAGACTCTCGGTCTGAAACGGCTCGTCTCCCGAATGCAAAAAGCCCACTAAATACGCTTTCAGCGGCTCTGGCGTCAGCGATGACTTGTCCTGAAAATTCTCTAATCCCATTTGATGACGATCACTTCAAGTGATCCGGGACATGGACATGGCGGACCATGTCGTCGTAGGTCTCGCGGTCACGAATCAGCCAGGACTTACCGTCCTTGACCAGGACTTCGGCGGGACGGAGCCGTCCGTTGTACTGGTAACTCATACCGAAGCCGTAGGCGCCGGCATTCTCGACAATCACCAGATCTCCCAAAGTGGTATTCTCGGAGAGCGGGCGGTCATGCACCCAGAAGTCGGTGTTCTCGCAGAGCTGTCCGCACAGGCCGACGGGTTTGCGGTGGTCGCGCTCGCGGCCGTTCACATAGATGTGGTGGTAGGCACCGTAGAGCGCAGGACGCGCCAGGACATTCATTCCGATGTCCGTGCCGATGATGCGCTTGTAGGAATCCTTGATGGTATGCACCGTGCCGATGATGTATCCGGCGTCGCCCACGAAGTAGCGCGCGGGCTCCATCATCAGACGCGGGGGCTTCATGCCGTATTCCGCAATCTTCTCTTTGAAGACCTTGGCGACCTTGGCGGCCGCGGCGTCGATGTCCAGCACGGCGTCCTCGTGGCGGTAGGGGATGCCAAGTCCGCCGCCCAAGTCAATGAACTCGAAGTCGATGGACAATTCCCGGCTGACCTTGCCGATGATGTCCATAATCAGTCCCGTGATGAAACCGAAATACTCTGGATTGCGGATGGAGGAGCCAGGCATCATGTGCGCACCGAAGCGCTTGATGCCAGCGGCCTTGGCGGCGCGATAGGCGTCCAGTACCTGGTCGGGATGCACGCCGAACTTCGCGTCCGGACCAGCATTGCAGACAAACGACCCGACCTCGCATTCGCCGTAGCCGGGGTTCACACGGAAAGCCAGCAGCTCCGGCTTGCCGTATCGGAGAACGCGCGGAAGCAGGCTCGGGTCGTCGAGATTGAAGATCACGCCGGACTCAAGTCCCTGGCGGATGTCGTCGTCGGAGAGGAAATTGCCGGAGAACATCACATCCTCGCCGCCCAGACCGAGCTGCTTGGCCAGCAGAATCTCGTTCACGGATGCCGCGTCGATGCCGGCGCCCTCCTGACGCAGGATATTTGCGATGGCGAGGTTGTTGTTCGCCTTGATGGCATAGAAGAACCGGAAGTCCGCGTAGTACTTCTGGAAGGCCTTCAGCGCACGCCGGAAATTCTCCCGGATGCGCTCCTCTTCATAGACATACAGCGGCGTGCCGTAGGTCTTCGCAAGTTCAACGGCACTTACGCCACCAAAAAAGAACTGGTCGTCATGTATTTCCATAAGTCATTTATATTCAAGAAGTTGAACAAAGTCGCGCCACTTTGGCCGCGTTAGCCATCCAGTAGCCCTGCTTGCTTTTCCAGTTCAATCTGGGTGGGATGGAAATAGCAATGCCAGAACTCTTCGTGGGAGATAGTGCGTTTTTTCCAGGTAGCCTGGAGGAACTTGGTGGCAAGTTCCGGCCAGGCCTCGGCGTCGGTTTGTTTGGCCAGAAGCATCCCGTGGTCGCCGAAGGGGAAGAGGTGGAAGGAGAAAAGCACACCCTTGTCCGCCAACGCGTGCATCATGGCGATGGAGCCCTCGACGGGCACGACCTGGTCGGTCACCGTGTGCCAGAGGAAAGTCGGCGGGGTCTTCTCGTCCAGGCGATTGGCGGGGTTGTACCGCTCGTCCAGTTCAGCGACCTTGGCTCCGAGGAATCCCTCGCCGGACTCCAAATGACCATCTTTTTTCTGGAATGAGGTCACGGGGTAGCAGAGGATCATTCCGTCCAGGCGGGCGGACTGGCCATCGGCGTCATCTCCGACGGAGGCATCCACTTCGTCCACGATGCCTGTGCCCAGGCAGGCGACGAGGTGTCCGCCCGCCGAGAAGCCCACCGCCGCCACGCGGTGCGGATCAATGCCGAATTGCTTGGCGTTCGCGCGGATGAGCTTCACCGCGCGCGCGGCATCCGCCACGCAGTTCGGGAAGATGCCATCGGGATAGACGCGGTAGTCCAATACGAAGCAGTTGTAGCCCAGTTGCATGAAATGCCGCGCAATCGGCGTGCCCTCGGTGGGTTCGCAGACCATGTGGTAGCCGCCACCTGGAACAACCAGCATCGCGGGACGCGGCAGCCCGTCCGACGACGGTTCGTCATGCAGGAAACAGGTGATAGACGGCCCACCCGCCGGGGTGGTAATTTCGGGCTTGTTCGGCCAAAGGAGAATCTTGTTCATCATGAGTTAACGGGAAAAACGATTATTGTCACCGCATTTGCGCTAACCCGTTAATATAATGAATAAAAGGGGAATCATTCCGCCCAAGCCGAATATTCTTGGTAAGTCAAACCTCGGACGTCAAGGCGGGGCGTCGGACGGCAGACGTCGGACGGCAGGCCTTCAGGTCTCTGGACCTCAGGTCTCTGGTCCCCTCGTCAGGTCTCTGGACTCAGGACTCTGGTCCCGCAAGTCAGGGCGGGACGGCGGACGGCGGACCCAAATTACGCATTGGGTTCCAGAAGTTGGCTGGGGTCGCAATGCAATGCCTTCGCCAGGGCGAGTACGGCATCCGCTCGGGCCGCATTGATATGCTTTTGTCGCTGTTCATACTGCTGGATAGTGCGTAACGGCACCCCGCTGATTGTCGCCAGTTGGGACTGACTCAGGTGTGAGGCAATGCGTGCGCTCTTCAGGCGGCTCGCGTGGCATTTTGCGTGATACCACCCATCCAACACCTCCACAAAGTGCATGATATCCATCTCGTGATAGGGATGATAGAGTTCCCGGACCCGTTCGATGGGCGCAAAGCCGTCGATTTCCTGGAACGACCAGTTTCGTAGCCATTGATAATAGGCCAGCGCCCAGCCAGTCCAATACTCCGGCGAGTGCTCCACCAACAGCATGTGTCGATGACTTGCAGGGTCATTCAACAGGGTCTCCGGCAATACCTCAAAGGCCAGTTCAATGCCCGAATGGCCAACCAATGCGTTGGGTTCACCAGTGGCAAAACGAAGGGAAAGCGATGTTGCCAGGAAGCGCTGGTAAAACTCCTTCAACGGACAGTGGAGGTGATTCACCCCCACATCCAGCATCCGCCCCAAATTGTTTCTGGCGTGGGAGAGATAGTTTTCAGCGTAAGCGTGGATCATCGGGAAGTACCCCCTCGTCAAGAAGTTGGATGATGAACAAGTCGTCCGGTCGCCGACGCTGGCTACGGGATGCGAAATACTCCTGTCGTGCCGATGTATCCCGCCGTGACCGCAAGAAATACCATTCCTCTCGTCGAGCCGGCTCCGCCATCACGAAACGCAGCCGTTCAAAAGCCAGGGGACTCTTCGGCACAAACTGATTCCCGAGTTTTCCGAGACGCATCGCATGGCAAAGTTGCCGATATGAAATGGCTCCAGACAGAAAATCCTGTGCAAATGCGAAGTAACTGTCATCCGCACGATAACCGACGATGATATCGGTCCCTGCATAATCCACGGTGAAGTTCTTCAGCAGATAATCCCGCGCCTCGCGGGCCAGTGCATAAGTCAAGTCAAAGGTTCGGTTCTCCAGCAGGATTGTCAGCCAATGCAGAATGCAGAACTCATTTGCATTGAGATTAAGGAGTTTCAGGCCGTCGCACTCGATTTCGTATGCATTGATATAGCCATCGTGTGTCTGCCCGACCGCCCATTCGCCGGCCATCGCCTTGTGTTCGGTGCAATAGAAGCCCATCCCGTAGTCGTTGTATGCCTTGCCGCCCCCATAGTAGGGATGCTCCAGTCGTTGTTCCGAACCATGATAAAGTGTTTTCTTCATTTGATCGTCCCCAAATGTATTCTACAATACTATACTCCTTAGGGAGTATATTTCAAGTCAAGAACACAAATATCGCGGCATCAAAAACAGGGCGGGGCGTCGGACGGCAGACGTCGGACGTCAGGGCGGGGCGTCGGACGGCAGGCCTTCAGGTCTCTGGACCTCAGGTCTCTGGACCTCAGGTCTCTGGACTCAGGACTCTGGTCCCGCAAGTCAGGACGGGGCGTCGGACGACAGGGCGGGACGTCGGACGTCGGGGCGGGACGTCGGACGTCAGGCCTTCAGGTCTCTGGTCTCAAATTTCGCCATCGCGCAGCCCCAACGGGAGCGGCGCGGGCCGTTCGCAGCGGCTTTTAATCTCGACGGCTCTGCCCTGTCGGCTTGACTCGCAGAAGGCAAGCATCACCTCCAGGACATGGTAGGCGAGTGCCCCAGAGGCGCGGTGCGGGCGTTTTTCACGTAGGGCCATCACCATATCGGCCACACCAACGCTGCGGGAGTTCTCGCAATAGCCGTGCGAGAGCGCCATCTCCCTCCACTCGTTGCCCTGGTCAGGACGGAATACCTTGACGGGGCCACCGAATATGTTGGGATTCGGCAAGGCGATGGAGCCCTCTGAGCCGTAGATTTCCAGCGGCGCGTGGGTATGGGCATGTACCTCGAAACTCTGAACCATGGTTACGAGCGTCCCGTTGACGAACTTGAGGACGCCGGTCTGGTGGGTATCGACGTTCACCGGATACACATGTGGCACGGTGTCCGGTCCGCCGACACGGGTGGCCGCGCCCTTTCCAGTGACGGCAGTCACGCTCTCGATGGGACCGAGCAGATTGACCAGGCAGGTCACAAAATATGGTCCGATGTCGAGCATCGGCCCCGCGCCAACATCATAGAAGGACGGCGCATGAATCCAGGTCTCCGGACCGCGACTCATGTCGATTGCCAGTCCGGCGATGGGCTTTCCGATACATCCGTCGTCGATGAGCTTGCGTGCGGTCTGCTGTCCGCCCCCCATGAAGGTGTCCGGAGCGCAGCCAAACGCGAGGTGACGTTCTTCTGCTAGGCGGAGCACCTCCTCCGCATCGGCAAGGTCAACGCCGAGCGGCTTCTCGCTGTAGGCGTGTTTTCCCGCATTCAGGATGGCCTTGTCAACAGCGCTGTGCGCTTTGGGCGGCGTGAGATTGACCACTAGCTCGATGGATGAATCCGAAAGCAACGCCTCGACAGTGACGGCCTTGACGCCGTGTTTTCTTCCCTTTTCCTCGGCGAGCGCCGTGTTCAAATCCGCACATCCCACCACCTCAAGCATGGGGAAACGCCTTGCGGCCGCGAGATACGTGTCGCTGATCATGCCGCAGCCGATGATTCCTATGCGTGTCCGCTCCATAATCGTTTTTCCTTCAGACATTTCCGACACCAAGGCCATGCTCCGTCATGTAGCGATAACTTTGACGGAAAGCCTCGCGCATGTCGATAACACAGGTGTCGAGCTCCACGATGATGGTGTCCACGGTCTCAGGAGTGGCCGCGACAAGCGCGGGGATGTCCATGACGCCAGTTCCGAGCGGGAAGAGTTTCAGATCATCCAGGCTGGTCGCCTGATTGCCGTCCTTGAGGTGCAAGGAGGCCATGCGGGGAGCGAAGAGTTTGACCATCTCCACGGGGTCGTTCTTGCCAAAATTCGAACTCCAGAAGGCGTCCAGCTGGAATTTGACCTTTGGGCAAAGCCGTGCGTAGATGGAATATTTGAGTTCTCCGTCGATGCGATCGAACTCGAAGAAGTGGTTGTGCTGGATGAGCGTCACGCCCTGTCGGGCGAAGGCCTCCTGCAAGGCGTTGACGAGTTCGGCGGTGCGTTTGATCGCGTCAAGGTCCTTGAAGTGGTCCGCCCCGAAGCCGCAGACCGCCGTGCGGAGTCCAAGTTCGCCCAGCGTCTCCACGACGGCGGGCACGTCCTCGACGCGGCGGGCGGACGGCTCATGGCTGGAGACAATCCGCAGGCCGAGGTCATCGCAGGTCTTTTTAAACTCGCGGGGGGTGAGATTCCAGAAGCCGGCGGGTTCCACGGCCTTGTAGCCGGTTTCCACGACAAAACGCAGAGTGGCCGGAAAATCCTTCTCCGCTTCGGTGCGGAGAGAGTAAAGCTGAACGCCTAGATCTCGAATCATAGTTACTGGTCTTTCCTTGTCGTATGGTTTTGTTGGAGGTTTTTATCGTTAACTTGCCTTGAAAACTTTTCCCGCGAGCGCGGGAAAATGTGTCATTGAAATGAGATTACATCGCGGTCTCGGCATGGAACTCCAGGAGGTTCTGCTCGGGTTGGAAGACCACGGTGTCGCCACGGTGCCCCAGTTCCCCTGCCGAGAGGACGATACGGTATGTCCAGCCTCGGTACTTCAGCCGGATTTCCTTGGCGGACAGCAAGATGACCTCTGCATCCATGACATCCGTCAGCTCCATGGTCAGGCATGAACCATCGGAATCGAACGTCACCCTGATGCCGTCCGGGCTCATCAGCCAGGTACAACTGTCCTTGGATGACTGCCAGCGCACCGACAGTTCTTCCGCCCCGACTTCCTCCACGGCAGAAATACTACCATGCGAGTCGTGAATGCCGAAGAACGCCCCCTGCCAGGCAAAAGAGTCCCAGAGGGGCAATGTTTCGAGGACGCAGGACGGACCGCGAAGCGGCTCCGACTCGTTGCGTTCGGGGAAATTCTCGTCGAAGAGATTCCAGCTTCTGACGCTGAGGCGTCCCTCCGGCGTCTGGAAGAGGTTAAGTCGGTAGTTGCGACACAGATACCAGACACCGGCACTCTCCGGGGTGCGCCAATCGGAAAGCGTCGTCACGGCCGTTGGTGGCGTGAGATGGTGACACGAGCGGAATGCGGATGCGCTTTCCCCAAGCGTCTCTATCTTCAGCAAATTCTTGTCGCGCAGGGTCTTGACTTTCTCGAACTGCATTTCCAGTGCGGGAAAGATCTGGTCGGCGGAGAAGGAGTTCTCCTGCCCCATCTGCGCGTACGCCATGGCGAGAGCGGGTCGCGTGAAGGTCTCCTTGAGGAACCAGTCCACCCATTTCGGGTTCCCGCCGGCGTGTTTGTAAACCGGCTCCAGGGAGGTCACGAGTTGGAAGCCATCCTCCTGTTCGCAGTCATACTGGTGGAGCGGGTCGCTGCCAAGCATCCGGAAGACGGGTACGGGAATCTGTTTTGTGGTTGTCTGGGCGGGCATATAGGCGTTTCGTACGCTTGGATAGTAGGCGTTGGCGAAATAGCCTCCGCGCAGCGTATAGCCGTCCGTGCCCTGCTGGTCCTTGCAGATGCAGGCGCCGATGACGCCATGTCTCTCGTGGAGATATTGCAGGGTGAACGCATCGAAGCACCAGGAGCCCATGACTTTCGGGGGATGACCGAACACGCGAGCAAAGGCCGCCACGAACTCGTCGCACAGCCGACGGCGTTCCTCCCGCGTGTATCCCAAGGAGAATGCGCAGTTTGCATGGTAGTCCCAGGTAAGCCGCCCTTTCCACTGGAGACCGGCCGCCTCCACGAGATAGCGGTCCATCTCCAGCCAGATGCCGTATTCGATGTTGGGCGCATGATGCCGTTTGAGGCAGTCCATGTATGGTCCCGTCACCAGCGCGTCATATTGCAGAAGCCAGGTGGCGGGAAAGCCGAAACGCCGAATGAGTTCGGCCTCCTTGACCACCGGCGTGACGAGGTCGTAGTCGCCACGCTCGTCGATGCCCCGGATGAAATTGATGATGTTGACAATGCGTTCCGTCATGGTTCGCTGGGCTCCTCTTCCGAATCATGGTCAAACCAATAGAGCAGAAGTGCCGTCGCGGGCCAGCTGGCGCTGACGCTCCAGCTCTCTCCCGCGAAGTTCAGGGCATCGGAGACGTTGATCTGCTCGCTGACCATCCCCGCCACGAATGGCGCCATGCCGTCAAACCCCATGCCGGGGAACTCCCTTTCGTCCATGCAGATGCAATTAATCGCGGCTTTGACGATTTGGCGCTGAAGCGCCTCCCAGCGTGGCTCATGGGCATACCGCGCCAGTTTTTTCAGGAAGGCCCCGGAGTTCGTGCAGATGCCTGGCCCCACGTGCCGGTTCTGCACATTGGCGATGACGCCGCCGGAGACGTCCAGCTCGGCCAAAGCGGAGGCCGGCGGAAAGACGGGCCGATAGGCCATCACCCAACTGGCAAAGAGCTTCGCCGCCTGAAGGGCATATTCCAGATAACCCTCATCCCCAATAAGTTCGTAGCATGCGATATATGCGTCGGCAAGGGCGGCGATGCTCTCCGAGTCGTCGGCCTCCTGGATGTCCAGCGGCCCGCCGTTGCTGCGACCGGTCTTCAGTACACGCTTCGCATACGCCTGCGCGATTTCGGGCAGAATTCGCCGCAGGAGCTGGTCATTTGGATGATGGCGAAGTCCCTCCGCCAGCGCCAGAAACGGGAACGCCCCCGCCGCCGTGCCGTCTCGCCGGAGTTGCGGAACTATGGTGTCGGTTGACCAGAGCATCCCGAAGTCGCCATTGCGCCGCCAGATGTCGCTGAAGATGGCCAGATGGCTTGAGAAAACGCGTTCCCATTCTGGATGTCGTTTTCCCTGCGACGCCTCAAAACGGATGCATCGTCCCAGATAATAGGCGAAATCGCCGTAGAGACGGACATGCTCATAGGCCGAATATTCGGGACGTTCCGAAAGGTCAATCCATCGGCTCCCGTCGAAGATTGGTTTCTTCAGTCCCGACGGGAAGAAGCCATCGTAGCAGAGGAAATCGAGGTATTCCGTGGCGGCTTGGGCAGTGGCGCCATTGAGTTTCAGAAACGGCAAGGCGGTCATGGGGCCGGAACACCACCCGATCATGACATTCCACTCCGCTTTCTCCCTAACCGGACCATTGGCCCGCCCGATGTCCATGAACGCATTCAGCATCATGGGTTCTCCGTGGTCGCCACGCACAAAATGCCGTTCCATCATCCAATGCCCGACCAGCTCCGCCGCCTCGCGCAGGCTCATCTTTGCGGGAGAAGAGAATTGTGGGAAGCCGACGCGGAGCTGAGTCCGCTCGCGCCAGCAGGCATCGAAGACATCCGTCGGCCCCGTGGCTTGCAATCTCTTCATCGTCAGCAGAAGCGAAAGCGCCTGGTGAGGCTGGAGCGTGCAAGGCTCCCTGCCATAGTCTTCTGGGCTTCCGTAACGGTAAACCCGGTCTTCCTTGGCGGGCATCCAAATGGTCATGGTCTCTGCCGCGCCATCGAACTCCACGCCGTTGTAGCCGGCAATGGAGCATGGCGACACCAGCCATGTGAAGCCGCCATCCCCTTCAAAATCACCATACAGGACAGCCGGCATCGAAGCGGCGGAAAGGGGCAACTTGTAAACGGGAGATTCCGGCAAATCCAAGACGGGAAGGCCGTTCGGCCATTCCTGCTGATTCCCGTTGTAGAAGACGCCCGGCACCAGCGTGTAGCTTCGGGGCGTGTAGCGCCATTTCCGCCGAACACCCCACCAGCCGGAAACCGAGGCGTCTCCGCAATTCATGACCTTGATGACATAGCTGTCGTCCAGATTGTCCCTGACGGAGACGACGACAGCCGTGTGCACCGCATCACGGCCATTCCAGATGGGATAACGAACGCCGCCCGCTTGTGTCCAGGAGGCAATCCGGCTCTCCGTGCCGTCCGGGCTGGAGAAAATGACCTCGAATGGCAATGGCGCTGTCATGGCCTGCGGTTTCCCCGCTCAATAGAGTCTGAAATCCTTCGCCCTGGCCGGCAGGCCGGCGTATTCGCAGTAGCGGTCGAAAAGCCCCCTGGCGGACGGATACATGGAGTGCGGACTCATGAAATGAGAGAACTCGAAGGTGATGGCATTGGTGATGCCGGCCTTTTCGGCGGCCTTTAGCTTGAGCCAGAGTTTCTCCCATTTGACCGGCAGAAAGTCGATGGGCATGTCCCGGTCGAAGCTCTCGCTGTTGGTCCAGCACTCCATTCCGTATTTCCTTGCCAGGCGGTTGTTGATCTCCAGAAAGACGGGCAGCAGTTCGATCTCCACATGTCCGTCCTGGAACGCGATGATGTCCACAGTGCCCTGGATGCGCTTCATGATTTCGTCCCATTCGGCCTCGTGGAGTTCCGGCGCGATGGTCTTGCCGAGTTTCTTCATGTTCGCGTCATACGCCTTCGCACCCTTCATGCCGGGGGAGATCATGATTCTGCTGCCGGGGATGCGCGCCTTCAGATGCGCGCCCAAGGCCTGGTAGCACGCGACCGCAGCGGGATTGGAGCCCGCAATCTCCTGAGACAAATACCAGCCCTTGAACGCAGGGCAGTCGCCATAGCGGTCGATGAGTTCGTCGCACACCTCACGCATGAGCGCGACCTCGGGGACGACCTGGTAGTCCGGCTCCCACCACGGATGGCCGGAATCGTAGGTGCCGCAATAGAAGTCCATGCCGAACTCCTCCGACAGCGAGAGGAACATCCGCACCAGATCGACGGGTGGCTCAAAGCCGTCAGCCTTGGCCTGCAAGACCTTGGAGGGGAAGGTCATCCAGCGCCGGTGCCCGCAGCGGATGAGAATCACCGTATGGATGCCCGCCGCCCGCATTGCGCCGAAGTCCTTGCGCCACTCATCTTCGCCCCAGTTCTGATGGGGGATGTCATGGCTAATCTCATCCAGAAAGGTCCCTGTGATGCGCATCTTGCTCTTGCTCAACGATTTCTCTTTCAACGACCCTGCCGTCATAGTCCAGCGGCAGCCTCTCAAGCACCATCTGACGCAGTTACTTTTCAATAAAATTGAGATGCGGCCAGCCCACCGGATCGCCGTGCGCCATGCTCAGCGTGTAATTCCTGTCAATCTCAAATCGCAGGGTCGTGTCATCCGCCTGGATGTCGATGGCAAAGGATTTCAGGGGGATGGTGATCATCAGGCTCCAGACCTTGCCGCTGACTTGATTGTCAATCTTGATGCCCTCCGCGTTCCACTTGTCCCAGGGATCCTGATAAATCATGTCGCTGTAGTTGCCATTGACATCCACCCAGACCTCGCGGGGGACCGATTTCGAGGAGGCGACCTGGAGCAGCACACTGTAGGTGGGAGAACGCATCTTGTCCCGTTCCAGTACCTCTCCGCTGGGGTTGTAGTCCTTGTCCGCCTCCATGCGGAACGCCGCATAGAGGTTTTCGTCGTCATAGAGGAATTTGGCGAAGTACTTGTCCGAATCATGGAGCGAGCTTACCACCCCCTGGCCATCGTATTTGGTGCTGAATCGGTTGGCTTTCGGCGCGTCGGCCCATGCGCCAGTGGCGAAATCGGGGTCAAAATCCACGCGGTCGGCTTTCACGGCGTAAACCTGATAACTGGAAATCTCTTTGTTGAGCTTGATGGTGTCGATCATCCGGCTGATCCACTGTTTCCGGAGGTCGTCATCCACTTTGGCTCTGGCGTTCTCCAGGGCTTCGATGCAGGCATCGGTCAGACCTGGCTTGAAGACGCACTGCTCCCAAAGGGTGTCGGCCGTATCCTGAAATGTGGATGCGCCCGGAGAACTCCGGTAAAACTCCTCGGTCAGCGCATAAAAACGGCTCATGTCATCCGCCGCGGGACCAAAGACCCGCCGAAGGAAGATTTCGCGCATCGCATCCGCCGTCTCCGGCAACGCCCAGCAGCTGTTCATCATCACCCAGTAGCTCATGGCGTTGAAATCCCAGGCGTCGGGACGGCCGTGAGGACCTGTCTCCGGATGAATCATGATAGTGATTCCGCGAAAGCGCATGTTTTTCATAATGAAATTGACATCGCCAATCATCGTCCGGTCCGTGGGACGGGGATAGGCTGGAGCCAGTCCGTAGTAGGAGAAGAGCGTGATACCATTCTTTGTTGAAGACCAAGAGGTTACACAGTCGTGACTGTGTGAGTTGTGCTCCGGGTCGGAGAGCGGATATTTCATATTCTGCCAGATCGGGCAGTAGTCAGGGAGGATGTTTTCCGCGATGGGAATCTGCGGCGCGTGCTCGGTGGCAAAATAGGCGTGGCAGACAAAGCACGCGCCGGGGCGGAGTTCGTTCAGAACGGCGGCGGCCTTGTTCAAAAAACGGAAATAATTCGTCCCTGGAGTGGGAACGGCACGGGTGCCGTCTTCCAGGACGATTTCCTGGCGGCACAATTCACATTCGCAATAGCCGTCGTTGCGATCGGCTTCGGAAAGATTGAAACGCTTGACGAAATCCGGCACCTTGGCCAGTTCCTCTGCCAGTTCCTTCTTAAAGGTCTCAAACATCTCCGGGTTGCTGTAACAGGGATGGCGATCAAAGACGCGCTGTCCCTTGACCAGGGCGTAATATTCTGGATGCTCCTGGGCGTATTTTGCGGGATTCAGAAACTGCCACATCAGGGGATGCCCCTCAAAGGCGTACATCCACCCGTCGTATTTGGCCATCCACTCCCGATAGGGATTTCGTGGCGTAAGGGAGGCCACCGGGCAAATGACATTGCAGCCGTTGTGAAGTTCCCACAACCCGTTGATTTCCAATTCGCCATCCACCAGCAGCGCCATACTGGTACCGCGCCTCTCCAGGGTCGGAAGCTCCCTGAAGTCAAAATCGGTCAGGGCCAGATTCGGGTCAGGAGTGAAGAAGGTCGCAGTGGGACGCGCCCAGATGATGTCGGTGTTGCGGAAGAGCAGCCGATAGACTCCAAGCAGAACGGCCCGCGGACAATTGCCGAACAGCCAGATGTCGCTTCCCAAAGGACGCACCGCGAAGCCGTCGCTCTCGCCGAGCGCCTCCACGTCCGCGGCAAAGGCTTCAGGGGAAATGGCAAGATAGATGTGCGAGGCGGTCTCGTTGCCGGCCGTCTCCACGATGGGCAGGGTGGCGCCGGAAATCTCGCGCACCCAATGCTGAAGTTCCGATGCGGCCAAGGCGATGCAAGGATGTGGCTCTGCCCCGATGACAATCTCCGTTTGCGCCTTCCCGGAGGAGGCCAACGGGAAATCGGCGAATGCCATTTGAGGACAAAGCATCCACGCGATTGCCAATGAAAGGAAGAACACCATCTGTCGCACTTTGGCCATCATCTCGCTTTCCCTGTCGTTTTTGCTTTTCAATGCAATTACACTGACGGCATCCGGCGCTGTCCCCTGGCGGAGAGCGGCACCGGAGCTTGATAAGTGTCGATTACCAGGTGAGTTCCTTGGCAGTGGCGTCCGCAGTATAGTAGATGAAGTTGCTGCTCTTGTACTTGTAAGTGCCGTCCTTGAAGGAGCCAGGCTCCGCGGAGAGGGCATGGCCGTCGGCAAAGCCCGCCGTCAACTTGTTGCCATGGCTGGTGTAGAGCCGATAGTTGAACGGGCCAGTGCCGCTTTCACCCTGGGTCGAGAACCACACCGATACAGCGGCCCCGGAGGTCAGGGCATCTCCGAAAAGGGGCTGCGCCTGTGCGTTCTTCACCTTGTTCAGATTGCAATAGTCGGCGCTGGTGTCGGGGTCTTCGCGGGTGAAGGAGTTCTCTTTCACATAAAGAGTTCCGTAGCACTGTGCTTCACTCGTCGCATCGACGAGCGGGCAGAAATAGATCGGATATCTCTTGGGCGAGATCCCCGCAGAGAGATCAAATTCGTCGTCATTGTATTTCTCAAAAATGCTTGGGAAAAGACGCTCCTGAGACCAGGTCCCCGGATCAAGCCAGAGGTCGTACTGATAGACGCCGTTGTAGTCATTGGCATACATCTGGGCGGTCAGGCAGACCTGCTTGAGATTGCTGATGCACTTGGTGTTCTGGGCGGCGGCGCGCGCCTTTGACAGTGCGGGCAGCAGCATGCCGGCGAGAATCGCGATGATCGCGATGACAACAAGTAATTCAATCAATGTGAACGATTTCTTCATGGTTTTCTTCCTTGTTTGCGGTTTTTGATTTAATGGTGGATGCAAATTCGGTGCCGCCCTTTTTTGGGCAAAGAGCGGCGCCGGAGCCGTCAACCGTCGATTACCAGGCGATTTCTTTGGCGCCTGCCTCGGCGGTATAGTAGATGAAGTTGCCGCTCTTGTACTTGTAGGTGGCGTCCTTGAAAGAGCCAGGCTCCGCGGAGAGGGCATGGCCGTCGGCGAAGCCCGCCGTCAGCTTGTTGCCATGGCTGGTGTAGAGCCGATAGTTGAACGGGCCGGTGCCGCTCGTGCCCTGGGTCGAGAAGTACGGAGCGATGTTGCCGCTCGAGTTCATGGCGTCTCCGAAGATGGGCTGCGCCTGCGCGTTCTTCACCTTGTTCAGATTGCAATAGTCGGCGCTGGTGTCAGGATCTTCGCGGGTAAAGGAGTACTCCTTCACATAAAGAGTTCCGTAGCAATGGAATTCACTCGTTGCGTTGGCGAGCGGGCAGAAATAGACGGGGTACCGGGTGGGCTTGACTCCCTCGTAGAGATCGAAGTCATCATCGTTGTACTTCTCGAAAATGGAGGGGAAGGTATGCTCGTATGTCCAGGCCCCCGGATCCATCCAGAGGTCGTACTGATATACGCCGTTGTAGTCATTGGCATACATGATGGCGGTCAGGCAGACCTGCTTGAGGTTGCTGATGCACTTGGTGTTCTGGGCGGCGGCGCGCGCCTTGCTTAGGGCGGGCAGCAACATTCCGGCGAGAATCGCGATGATTGCGATGACAACAAGTAATTCAATCAAAGTGAACGATTTCTTCATGGTTTTCTTCCTTGGTTTTGCAGGTGATTTTGACACAATCAGCATGTTTTGATGTAACAAATCAAATTCAACAAAAGTCTCCTTTCAGTGTTCTTTTCAACAGTTTCGCAGCTCCTTGTTCTCTGATTTGAGATTTGAAATTTAGAAGACTCCAGACTATGTGGCAAGCTCCGTCACCTTTCCGGCCGCGTCGATGGCGATGGCGTCGATTTGCTCGCCGGTCACGCCATCCAGCATGGTGACTTGCACTTTATCCTCCGCGCCGATAATTTCCGTGACGGTGTATTCCCATTTGCCGTCAAGCGGCAGCGGTCCGCCGTTGAGCATCACCGTGTAGAGGAAAACGTCGCCGAATTTCATGACTTCGCCCGGAAGGGGCTGTGCCAGACGGCTGAAGCCCTCACCCGCGTTGCATCGGAAGCATCGGTGGTCATGGCCGCCGAGGCAGAGCTGGAAGCGCCGTTCGGGCGACGGGTCATTGAGGAGGTCGAGGAAATACCGCCGCATCCGTTCGTTGATTTCGCCATCGGGCATGCCATGCGTGGGGGCGTGGACAACCGCGATCCGGAACCGCGCGGTCCGCGCCTCCTCCGAGTCCAAGACGCGCTTCAGCCATTCCCGCTGCCGCGCGAAGAACTCGGGGAAGCAATCCCGTTCGGCGGGACAGATGTCGCCGGAGTCCAGGCACACGAAGAGGAAATCACCGCAGCGGAACGCATGGTACGTGTTGCCCTCCGGCGAATGGAAGACTTTGGCGTAGGAATCCGCATAGAGTCCGCCGCCCTCGTGGTTCCCGCGGACCATGACCATCGGCACCGTGGTCGCGAAATGCTCGACGGAGGTGTGGATGAACTCATCCCACAGGTTCTCGGCCTCTGGCGCGTGCATCGCACTCCACACCATGTCACCGCCGTAGAGGACGAAATCACAGGAGGCGGCGTCAAACCGCTCCAGCATCTGCGCCAGCTTGAGCCGGTCGCCATGCAGGTCGGCCATATAGAGTGCGCGGAAGCGCTTCTTTGCCTTGGAGAGCGTGGTGAAGGTCCGCCACTCTCCCGCCGGGAGGAAGGCGCCCGTCCGCGAGTCGAAAATCACCGGCCGGTAGTCATACGACGTGCCTTCCTCAAGCCGGGTCAGATGCACGACATGGTGAAGGTCATGGACGGACAGGATGCCCGTATCGCCGCGCAGCACGCGGCGGACCTCGTCCGTGCCAGTCTTCCGCACATCGACGGCGGCGCCGGAGGGAAGGCTGGTGCGCCACACCACGCTCATGCAAGCCGTTCCCGGATTGGTGACAAACGGCCCGCCGGTGATTTCCACCTTGACATGATAGTCCGGATAATCGAAGGCGAACGGCGTCTCGACCAGCTGCCGGACCTGGCCGTCCGCGTCCCGCGCCAGCAGGAGATACTCGTAGGACGCGCCGTCCGCCAATCCCGTAAGGGTCACCCAGTGGTCGTAGCCACGATAGTAGTGCAACTCGTCGTCATGCTCCATCCAGATTTCGCGGACATCGTCGTCCGGCGCACCTTTTCTGACGAGGCGGATGCCCCCCAGTGGCCAGGAGCGTGCGGTCTGCCACATGATCACCACCTGCCTTGGATCCTCCAGGCGAACCTGCGGCAGCTTTGACAGCTCGGTCAATGGCGAACAGTCACTTGGTTTTGAGTTCCTTTCGGCCATGGCTTCATTCTCCTGCCCCTTGAATTGGCGGCAGAGTCCAAAAATCTTCGTCCCGCACCAGTCGTGGGGCCAACAGCCTGGATTGGGGCGGACGGTTGTTCAGCAGCCCGTCCATCAGTTGGCCGGCGGCGGTCAGTCCGATGGAGTCGAAGGTGATCCACCGCATATACGGGCTGTCGATGACATCACAGAAAACCGGCGTATGGTCCAGGAAAATGAATTCCGGCTGCGCCGTGACATGATTGCGCCAGTACCACGAGATGACGCGGTCAAACATGGTGTGGGACAGGAGCCACCCGTCGATGTCGGTGTTGCCCGGCATGAATTCCTCCAGGAATCCCCTGAGGCCCTTTTCCCTGGGGCTGCATCCGATAATCGGAGCCATGCCATGCTCTTTCGCGGCCTGACGGTACCCCTCCTCGTATTCATTATAGGAATAATAGTCGTCCTCGCCTCGAAGCAGCGCGATCTTCCGCCTGCCGTCGGCCACGCATTGGCGGAAGGCCAAGCTGGCCGCCTGAACATTGTCGCGCATGACCGTCGCGGTCTCTTTCTTGTGGCTTGCTTTCCGGTTGCCAATGAGTATCATGGGCAGACGGAGCGTCTCCAGCTGGGCGACGATTTTGTCGTCAAACCAACCGTCCAGAAGTATCGCGGAGGCGTTGTGGGCCTTCAGGATGATGTCATCCTCGATGGATGAAACGCTGAAGAACTTGACCCCCAGCCCGCGGCTGTTGAAGTAGGAGGTGACGATGCCCAGCTGCTGCTCAAGCGGCTCACCCGACTTCTCGTTCCCCCGGCAGATGTTGATGTACAGGATATAGAAATCCCATTTGTCGCTGTAGATGCTGCGCTTCAGGTAGCTCCCGGGGTTCTGTCCGCCGGAGCGCAACTCGACGATGCCGTCAAACTCCAGCTCCTTCATGGCACGCCGCAGCGATATCATGCTGCCGTCCACCTGATGGATGAGCTGGCGCACGGAGGGCAGACGGTCTCCCGGACGAAGATTGTTCTCCGCGATATAGTGCAGAATCTTCATCCGAATGGAATCATATTTCAGAATCTTGGCCATGGGCAAATCTTAACTACTGCGTTGTCCTCGTTTCGGCGGAACACCGCCGCGTGGTTTCTTAGCTGTGCATATAATTATACACAGCTTTTGACGATTTTTCAAGTGATGCGCTGAAAAATGTGGATTTTTATGCCAAAATGTGGACTTTTACGAGAAGAAAGAGGGAAACTCACTCTCCAAATCACAGTAAACTCTGACTCCCCTCCTGTCAGCTCCTTGTTTTCTGGTTCAGCCAAGCTCCTGGTTTCAAGGGTGGGACGTCGGACGGCGGACGTCGGACGGCGGACGTCGGACGTCAGGGCGGGGCGTCGGGGCTCTGGTCCCAGATCTTCATAACAAAATCCACCAGATCTTCATAACGAAATCCACCAAATCTTCATAACGAAATCCACCAAATCTTCATAACGAAATCCACCAAATCTTCATAACGAAATCCACCAAATCTTCATGACAGTATTATATTATATTTTGGACAGGAGGTAAAAATGAAATACATGCCACGCATTGCGGATCAAGAATTGGCACTTCGACTTCGTTCCATTGGTGCAACGATTATCGTTGGCCCCAAATGGTGCGGGAAGACCACTACGGCCAAGCAACAGGCGAAGAGCGTCTTGGAACTTCAAGACCCCGATTTACAGGAAGGCTATCTGAAGATGGCCGCAACTCAACCATCGTTGTTGTTGCGTGGAACTACGCCACGACTGATTGACGAATGGCAACTGGCTCCGGTACTGTGGGATGCAGTGCGTGTGGCGGTGGACCGCAGTGGTGCGAAAGGACAATTTATCCTGACTGGTTCGGTGGTGGTCGATGACCAGAAGACCAAACATACTGGGACTGGGCGAATCTCCCGCCTGGCGATGTCCACCATGTCGTTATTTGAATCTCAAGAGTCATCAGGACAGGTTTCTTTGCGCGAACTGTTTGCCTCGCCAGGGACCTCGGTCAGCGGCGCGAGTGGTCAATTGTCCATTGAGGAACTGATATTTGCGACCTGCCGCGGTGGCTGGCCGTCATCGCTTTCCGCCAATGGAGACGACGCCCAATTGTTCATTGCCCAAGACTACTTGACGCAGGTCGTTGAAGTGGACATCTCGAAGGTGGATGGTGTCACCCGTGACCCGTCATTGGCACTTACGCTGTTAAAATCGTATGCCCGCAACATTTCGACCCTGGCAACCACTGCCAGTATTCGCAAAGACATTCTTTCGGTTCGGGACACCTCCTTGGCAACGGTGGACTCATATCTTGATGCATTGCGCAAGTTGTTTGTGGTTGAAGACATCGATGCCTGGTGTCCGGCCATCCGCAGTGCCACGGACATCCGAGCCTCCAAAAAGCGCGGCCTCTGCGATCCGTCCATCGCAGTTGCGGCATTTGGCGTCAAGCCAGAGTTCTTTTTGCAGGATTTCAAAACCTTCGGCTTTCTCTTTGAGAGCCTTGTGCTACGTGACTTGAGGGCATATTCCTCGCCGCTGGGAGGAAAACTTTCCTATTACCGTGACCGATATGGTCTGGAGGCAGATGCCGTGTTGCATCTGCGGGATGGTCGCTATGCCTTGATTGAAGTCAAACTTGGTTCTTCAGAAATTGAGGAAGGAGCAAAGCATCTGGTGGGAATCACCAGACAGATTCAGAAATACAATCAGAATGAAAAGCAATGCCCGCTCCGATTGCCAGACCTGCTGATGGTGGTCACTGGAGGCAAAATGGCTTACACCCGTAAGGATGGTGTCCATGTCATTCCCATTTCTGCATTGTGCCCATAATAGCGGACGAAATATCTCGCCCCTTAGCCCCATGAAGGAAACCAAAGCGTTGGTGCCCAAGTTGATAAACATTTTCCTAGTGTCAGGAAAATGGTCTGTCTGGGAGGCGGTTCACAGCATGCCATCCAGGATTATATGCTGGCACGATATGCCTGCTATCTGAGGCAATTGCAAAACTCTCCGGGGCATTCACGGCGTTCTGTCGCCGATGACAAGAAAAACGCCGCCGAAACCGCAGGGCGGGACGGCGGACGGCGGACGTCGGACGACAGACGTCGGACGTCAGGGTGGCCGGGACGTCGGACGACGGACGTCGGACGTCGGGGCGGGGCGTCGGACGTCGGACGACGGACGTCGGACGTCAGGGTGGCCGGGACGTCGGACGTCGGACGTCTTTTAACCTAAAACTCCAGGCGGTAGGTCTGGAGGTGCCAGGGAGCACCGGTGACCTGGAAAGAGGTAACTGGCTTGGAGGTCTTGCCGATGGGCGTCTCGTCCAGCCGGACGGGCGTGACCTTCGCGGGCTTGGCGAAACGGATGGTTCCCTTCACGGGCTTGTCGGAGAGTGCCTCGACGCGCAGGATGACCGCCCTGCCCTGTCCGTCTTCGGCGGGCTTCAACGCGGAGAGCGCGAGGTCGCCCTCGATGGTCAGGAAACTCTCGTCCTGCGGCAGTTCCTTCTTGGCCATGAACTGCGGAATCATATACTGGATGGGCACGCCCGCGCGGAGAACCTGCGCGGCACGCATCAGGTCGGCCGTGGTGTCCTTGGGGGCGATGGCACGGAAGGCGTATTCGTAGTGCAGCGGCTTGAGGAGCTGTCCGTCAATTTCGCCATTGGTGTGGACGGTGCGTCGGAAGGCACGCAGGAGCGTCACCACCAGCGCACCCTCGGCATCGGTGTCGGCGGAGAGTTCGTGGAGGCCCTCCTTGGCGATGAATGCCAGCCCGCCCTCGTCGTCGCGCTTCCAGGCGATCCGCGAGAAGTTCTTCTCCAGGGGTTCGCTTTCGAGCCAGTCCTCGGTGGCACGGTCCTTCTCGCGGCCAGGCTTGCGCTTCAGCACCGCGAAATTCTGGTAGGCGTAGTAGTCGCCGGAGATATTCGTGGGCATCACCATGCGCAGACGATAGTCCTTGATGGTATTGGTGAAATCGAGTGCCACCTTGACCTCCGGCGCATTCGCCGCCAAGGTGTAGGTCGCCTTGACCACCAAATCCGCCTGGTCGGGGCTTTCGCGCAGGCCATCGTAATGCTCCAGGATATTGCCCGCGAAGAGCATCTCGCGTGGAAGCGTGAAGCGCGTGACCACCTCGAAGGCCGTCTCCGCCGGTCCGTCCGTCACCATGGAGATTCGCTCGACCACGCCACCCGCCACCTGCATGGCAGTACCCTGTGGCTTCACGTAGTTCCAGCCGTCGCCGATGTCGCGGTCAAAGACGAACTGGTTGAGTCCCAGATATGCCTTGTTGGTCTTGAAATCAAAGATGGAGATGGTGCCGTCGCCATTGACGGTGAGTTCCAGGCGGCCATTCGACGCACTGCCGCGAGAAGTCAGCTGGCTGACTTGGTAGCGCACGGGCGTGGCGGATTTGCGGAGCTTCAGCGTAGTCCAGCCGCAAGCGCGCAGTTTCACACGGAGGGCGACGGGATAGTCGTCGCAGAAGGTGAAATGCACGCGGTAGATGCGTTGGCTTTGATGACGGCGGGGCGGCGCGGTAAACTGGTAGGGCAGTTCCTTGTCATTCTCGTCGTAGATGCGGAAGGCGTTGAGGAACTCGTAGCCGAAGGGTTCGCTCCAGGTGGCGGGATACTTCCCGGCGGGGAAGGAAAGCGTGAGATTCACCACCTCGTCGCGGGCGAAGGGCAGCGGGTTGTAGAGGCGCACCAGGTAGTCGCCATTTTCGTCGGCGGGATACTCGAAGAGGCGGATGTCGGTGCCGGTCAGCCGCTCGAAGTCCGCGTTGCGCGGGTCGAGCAGGAGTTCGTCCGCCACCTGGTCAATCTCCTCGAAGCGTGCGAGCATCTGGCGGTGCACGGCGTCGATGGAACATCCGCAGATGGAGTCGTGCGGATGGTTCTTGACGAGCTGCTTCCAGGCGTATTTGAGGAACGGGAAATTCTCGGCGTTGCCCCGGGCGACCTCGGCGGCCTGCGCGATGTCCGCCGTAAGCTCCAGGCGGTCGGCGCAGCGGTCCTCCCACTGCTTGAGGTCATAGCGGCTGGAGAGCGTGTGCGGAATCATCCACGTGTTGTTGGGTTCCTTCTGGCAGGTGTGGATCAGCTCGCCCGCGATCACCGGACGCTTCGTCTTCCCGCCGAACTCGTTGGGGACGATGTCGCGGAAGTCGCTGTGGATGACCTCCGCCTCCGGATACATCTCCTGAATCCACTTCAGATACTGCGGAGTCTGATGATGCACCTGCTGGTGGTCACAGCCGTCCAGCAGCGCCACACCCTCGCCGAAGTAGGGGCCGATGTTCTCCATCAGCTTCGCGAAGTTCTCCTTGAACTGTGCCTCCGGCACGTCGATATCCCAGACTTTGTTCACTTCCAGCGTGAACGAGCAGTACCCGCAAGTGCTGGAGAGTTTCATCGTTGGCATCCGCGTTCCGTCCGACGATTCCCACTGGAAATACGGCGGGAACTCCTGCGTGGTGCCGCGCCAGATGACCGCCAGCTCGTGGCCGAAGCCCGTCGCAATCTGCGGCGTCTGCGCGATGTGACCAAAGATGTCACATACATACATCACCGGCCAGGCGGAGCCGCCAAATGACTTTGATAACTCTTTTCCTATCAATAAGTTACGAATAATTCCCTCGCCCGTGCACAAGAACTCGTCCGGCATCACGTACCAGGGTCCGACGATGAGCCGTCCAGCCTTGATCTGCTTCTCCAGGCGGGGACGCCAGCCGGGATGAATCTCGCAGATGTCTTCCAGCACGATGGTCTGTCCGTCATAGACGAACTTCTGGAAGCCCTTGGTGTGTTCAAGGGCATCCAGAATTCCCGCCGCATTCTGCACCAAGTAGTGGCGGTACTTCTGGAACGGCTGGTACCACTCGCGGTCCCAGTGGGTCGAGTTGAAATAGTAGAAGCGCTTGGGGGAGACAGGGGATTTCTTCGTGGGCATGATGACCTCTTTGCGGTGGAGTGGAATGTGACAAATCGCTTTTCTCCTAAATATAAATGTGTTTTGGCACTTGGAGGATTTGTTAAATTATATTAATGAGTTGTCCTTTCAGGTTTGTCCGATAGCGTTCATGAACTCCACCAAACGCAAAGAACTCCTCGGTGTGCTGGCGCTGCTGCTGACGGCGCTCATCTGGGGCTTCGCCTTCTCCGCGCAGTCCCTCGGGATGAAGCACCTGGGGCCTTGCTCCTTCAATGCCCTGCGCTCCTTCATCGGCGCACTGGCGTTGGTGCCCTGCATTGTTCTGCTGGACCTGCTGGGACATCAACGACCGAGTCTCTGGGGAAACGCCCAGTCGCCCGCCGAACGGCGATGCCTCCTGCTTGGTGGCGGGGCGTGCGGCTTCTTCCTGGGCGTGGCGAGCATGCTCCAGCAGGTCGGCATCCAGTCCACCACCACGGCGAAGGCGGGCTTCTTGACCGCCCTATATATCATTATTGTACCATTGCTGGGCTGGCTGCTCCTGAAGCGCCGCGTTGCGTGGAGTATCTGGCTGGCCGTCGCGCTGGCGCTGGTCGGGCTGGCACTCCTGTGTGGTCTCTCGATTCACACCGGCTTTGAAGTCGGTGACCTCTGGCTGCTGTCCTGCGCCCTCATGTTCTCCTTTCAAATCCTGACCATCGACCATTTTGTCCAAAAGGTCGATTGCGTAAGGCTTTCCTGTCTGCAATTTCTGACGGCGGGGCTGGTCTCGCTGCCCGTCGCGTTGTTTCTGGGCGAGTCCTTCCACGCCAACGACATCCAAGCCGCGCTGGGACCGCTGCTCTTCTGCGGAGTACTCTCCAGCGGGGTCGCCTATACGCTTCAGGTGGTCGGGCAGAAGTTCGTCCAGCCGACAATCGCGACCTTGCTCATGAGCCTGGAGGCCGTCTTCAGCGCGGTGGGCGGCTGGCTGTTCCTAAAGCAGACTCTTACCCTGCGCGAATTGATTGGCTGCGCCGCCATCCTCGCCGCCGTCCTGCTGGCGCAACTGCTTCCCGCACGGAAATGATGCAGGAAACCAATGCGGGACGTCGGACGACAGACGACGGACGTCGGACGTCAGACGACGGACGTCGGACGTCAGGGCGGGACGTCGGACGACAGACGATAGACGGTTCGACATCTGGTCTGTCATTCCTTCACGCGCACGCGCGTCCCATTTGGGGAGGTAAGCCCCCACCCCTTTCAGTGGTTACTATAACCCTGTTTCAGCACAATGCAAGTCGCCTCACGGATTTGGAAACGGAATCTTAGTTTTCTTATCCTTTTTCATAAAAATAATAAATAACAATCTGATTAACAAAACATAAAGACAATACTAAAATCCGCCATGCCATTGTTTCCTCCAACTACCCTTCTAGGCCGATGATCAAAGATATGACCCAAGGGAATCCGCTGAAGCTGATTCTCCTATTCTCCATCCCGCTGCTGATTGGCAATGCCTTCCAGCAGTTGTACAACGTGGTGGACACGCTGATCGTCGGACGCACGCTGGGGGCGAACCCGCTGGCCTCCGTCGGTGCGGTCGGTGCCTTGGTCTTCGCGATCATCGGCTTCTGCTTCGGGATGTCCAGCGGCTTTGGCGTCATCATCGGGCAGCGCTTTGGGGCAAAGGACGAGGCGGGACTTCGGCGTTCCGTCACCCACTCGGCAGTCCTTTCGGTCATCGCGACCATCATCCTGACCGCCATCTGCGTGCCCTGCACCCGGACGATGCTCCGTGCCATGCGCACCCCGCCAGAACTGCTGGAGAATGCCGTCACCTATCTGCGCATTCTCTTCATCGGTCTGGGCGCGACCTTCTTCTACAACACGCTCTCCGCCATCATCCGCGCCCTGGGCGACAGCCGTACTCCGCTCTACTTCCTCATCCTCTCCTCGGTCGTCAACATCCTTCTGGACCTGCTTTTCATTCTGCATTTCGGCATGGGCGTGGCCGGCGCGGCGTGGGCGACCGTGCTTTCCCAACTACTCTCCGCGCTCTGCTGCCTGTGGTTCGTCTCGCGCCACTTCCCCATCCTACGGCTGCGCCGTTCCGATTGGCAAAGCGACAACCGGATGTACTCCGACCTTCTGAAGCAGGCCATCCCGATGGGTTTCCACTTCTCCATCATCGCGCTGGGGGCTGTCATCCTCCAGGTCGCGGTCAACGACTTCGGTCCCACGGCGGTCGCCGGCATCACCATCGCCAACAAAATCAGCCTGATTCTCTCGAACCCGCTGCCCACCTTCGGCATCGCCCTGGGGACCTTCGTCGCCCAAAACTACGGCGCACAGCAGTTCCAGCGCATCCGTCAAGGCATCACCCAGACGCTCTTCGGTCTCTCGCTTCCCTGGTGCCTCATCGCAGGGATCATCTGCTATTTTGGAGATGACGCGATGACGCAACTCTTCCTCAAGGAACCCGACGCCGAGGTGCTTCGTCTCGCCCGAATCTACTTCCAGACCGTCGTGTCCTTCTACTTCGCGATTGCCACGATGTTCGTGTACCGCAATGTGATGCAGAGCGTCGGCCTGCCCCTGTGGCCGCTGGTCGCCGCCGTGATCGAACTCTTGGGACGCATGTCCGGCGCGGTGATTCTCCCGAAATTCATCGGTTACCGCGGCGTCTGCCTATCCTCGCCGCTGGCCTGGATTGGCGCCTGCGTCATTCTCATCCCCGCATATTATCTCTGGAGTCATCGTAAAAATATCGAAATCCAGAAGAGGTAATTGCAAAAGTAGCCGGAGGCAGTCACGGATGGGCTGACGACGAACACGGCGGAGCGGAGATACTGATATATCAAAATCCGTGTTTTATGAGCGAGTTGCTTGATAGAAGTCAAAGGAGGTCAGAGGCGTCGTCCAGCGGTCAGGGGAGCAATTTGAACCGCCGGTTGTTCTCCAGAAGCTCCTCAAAGGTGACCGGGCGATAGTCATTGACCTCGACGCCCGCATTCAGCACCCGCTCCCGCTTTTGCAGCAACGTCCAGTAGTCCGCATTCCGGTTGTTATGGATGTGCCCGTGGATCATATAACTCTTCTGGTCGTGCCGCCAGCTCAGCAGGGGGTAGTGGCATAGCGTCAGCAACCCGAAACTGGCCGTGACCTCCTGAAAAAGCCCCACGGAGAGAAAGTGCCGCCGCAGATTTACCTTGTCCATCCAGGAGTCGTCATGATTCCCGACGACCAGGTGCTTCTTGCCCTTCAGTCGCGCAAGCACCGCCTCCATCAGTTCGGCGTCAGGACATTTGAAGAACAAGTCCCCCAGGACATAGACGGTATCCCCCTCCCCCACACGCTCATTCCAGTTCCGAATCATCGTCTCGTTCATCTCCTCCACCGAGCCAAATGGCCGTTGGCACAGCGAGATGATGTTCGCGTGGAAGAAATGCGTGTCGGCTATGAAATAGAGCATGGGTGAAAGGCAGAGATGACTACGGCAGTCGGCTGGCGGCCGCCTCGAGCTCCTCGTCGGTGGGGATGTAGTCGGTCATCTCGCCGTCGTTGAAGCGCTCGTAGGCGTACATGTCGAAGAATCCGGTGCCCGTCAGACCGAAGACGATGTTCTTCGCCTCGCCGGTCTCCTTGCACCGGAGCGCCTCGTCAATGGCGACCTTGATGGCGTGGGAGCTTTCGGGGGCCGGAAGCGTTCCCTCCACCCGCGCAAACTGACGGGCGGCCGCAAAGACCTCGACCTGCGTGACGGAACGCGCCTCCAGCAGCCCCTGATCGTAGAGTTCGGAGACGATGGAGCTCATGCCGTGGTAGCGCAGTCCGCCGGCGTGGCTGGGAGACGGTATGTAGTCGCAGCCCAGCGTGTACATCTTGGCCAGCGGGCAGACGCGACCGGTGTCGCAGAAGTCGTAGGCGTATTTGCCGCGGGTGAGGCTCGGGCAAGAGGCCGGCTCCACCGCGATGATGCGGCAATCGGACTCGCCCCGGAGTTTCTCGGCCACGAAGGGCGAGATTAGCCCGCCCAGGTTGGAGCCGCCGCCTGCGCAGCCGATGATGATATCCGGCTTGATGCCGTACTTCTTCAGCGCCGTCTGCGTCTCCAGGCCGATGATGCTCTGGTGCAGCAGCACCTGCGCCAAGACGGAACCCAGCGTGTAGCGGCAGTTCGGCGTCTTGACGGCGGTCTCGACCGCCTCGGAGATTGCACAGCCCAGGCTGCCGTTGGTGTCCGGATGCGCCGCCAGAATCGCACGGCCGACCTCGGTGGTGTTGGAGGGGGACGGCGTGACCTCGGCGCCGTAGGTGCGCATGACCTCGCGGCGGTGTGGCTTCTGCTCGTAGGAGCACTTCACCATATAGACATGGCATTTCAGCCCGAAGAACGAGCACGCCATCGACAGCGCGGTGCCCCTCTGGCCGGCGCCGGTCTCGGTGGTGATGCTGGTCAGCCCCTGCTGCTTGGCGTAGTACGCCTGCGCGATGGCGGAGTTGAGCTTGTGGCTGCCGGAGGTGTTATTGCCCTCGAACTTGTAGTAGATGTGCGCCGGCGTGTTCAGCGCCTTCTCCAGAAAGAATGCCCGCACCAGCGGCGAGGGACGGTACATCCTGTAGAAGTCCAGAATCGGCTGGGGAATCGGAATGAAGGGCGTGGCGTCGTCCAGTTCCTGCTTCGCCAGTTCGCGGCAGAAGACCTGGCTCAGTTCATCCAGCGTGACTGGCTGGCGCGTCTGTGGATTCAGCAAAGGCGCGGGCTTCTTCTTCATCTCCGCGCGGACGTTGTACCACGCCTTCGGCAGTTCATCTTCCGACAGATAAATCTTATAGGGAATCTCTTGGGAATTCAAAGCAGACATCTTTGGTTCTCCTGATTTGTCAAAAAAAGAAAAGCGGCGCCCCCGAAAACGGAAACACCGCTAATATAATCGCTATTGGGCGACTTAACGGACGTCAGACGTCAGGCGGGACGTCAGACGACAGACGACAGACGTCAGGCGGGACGACAGACGGCGGACGGCGGACGGGACGACAGACGACAGACGTCAGACGACGCAGCTCTCCCCTGATCTACTCCACGAGATGGAAGGCCTTGACCAGGTCCTTGATTTCCTGGTCGGTGATGGGCTTCATGCCGCCGAGGGCCTTGCAGCCGATGGTCGCCCGTGCGGAGTATTCCGCGACTTCCAGGCGGTCGAAGGCCTGCAGCAGCGTGGCGCCGGTGGTGACCATGCAGTCGTTCTGGATAAGCACCACGGGATAGCGTGGCGAGATGGTCTTGGTGACCTCGCCCAGATTGCGGAAGTGTTCCCCGAAGGGATAGGTGGGCACTTCGCGCAGCAGGATGTAGCTCTCCGGAATCACGCGCGGGTCGAAGGTCTCGTGGGTGACCGCGTATGCCATCACATTCGGCGGATTCGCCAGAATCACCGAGTTGATGTCGGGGTTCGCATCGAAAATCGCCTTGATGAACCACGCGCCGCGCGAGAGCTTCTTGCCGGTCTCATGCTGATGTCCGCGCACCAGCACGAGGTCCTCGGGCTGGATGGTGCCGCGGTCAAGAGTGCGCTGGGTGACCAGGAAGGAGTCCTTGTCCAGACGGCAGCCAAAGGTGCCCTCGGTGCTGGTGAAGAGTTGCTGGCGGTAGGCGCGACGGATGAGGAGCGCCATCTGATAGCGCATCTCCATCTCCTGAGAGGTACGGCTATCCGGCACGAACTCATGGAAGTCCACATTGCGGTCAATGGCGTAGTATTCCATCTGGGGTTCGGTGAGATAGACCGGCTGGCCAATGCGCAGACCGCCGAGAATCAGCCGGGCGCAGAAGTCCAACGTCTCAAAGCGCTGGAAGGCCTGGAGCAGGCTGTTGCCGGCGCAGCAGGTACCGTGGTTCTCCAAAAGAATCGTCGAGTGCCCCTCCGCAAAGGCGGCCGAGACGTTGCGCCCCAACGCCTCGCTGCCCGGCACCTCGTAGGGCGCATAGCCCACCGTGCCACAGATCGACTTCGCCGTCGGGAAGACCGCCGTGTTCGGAATCTGCCCCGCCACTGAGAAACTCACCAGTGTCGGCGGGTGCGCGTGGACAATCGCCCGAACGTCCGGACGCAACTTATAGATGTCGCGGTGGAACGGGAATTCGCTGGAAGGCTTGTGCGGGCCCAGCATCTCGCCGTCCGGCTTCACGCACACGATGTCCTCGCGGCGCAGCGTGCCCTTGTCGATACTCGCCGGGCTAATCCAGATATTGCCCTCGGCATCCAAAATCGAGAGATTTCCGCCGCTGGTGGTGGTCAGACCATTGCCGTAGATGCGACCCATCAATTCCACGATTTGGTCGCGCGGATGCATATACATCAGATTTTCCACGCTTTCCTCCCCGGGGACAAGCCCCGAATTGAAAACCCAACTCACGGCCACTCGGTCGTACTATTCATTAATATAAACCGAAAATCGGAAATTTCTGGACAAAACTTGACAAATCATGACAATTTTGGCAACTTATTCAAACAGCAGTGTCCCGAAGAATTTGGGCTGGTGGAAATTCAGCGGTTCGAGGGGCTGCCAGGCCATCCAATGCGGATATTCGAGTTTGTCGGCGCATTTGTAGAAGTTCGCGCTCCATTTCGTGCCGGAGCGCAATGTCAGCGGCGCCCCCCAATATTTTGCCAGCACCGTCATGGGAATCTGGAAGCGCATCTGCCAAGTCTGCGGGCGGTGTTCTTCCGGGTCAATGACGCCAGGGCGAGTGCTTCTTACGCCGAGGAGTCGTCCATCCTCTGGCGCGAGTGGCGTAAAGTCCACGAAGCCAGTGGGGGTACGCGTCCAGTCGCGGATAAACGACGAAAGGCACGCCCCACCGATGCTCATTTCCAGGTTGAAGTAGGGTCCCTGGTCATAGCCAGGACGGAAGAAAAACTCCACGCAGGAGTCCTGGCAGACATCCGAGTTGAAGACGGTCTTGACGGCACGCACGGAGACATCGTCCACCTTGTAGATGCCGTAGATATTTCCTGCATCATACTGCAATTTTGCCTGGACGACGGGACGCGGAGCGTCCGCACTGGCGGAATGCACCCACGCCACTTGGACGGTCTCGGCATTCGCCCAGACGCTATCATCCCAAAGGGCATCCAAGGTCGGCGGATTCGTGGTCTTCTTGACCAAGTATTTGGCATCTAAAGCCATACGAAGGTGAGAGGTGAGAGGTGGGAGGTGGGAGTACTGCTGGCGCCCACGCCAGCAGAGAGGTTTAAATCAGGTCCTGGGACATCCGAGACATCCGAATTATTCGAAGATGATTTCCTGGAAGCACTCGGGGATATGGTAGGCAAGATACGGCAGGGGCGCCCAACTCACCCAGCGCGGATGGCTGGAGAGGTCCGCGCAATGGTAGAAGTTCGCCATGAACTTCTGACCGGAGAGGTCTCCTATCGGTCCGCCGTAGGGTTCGTAGGCCGCCATCGGGATCTTGAAGTTGATGGTCCATTTGACTGGCCCAGGCATCTCTGGCGAGATAATGCGCCGATAGGCACTGTACATCTCCACGAGCGCCTGATGCTCCGGTGCAAGGTAGCGTTCGCCCATCCAGGGGTTCTGCGCATCCGGGTGGAACATCGTCAGATATGCGCCAGACAGCGAGAACTCGCAGTTGCCGTACCACTTGGCCCCCTGCGGCTGAAAGAAGAACTCCACGCAGGTGTCCAGGCACACATCCGAGTTGTTGAGGGAATGCGTGGCGATGACGAAGCGGTCGTTGTCCGTGTGGTAAATCGCGTAGATGTTTTTGCCGTCATGCAGGAACTTCGCCTGGACAGTCACGTAGTAGAATTTGCTCTCCGGACGGAAATTCGTGAGCGTGAGCGTCTCGGCGGTCTCCCACCGGTAGTCCTCCCAGCCCGCCAGAAGCAACCCCGAGGCGACTTTTTCGGAGACGCGATGGACCATGTAGGTCTCCGGCATCACCGGCGGGCGATGCGGGTTGACGGCGAAGATGTCCACCGGCTCCTTCCGCGCGGTGGCGCAACCGACCAGAAGCATCATCAGGGCAAGGCTTAGGAGTGCAAGTGTTTTTTTCATCATAACTCCTTTATTATAAACAAATTATAAACAAAATCAATGAATCCAGAAACCAATGGCAGAGTTCACCTTCACGAGGGTCTCAATGCCCTGTGCGCTGTGTTCAATGAGGTCGTCGTCGAAGCGCGCCGTATTGGGGGGGAAGACCATGATGACGGTGGACCCTCCGAAGGTGAAGAATCCCGCCTCGTCGCCACGGGAGAAGCAGTCACCCGGCTGGTCATGAATGGAAGCCACGCCGAAGGCCCCGACGGCAATCATCGCACAGGGTGCCGCTGAATGTGCCAATTGCATGATTCGCACGGTGCGGAGATTTTCGGCGAAGACCTTGAAGCCCAGCGAGAGCGCCAAGGGATTTACGGAGTGGTATTTGCCACGCAGACGCCAGTATTTCAGGGTAGTTCCCACATCTGGAAAATGGTAGCGGTGGTAGTCGGCGGGACAGAGCCGGCAGACCATCAGACTTCCACCCGCCAATTGACGCACATACTGCGCGCCTTCATTCCCCAACAGTTCCGTCACCGAAAACGGCACGCCCTTCACGGGAATCGCCACGCCCGCCGGAATGTCCGGATAGACGGTCAGACGGCAATCCGCCGGAGAAATCAGCCGTGACTCGTCTTCGGGCAATGGCCGAGCATCGGGCTTCAGCGCACGCGCAAAGAAGTCGTTGAAGGACCGAAAACCGCCGGGTGGCATCACCGCCTCGTCCATTGGGATTTTCAACTCCTGGATGGTGGGCTCGATTTTTTTGACGGAAGCGTGGGAGTCCAGATACCAGCCCATCATCCGCGAGAAGGCGGCGCATTCGAAGAGCGGCCATTGCAGCAGCCCGTGGATGGGCGAGCAGTAGGCCCAACGCAGCCACTTGTCGCCCAACACGGTCTCCTGCCGCAATTCACCGCTGGCGCGGTCAAAGTAAACTGGGGCTTCCTGTTGCATTTTCTTTCGCAACTCCGCGAGGGAATTACTACGAGTTGGTGACTACTCTACAAGACGGCAATTACGAATTACGAATTACGAATTGTTTTCACGCCTTGTTTCACGAAGCAGTAGCCGTCATTCCAGGGAGCCGCGTCGTGCGGGGTAAAGACGCCGCCGGGCGTCTTGTAGAAGTGGTAGGGACACACACTATGGGAGTCGCCCTCCTGGAGGTGGTGCGGGCCAAGCATGTTGCGCAGACTGGTCACCAACTTCAAGCGGATGGTGTTCGCGCCTGGCTTCAGCACTCCTGAGGGGATGGTCAATTCGTAGTCGGGCATTGTCAGTCTGCCGATGCGCTGTCCATTGACGGCAACTTCCAGCACCGAAGCGTACACCGCGTCAAAGCGCACAGCGGTGGGCTGTGCGGTCTCCGCATCGGTCAGTTCGACCGTCTGCTCCAGTTCAATGACACCGGAGAAGAACGGTCTGCCGCAGGGGCCCACATCGTCCCCCTGGACCGCCTTGGATGGCGTGGTCAGGGCGAAGGTCCCCGTGTATCGTGTGGAATCTGCCGTGAGTTCCTGCCAAGAACCGGGCGTGGCGACGCCGAAGTCGCCCGCCAGATAGACCGCCTCGACCTCGCTGTGGTAGGAGAGCTTGTTCTTCTCGCTCTCGAAGATCTTGCCTCGGCGAATGCACTCGTAGGTCTCCTCGGTCTGGAAGAATTCGCCCTCCAGCCGGATGACATTGCGACCGCGTTTCAGTTGCGGACCAATCGCGATGCGCTCGAACGCCTTGTCCCGGAAGAAGCCGTGGGAGACATTGCTGACTTCCACGCCATTCACCAGAATCCGCTGGCGTTCCGGATGCTCGATGAGCAAATCCACCGGCGTACCCAACGCAAATTGCTCATCCACCTCAAAGGCATATTCCAGAACGATGGGCAGTGCCCGCTCGAACTTGAGCAGCTCGTCGTGGATGGTCAGGACATACTCGTGCGCAAAGAGTTCCTTGCCATCCGCCTCGCAACGGCAGTGGTCCAGCGTGAGGAGGTTCTCGGTGGAGCCGACCACTTGCCAAGCATCGCCCAGCGGCAACGTAGCAGCAACGGGCACCTCGGCGACAGCGGCAGGCGCCTCGTAGTCCCGCGCCAGCAGCACCAAGTCGCCGACCGCCTCAAAGCGGTGCTCCAGCACGCAGACGTCGCCCTCGCGGTGATAAGCGACCGGGACCACTTTGCCAGTGGCGACATCGTAGCGTTCCAGTCCTTTGGCAGGAATGTCCACGACCGCCTCGAAGGGCTTCTCGCGGTTGTTGTTGACGATATAGTAGAGCACGGCGGGTTTGCCGTCAAAGTCCGCAAAGGAGCGGCTGGTGGCATTGAGGTCCGGCAGCGCCCTGCCCTCCGGCGTCCGCAGATTGACCACGCGGCACTCGGCGGGCAATGCCGCCACGAGAGCCTCGGCGGAGTCAAACCACTGCACTTTGGCAAGCAGGGTATCGCCGGAATGGTCCACTCCCGCGACCCAGAAGCCCTGCTCCAAGTCGTTGCGCAGTCCGTAGATTCGACCACCCTGCTCCGCAAACTGCTTCAGCATCGTGTACTGCACTTCGCCCAGGTTGGAGAGCTTCGGCAAAATCACCACAGCGTAGGACTGTGCGCCGATGACAAGTTCACCATCCGCGACCTTGCCGTGACGGCGCATGAGTTCCTCGTCGCCATAGTGATGATTCACCTGGCTGGCCTCCAGGAGGTCGGTGAGCGCATGGAACGCCTGGTCGTATTCATCCAGCTTGCCGTTATCGCGGTCGTTGTAGTTGGTGAAGGCGGTGGCGCCGGGCTGGATGAGCAGCGTGCGGTAGTGGACATCGCCCGCCTCCAGCAGCACGCCCAGACGGCTGAAGTAGTCGTTGAAGGGCTTGTAGTAGTCCCACCACGGCTGGTGGATGAAAAGCGACGCAGGATAGTCGCGCTTGCGGATACCACGCAGACTATAGCCTTCCAGATGCTGGCAAAGGAAATTCACGCCATGCACGAACTGCCACTGCGCCAGCCATTTGAGGTCGGCAAACGAGACCGCCCAGCCACACAGGGCGAAGGTCTCGGAGAGAATCTGGCGATGCCCCGTCTGCGCGGCGGCACTGAAGAGTCCCAGCGGACAGGTCACCCAGGTGAAATACCTTCCAAGGTTGTCCATGCCAGGAATATCGAAGTATTCATAATGGGGCAAGGCGATGCCGTTGCTGCAGATTTGGTAATGCATCGACTCCTCCAGTACCAGATGCCCGGTCAACTGCCAGCCGTGGGCATGGCACCACTTCTGAATCTGATGCATGAAGTTCTCCGAGAAGAGTCGCGTGACCAAGAGCCAGAAACGGTGGCGCGTCACGCGGTAGTCGTCCCCGATTTCGTAGAAGAGCTGGGGCAGGCGTGGCAGAAGTTCGTCCCCGTATGCCTGCCGGTATTCGGCCTCCAGAATGAACGACCAAGGCGTGCCATCACGCGAAATCTGCGGCTCGTCCGTGAAGAAGCCACGCATCGCCTCACGCTCTGGCTGAGGCAGAACGTCAAAGTATTTCTCGTGCGTGGAATGCAGAAATTCCGCTATCACCTTGCCATCCAAGGTATCGACATAATAGGGATTGACATCGAAATAGACCGCCAGACCACCCTCCGCAGGGAGACTGTCCGGATTGAGAAGCAGCTGACCATGCTTATCATAGACCGCGATGAGATGTTTGATGGCCTGAATTTCTAAAATATCACATATCTCTTTAATACGCAAGTATTTTTGTTGATATTCAATACCTTTCCCGTTGACCAGTCCGCCACCGAAGCCGGAGGGCCATCCGTCCTCGTCATACGCCCAGGCGTTCATCCCAAGCCGCTCGGCCGCCTTGATGCACGCCTCGGTGACCTCAAACCACTCCTTCGACAGATAGTCGGTGAGCAGACCGCCACGTGCGTGCATGAAGAAGCCGCCGATGCCCTGCTCGTGCATCAGTTCGATTTGGCGGACACACTCGTTCGCCTCCAACTGGTCATTCCAACTCCAAAAAGGCACCGGGCGATTGCGGGACGGCGGGTTCTTGGCGAGTTCGAGAGTCGTCTTAGGCATTGCGGTTCTAAGGATTAAATCTGATGGGTGAAGAGTCCGTCACGCAGCTTGGGTTCAAACCACGTGGACTTTGGAGGCATAATGCCATTGGCGTCCGCGACATCCATAAGTTGCTCAAGGGAAGTCGGGTACATTGAGAAAGCGACCGCCTCCCCCGCATTCACGCGCCGTTCGAGTTCGGCAGTGCCGCGAATGCCGCCGACAAAGTCGATGCGGTGGTCGGTGCGCGGATTCTCAATGCCCAGGATAGGCTGAAGAACCTGGTTCTGGAGCAGGCTGACGTCCAGCGCCTCGATAGGGTTCTCCGAGTGGCGTTCGCGGAACTGCAGGCCATACCACTTGCCGCCCAGGTAGATGGAGACCTCGCCGGAAGCCGTCGGCACCGCCGGGGCATTATCCGTAACAGTGCCCACCTTCGCCAATTCCGCCAGGAACTGTTCCGGCGTGAGGCCATTGAGGTCCTTCACCACGCGGTTATATGCCAGAATCCGCAGTTGGCTGGCCGGGAAGATGACCGCCAAGGTCCGTCCGGACTCGCCCGCCCCCTGAAGTTCGGCGCAGGAGCGCGCGGCCGCGGCGGCGCGGTGATGTCCGTCTGCAATATAGAGAATCGGCACCTGTTCGAAGGCGGTTCGTACGACCTCGTTACGGTCGGCGGGAATGCGCCAGCCAGTATGGCGGATGCCGTCGGATGCGGTGAAATCGAAGAGCGGCTCCTCGGTGGCGCAGACTGCCGCCACGAGGGCATTCAGCACGACGACATCACGGTAGGCCAAAAAGACCGGTCCGGTCTGCGCTTTCGTGGCAAGGATATGCCGCGTGCGATCATCTTCCTTCTCCTGACGCGTGCGCTCGTGCTTGCGCACAATGCCCGCGTTGTATTCGTCCACCGACACACAGCCCACAATGCCATACTGCCGATGGTCTCCCATTTGCTGGGAATAGATGTAATAGGATGGCTGGACATCCGGCTGGACACTCTCCGCAAGGAACTTCTGCCAGGTCTGGGCGGCAAGTTCATAGACCTTCGGGTCGTAGGAGGACACCTCATCGGGCAGCGTGATGTCCGCCAGCGTCACCCGCAGGAACGAAAGCGGATGCCCGCCGGCGGCGGCGCGGGCCTCCTGTCGGGTATAGACATCGTAGGGCAGCGAGGCGACCTGGGCGGCCAGACCAGGCTTCGGCAGACAGGCGCAGAATGGATAGACAGTTGCCATGAAAGTCGTCAGCAAAAAGGTTCAGACAAATCAAAAACGCCACCGAAAGCACAAGGCCTCCGATGGCGTGATATTCATTGCATTGTGAGGCTCATCATCAACGATTTGTGCTGGCGGGTGCCAACTCCGCACGTTCGTGCTTCATCACCAACCGGATGACCTCCGCATTCTGAGTGCACTTTGGCAAGGCATCCACGAACTCGCGGTCCTTGAGCAACCGAGCCATGCACCCCATCAAATGAAGGTGAAGCTCAATCGTCTGACTGCAGACCAGGAAGAAATGATGAACCGGCTTGCCATCCGGCGCATTGAAATCAATGCCGTCCGCCGAATAGCCATAGACCACCGCCGCGCTGGCACGCAGAGTCGCAATCGGGTCGCGCGGATGAGGAATCGCAATGCCCTCGCCAATCGCGGTAGAGAGGACATTCTCGCGATCCAGGCACTTCTTCCGAATGTCCGAAGCATCCAGTACCAAACCATACATCATGCGAGCAGAGGTCATTTCAGTAATGAGGTCATCGCGATTCGTCGCATTCAGGTTGAGCAGAATGCGGTTCTCGTGCATCACTCGGCTCAGCGGAATGCCCATAACCGGATGAGACAACGCCGACAACGGCTCGTCCTTCTCGACATCCTTCGCCACCTCGACATCATTCTGAGGGAAGAACAATTTGTCTATCTCACTGCCATTGAAACGCCACTGACCACCAATTTTCACGCCCTCAATCTTGCCTTGGTCACGCATGCGCATAATTGTACGCTCATTGACGCGCAAGTACTCGGCCAATTCCTTCAAAGTGAGAATCATACTGGTTTTCCTGGGGTTGGTAATCCGCTATACTAAAAACACCGTTAGGCAATTAAAATTCAAAAAGAAACCATTTCCTTAAATATAAGCATCATTTGTCATCTTTACAAGTCAAGCCACGAAAAAACTTGACAATTCTTGACAATTTTGCTCAACACCATCCAATAGTGCCCTTGACAGGACATGCGCCCCAAGTCATGAAACCTGAAAAAGGCATGGACTATGGACTTAGACTTTAAGCCAGTAGGACTTGGTTCCTGAAAAAAGCAGAGCCGCCCGGAGGCGGCTCCAATTTGGCAGGAAAGTCATCAAACCTCGTCATTCGTCGGCGGAGGGGCGATTTCCCGTCCGGGCTCGCCCTTCAACTCGTCTGACATGGGCAGACTTTTGAACACCAGGTTCATTTCCTCAATCTGGCCGGAGATACCCAGTTTATCCGAAACCTCCTTCAGGATATTGGCTCGCAGGGTATCATGGATTTTAATCACATCCGCACCAGGCTCCGCGCCCAAAGAAAGATTCACAGCCAGCTTGCCCTCCTTGAGCTGACGCAGCCGCACATCACGCAGCACCACCCCTGGCACTTCCTTGAGGACGCCCTTCAAGAAATTGCGGAAAGCTGTGCGGTGAATCACAAAATTACCGCCCTGGTCCCGCACAACGATTTGGTTGCAGTTACGGCGACAGCGGCAGATCAGCTTCACCACCAAAAAGACAATCACCAGCAAAAGAGTGGCCAAGAGCATCCCCAGCAGGAACTCCCGGTTCGTCAGATGCCCGGTGACATTGGAGAAAAATCCGCACATCTCAGCCTCCTGTCAAAGTTGTCTGCGGGACGCGCGTGTCGCCCCGCAGATGAAACACTACAAACTACAGCACGTCATCGGCAGTTTCTTCGTCACCCGCCTCGTCCTCGTCTTCCGCCGGCTCCTCGGCCTTCTCTTCGGGATCCAGCAGATCCTTCACCAGCACGGTGATCACGCCGACTTTCGCGCCACCAAGGGTCTCCACCTGCTCACGCACGCGATTCTGAATCTCCTTGCAAACTTCCGGAATCTTTGCGCCGAAATAGCAAAGCAGGGACAGCGTGATATTCACCACGCCATCCTGGAAATCGATGACCATGCTGCTGTCGTAGGAGCGAGCGCTGAAGAGGTTCTTGAGGTCGGAGATGCCCTTCGGGCAGAAACGAGCCACTCCTTCGACGGAGAGTGCGTTGCGGCGGGCGATTCTCGCGATTACATTCTGGGAAACACGAATTTCGCCATCGGCTTCAGCGCAATCAGGATTGAGGATAAGCTCGGTCTGCTTGACGGGCTTGCCCGCCTGGGCGGCGTCATCAACGACTTCCTGTCCGAGTTCTTTTTCTTTCGCCATGGTAATTCCTCCTTTCAGTAAGTATTGTTATCAACGGAAACGGCTTTGCGATTTGAACAGTGGTTAATATACCGCGTTTTTGGGTTCAAAGATGCAAAATAGGCAAAATGATGCAAAAAAAACGAAAATAAACGCTGGAGACCAACTACAAGTCCAAGTCAGCGGTGGTCTCGCGACGACGCAGCAGTTGTTCCAAGGTATCGGTGTGGTAATCGCCACTGGCGAACTCGGGCGAGGCAAGCACCTCGCGTGCGAACGGCGCCGTAGTCACAATGCCCTCAATGGATAGTTCGCGCAATGCCTGCAATGCCCGCTGCCGCGTCAATTCACGGTTTTCATCGTGCACAATCACCTTTGCAAGCATGCTGTCGTAAAATGGCGGAACCTCATATCCGTCATAGAGATGCGAGTCCACACGAACGCCCGGTCCCCCAGGCGGCTGGTAGAATTTGACCTTGCCAGGACAGGGCGAAAAGCCGTGCGCAGGGTCTTCGGCATTAATCCGCACCTCAATGGCATGGCCGTGGCACCGAATCTCCGACTGCCTCCAGTGCAATGGTTTTCCCAGCGCCACCGTAATCTGCTCACGCACCAAATCGCGTCCAGTGACCATCTCGGTGACCGGATGTTCGACTTGCAGGCGCGTATTCATCTCCATGAAGAAGAATTGCCGAGACGCCGGTTCGTAGAGGAACTCGACAGTCCCCGCGCCGACATAGCCGACGGCCTGCGCGGCCTTCACCGCCGCCTCACACATCTGCTTGCGCACATCGTCAGGCAACACCGGGCAGGGACTTTCTTCAATAAGCTTCTGATGGTTTCGCTGAAGACTGCAATCGCGTTCGCCGAAGGTCAGCACCTTGCCCTGTCGATCGGCCATCAATTGGATTTCCACATGCCGTGGCTCGACCAGGCACTTCTCCAAATAGAGACTGCCGTTCCCGAAGGCAAGCCGAGCCTCTGCCGAGGCAGTGTGAAAGGCGCTGGGCAGCTGATTGGCGTCCAGCACCGCACGCATGCCTTTTCCGCCGCCGCCGGCCGATGCCTTGAGCATCACGGGGTAGCCAAGTTTTTCCGCCTGCGCCAATGCTTCAGGGATATTCGCCACCACGCCTTCCGACCCTGGAATCACTGGCAGCCCAGCGGTTTTCATCGCATTGCGCGCAGCCGCCTTGTCTCCCAAAATGGAGATGGCCTGCGAACTGGGGCCGATGAATTTCAGGTTGCATGCCTCGCAGACTTCGGCGAAATGCGGATTCTCGGAGAGAAAGCCGTAGCCGGGGTGGATGGCGGTCGCACCAGTGAGTTCAGCGGCGGCGATAATGCGGTCGAGCTTGAGATAGCTCTCAATAGCGGGCGCCGCGCCGATGCAAATCGCCTCGTCTGCCAGCCGTGTGGGCAATGCATTGCGGTCGGCCTCAGAGAAGACCAGGATGTTGGGCAACTGCAGTTCGCGGCACGCCCGGATAACCCGCAGGGCAATTTCACCCCGGTTGGCAATGAGGATTTTCGCCGGTTTCTCGTCCATCATCTTCTATGGCTCAGCGAATCTCAAAGAGCTTCTGGCCAAATTCCACCGGACTGCCATTGGGAACCAGAATCTTGGTGATGGTTCCGGAAGTCTCGGCCTTGATTTCGTTCATCACTTTCATTGCCTCGATGATGCATACGACAGTGTCTGGCGTGACCTCGTCCCCCTCGGCAACCAAAGCCGGCGCATCCGGCGTCGCCGCGCTGAAGAAGGTTCCCAGCATCGGCGCAGTGATATACCGCGACTCATCGGATGGTTCCTCCGGCGCAGGCTCTGCCGTGACACTTGGCTCCTTGTACAAGCTGACATGCTCATTTTCCACCGCCATCGCCATTGGCGGCACCATTGCGTCATTCAGTGGGCGACACAATCGGATGGAGGTGTCGTTTTCCTTGATCTCGAGTTCCGAAAGGCCGTGACGGGCCATCAACTCGGCAAGACGACTGATGGACTTGAGCTCCATAACGTTACTCCTCGGATGATGATTTCTGCAACTTCCGCACCAGCGCCCGCAACGCCCACTCGTAGCCATCGGTCCCCAGACCGGCGACCATTCCCCAGGCTACTTCAGAGAGATAACTGCGGTGACGGTATTCCTCGCGCTGGTAGATGTTGCTGATGTGAACCTCGACGACTGGCAGACGCACCGCCGCCACCGCATCCCGCAACGCCACGCTGGTATGCGTGTAGGCACCAGGGTTGATGACCAGTCCATCGAATTTGCCGGGCATCTCGTCAATCCAGTCCACCAAGTCGCCCTCGTGGTTGCTTTGGCGGCACACCAGCGTCACGCCCAACTCGGCAGCGACCGCCTCGCAGCGCGACTTGATGGCCGCCAGCGTTTCGGTGCCGTAGATGCCCGGTTCCCGCATCCCCAGCAGCTGGAGATTCGGACCATTTAGGAAAAGAATGGCAAGCTGTTGTTCAGACATACTTTGCTTTAACTTAGCAACTTCTTGCTAATCCCAATTGCTAATTGCTAATTGCTAATTACTTAAACGCACTGCGGAACGTCCCGTCCGCCGTGGCGACCGCACATGCGGCGGAAATCGGTCGCTCGAAGTCCGCGAAGACTCCGCCACCACCCAAGATGTAATCGCAGGCGGCCTCGGGATCTTCGGCGACGAAGGCTCCGCAACGCTGTTCCGGACCGGGAACGTTGCGCTCGTAGGTAGAGACGTAGAAGCACTCGCCCGGCTGGAGGGCAAACTCCCGCACGATCAATGCGTCCTTGCGCACGATGGCCAGCCAGCCCTTCTCGCCATTCGGTGTCACCACTCCCGTGATGCGCGGGGTATCCAGGCTGTCGTGTTCGTAGTCCATCGCAAGCATCACAGACGCCAGTGCGTCACGCGGCGCCATTCCGGTGGCGATCTTTTCGGTGACGGGATCGGTCTGGGAGCCGTTGGAGACAATCGCCAGTCCATTGGCAAAGCGCAGGCAGTTGTAGGCGATGTAGGGGTTCTTCTGGATGTCTGTTTCAAAGCCCGGCTTCGGAACAATCGCGATAGAGTCCTTCAACTGCACCGACATGCGGTTCGGGAAGGAACGAGAGGAAACGCGATAAAGAGCGGCGCCAAATCCCTGCGGGGTGCGCCCGACGGCAACAATACGACCAACGTACATTTTTTCAGTTAAAAGGTTAAAGGTTAAAGGTTAAAGGCGAAAAGATCCAACTTCCAAATCTTCAGTCTTCCGTCCTCAGTCCCCAAAACTTTAGACTTTAGACTTTAGACTTTAAACTCCAGAGTGCCCAGCCCACGGTGAGCAACCCAGCCAGAAATGCGGTAAGCGCAACCGAAAAGAACGCCAAGATGACAAGGAACCGGCGTTCCTCCGGAAAGACCGCGACAGGTTCGGGGTTCGCCCCCTCGTCCTTGGTCAGTCCCAAAGCATTCAGCCCTTCCCGTGAGCGGATGAAGCAGCCAATGCCACACAGCACGCTAGCACCATACGCGATCGGAAACGAGATGCGCAACGCCAGTTCGCTGGCAAAGCAGAGCATTGAGAAGAAGAAGACCGCACTGGTGAGAATCACGCCCAGCCCGGCCTCCGTCCAAAGCTGCCCCACCGAACGAGGCACCGTGACCGGACGGCTTAGCAGAACCTGCTTCATCAGACGGTTCTTCACCAAGCTGCAAAGCGTCATCGTCAGGACGCCCAGCAACACAAGAACCACACCGAAAAACAGAATTGTCCAGGACTGTCCCATTAGTCATCCCATCCTGCGAAGGCATCGCGGTTGATTTCGTGCGCCTCCTTGAAACCATTGTGGCGATGCGCCAGAATGCGCCGGGTCGCCTCATCCTCCTCGGCGGGCAGTTCAGCCAGGCGTTTTCGTAGCGCCTCGATGAACTCGGCGGTGCCCTCCTTGAGTTCCGCACAACTTGGCAAAATCTGGGTATCGGCAGGTTCCGACGCCTTCAGGCGCTCCAGATTCTCCGCCGCCCCCGGCAAGTCCATCTTGTTGGCCAGAATGACAAAGGGCCGCCGGGACATGCCAGGTTCGTAAAGTTCCAGTTCCTTTCGCAGAGTCGCCAGGTCCTCGACGGGATCCCGCCCGTCCACCCCCGCCATGTCCAATACATAGCAGAACATCCGGCAACGTTCGATGTGGCGCAGGAAGGAAATCCCCAGCCCGATGTTGTCGTGTGCGCCATCAATCAGTCCGGGAATGTCCGCAATCGTAATGCGAGTGTAGTCCGGAAAATCCACGATTCCGACATTGGCGAAAAGCGTGGTAAACGGGTATGGCGCAGTGGCGGGATGCGCTGCCGAAACCGCGCCCAGCAGTGTGGACTTCCCTGCATTCGGAAACCCAACCAGCCCGACATCCGCGATGGTTTTGATTTCCAAGGCAACATTGCGTTCCTCGCCGGCGATACCCGGCTGGCAATTTCGCGGGGCGCGGTTGGTCGGACTCACAAAATGGACATTGCCCAGACCGCCTTTGCCACCATGCGCCACGATGAACTCCTGACCATCTGCCTTGAGGTCGCAGAGCAACTCGTTGGTGTCCGCATCGAAAATCAGTGTACCCATCGGGACTCGTATCCGGCAATCCGCGCCGTTCTTGCCGTGTTTCTGACGTCCCGAGCCGTCCCCGCCTCGCTCGGCTTTCCAGATTCGCTGGTAACGCAGGTCGATAAGGCTGGATTCTCCGTGGTCTGCGTAGATAACCACATCGCCGCCCTTCCCACCGTCACCGCCGTCTGGTCCGCCTTTGGGAACAAACATCTCGCGCCGGAAACTCGCGCTCCCTGCGCCGCCGTGCCCGGCAATCACTCGAATGGTTGTCGTGTCAATAAACATACCCTTAATATACCTCTTGAAAAAAGAATTGGAAAAGACCCCCGCTCATTTGCATTTCTCCGAAGAGTATGTATTGTATGACAAACGCCAATACGTATTGTCAAAAGCAACCCCACTGGGAGACCCCATTCATGCCGACCACCATCAAGATCACCCTCAGTGCGTCTCCTGACATCGTTCAGATGGCCAAGCAAATCGCGGCCGAACGCAACACCAGCGTCTCCGCGCTCTTCGCCAACTACATCCGCGCCGTCCATCAGGCCAACCACCCCGTCGTGAAGCCTAAACTCCATCCCGCAGTCGAGGCGCTATCCGGCTGCATCAAGTTGCCGCCAGAACTTGAGAAACTCGGCGACAAGGAACTCATTCAAAAATGCATCTGTGAACATTACGGAATGGAATAATGAATATTTACCTTGATACCAATGTGATATTGGATGTTGTCTTAATCCGTCATCCCTTTTTCTCAGATGCCCAGAAAATTCTTGAATGGTGTGAGGAAAAATGCATCTGTGGATACACATCTGTTCTTTCCTTTTCCAACATCGCATATATCCAACGGTCCCGAACGCCTCCCCGCGACCGCATTCCAAAACTAATAGCCCTCCGCTCCATCATAACCCCTGTGGATGTCACCACCGACATCCTCGACCAGGCGCTTTATTCCAATTTCAAGGACTTCAAGGACGCAATACAGTATTTCTGCGCGCGTTCCTGCAGCGCGGACTATCTGGTCACCCACAATACCGAGGACTTCGCATCCGCCGAGATGGCAGTCGTCACTCCGGAGGATTTCCTCAGCATCTATCATTCTCTGCAATAGAAAAAGAACCTCCCCCGCCGGGAACCGGCGAGGGAGGCTTGAATTTGGTTATTGGGTTTGGTTAGACGAATCGGTTATTCGATGGCAATCCGAGTGACGGCCGGTTCGGTCTGAGCCTTGGGTGCGACCTGGATGTTCAGCACGCCGTCCGCCAACTTGGCCTTGACTGTGGCCGCGTCAGCGTCTTCCGGCAGGCTGTAAACCGCCTCAATGGAATTGACGAAGGCCTCCTCGTCCTCCTCCACTTTGGTCTCGCCCTTGATGGCGACCGCACCATCTTTGAGGTCAATGGTCAAATCCTTGGTCTTAATGCCCGGCACGGCGATCTGCAACAGGTAGTTGCCATTCTTGATCTTACGGAAGCCCTGGACGCCATTCTTGCAGGTTCCGCAAGTGGCTGGGGCACCATTTTGACGGCGTGAAACCAGCGGAATCACCGGCCAGCCGAAAAAGTTCTGGAAAACGTCGTCAAGAGCATCGTGATGGCTTAGATAGTTCTTGTTGTAATCATTCATTTTCATTTCCTCCATGTTTGATTGAGTAGTTCATTGGTTCCCCGTCCCTCGCAGGACGGCGTTCAAACAACAATTCTTTATATAGCATACGCCATGCCAAAATCTCTGATAGGGGAATTGCGGGCTTGAATTTGCAAAGTGTGCCAAAATGTCCCGCAAATGGCGCATTCTATGAACAAATTGTCGCATTCTTCTGGGAAAAACACCCCAGTTGTGCTATCTTATTGGCACTTACAATTCTACGGGTGGCACCCCACCCCAAACCCCTGCGGTTCCTCATTCCTCATTCCTCATTTTCATGAAGCCGAGCATCAACCACGCCCAACGCAACAAACTTATCCTGATGCGTGCCCGCGCACTCTTCAGTGAACTCGGCTATTCGGATGTCACCTTACAACAGCTGGCACGCCACTGCGGCCTGAGTCGTACGGTCATCTATCGCTATTACCACAGTAAGCGCGAGGTCTTTGACGATGTCATCTCCAGCATCGCCATCGAAATCGGCACCGAGTTCCGTGCATTCGTCGCGGCACATCCTGAACTCACGGCGACAGACAAGCTACGTCAGTTCACGGGGCAGGTTCTTGACCTCATGCAGTCGAACCTCGGGCTGCTCAGTGCCATCACAGAATATCTCATTGACCAACAGCGCAATGGCGAGAATGTCCTGCATCGAGTAAAGCGTCATACCGTGATGCTGCGCCGAACCCTGGCCGACCTTGTGCGTGAAGGCAAGCACTCCGGCGAGTTCCAGCCAGTGAACTGCAACATGGTCGGGGACATCCTCTTTCAGCATCTGGAGGCCGCCGCCCTGGAAAGCGTGGTGACTCAAACTGCCGACATGGAGCAAATCAAAAGCAATATCGATCTTGTACTATATTGTTTAAAGACGCCATTCCGAGAATAGCCTCGTCAGTCTATTCGACGGAGATCATCACTATTCCAGCCACGCCGGTTATCAGAGCCGCCCATTGCAAGGCCGTACACCGCTCGCGCAACACCAGCGTGGAATAGATGGGGAAGCCCACTAGACACGAGCAGACCATCACCGGATAGCAGATGGCGCCCAGACCATGGGCTGTTACCAAATCCATGCCACGGAACGACAACCAGAAGGACACTACCAGCGTGCCGACAATCCACAACGCGGCGAAACCCCACAGCCGACGGTCATGTAATTGCCGCCAGTAATCGCGCCGAAGCAGTCTGCGATTCTCGGAAAGCACGAATCCGGCGAGATATCCCATATACAGCCAGAAGGTCCTGGAGTAGGCGCTGAAGCCATCGCGGATGCCCTCGTAGTAGCTTGGCCAGTTGGTAAAGACCTGATTTCCACCCGCCGCCAGAAAAGCCAGGAACATCCAGAAGCGCCAACTTCCTGCCCCGGAATCACTATCAGGCGTCTCGCCAAGTCCTTTCGCCAAGCCATTGCAGACCAGCGCCGCCAGCACTGCGGCCATCCCCACGCCACGCACCCAGGTCACCGGTACAAAATAGAAAAACACCCCAAACAGGAAGGGGAAGATTACCCCAGATTGCGCGACGGTCCAGACAATACCATTGGGACCATTGCGCATCGCCCTCCCCATCGTCAGGAAGAGCATGTAGTCGAAGAACCCGGCACAGAAGAGGCTGGCGGCCGCCAGCGCATACTGTCGCGGAGGCAGAGGCGAGGCAGGCAATACCGCCACGACACACCCGCCAATCGCCACCATCCCCGACGCCAGCAAAAGCATCAGGAGCGCGGTCGAGAGACCCCGGCGTTCCACCGCCCCGACAATGGCCCCCAGAAGAACCCAGAAAAGCCCCGTGGCAATCAGGTAGATGACACCCAGGAAAAACATATCCGCCTACCTTGGAAACAAATCATAGTTGCGCAGGAGGTATTCCGGGTGATAGGACTGCTTGGCCTGACGCAGCCCCGGCGAACCCAAATCCTGCTCCCGGTTCAGCCACTCGCAGCGCCCCTGCAAAGCCTGAGCGCTGAATTGATTCAGTGCCTGAGCAGCGCCATTGAAGTCCTTCAATGCCTTCTCGAAATGCTCCGTCCACATCCCCCCAGCCACAGGGCTGCAGAACTCGTAGGCAATGAGCTTGCCGTCCAGAAAGATTCCCTGCCCCAACAGCCCAAAGTACTCCAGTGGAGCATCTTGAAGATGCCGCAATGCGCTAAGCTCCTCCTGGAGATGACGTGATTCACGCTCTGGATGTCCATCCAGCCACTCCTCGGACATCGCCAGCACCGCCGGCAAGTCGGCCTCGCACAACGGTCGGCTTGTCGCTGTCGGGAAATTGCGCGCAAAATGCTTGATGAGATTGCGCTTCTTGGAATACCTCTCGCCGGTCAGCAGCGCCAAATTGTCCAGACGATAGACATATTCCGCGACCTCCTCGTCCATCTGCTTGACTTCAAACCATTTGGACAATTCTGGACAATTCTGGACAAAATTCTCCCTGAGTTGCTGGATCCGTCCAGTATGACCGTGTTTCTGCATTTCTTCGGAGAAAGCCAGGAGTTCCTTGGCGGGCGGGTCAGGAACCGTTTCGGGGACCACGACCATCAGTGCGTCTTCGGGTTCCTCGCGGTTTTCCGTATGCAGATAGAGTCGATTATTAAAAACCTGCCAGCGAATGTGGTAAGAAAAGCTCCACAGATAGAGATTCGCGATGGAGAACTCGCAGCTGCGTTCCTTTGAAGCGCGCAGAAACTTGGCAAGTTGCGGGACATCCGTCAACGTCAGTGGTTGGAAAGAGTCGAGGATTTGCGGCATAATTGTCATTTCCATCAAGAATTGTCTTGGGGATTTTCAAATCTCCAAGGCACAAAGCCTTCCATTGCCTTTCCGCTGGTGGTGTTGTAGAACTCTTTGGTTCCAGGTGCGCCGATGCAGACAATCCACTCGATGCCAAGTGATTTCAGATATACGGCCAGGTGTTCCACGATTTCGCGTCCAATTCCTTTTCGACGCGCCTCGGGCAAAACCACCAAGTCCAGCAGATAGGCGTCACTGCAGCCATCCGAGAGTGCCCGCATTATTCCAAGAAGCCGCCCGGTTCCAGCCTCGAAGGCGGCTTGTACGGCGAAGGAGTTCTGCAACATCGGCGCCAAGCCGGATGGCTCCTCGCCCAACGACATCCATCCGGCGACGCGATACAATTCGGCGACCTCCTCCAGCGGAAGGTCTTTTTCTAGACGATAAATGACATCCATGGACAGAACTGCAAATTCGGTTTGGGAATTGGACATAATTTATTCTGGCTTGGTTATTTTTCCTGAAAATACTGTCAGATAAGTTGCCCTGCTGTTTTGCAAATGACATTTTGATGGTGTATTTTATGAAAAACGCTACGCCTTATCCCTTTCTTCTTCCGTGGCGGGCGAACAGAACACCTCTAACCTCTAACCTCTAACCGCTAACCTTAAATGGCCCTCTCACGGCGAAAAACCACTTCGCGCAACCGCACAACGACTTACCGGCGCCGCTCGCCCACCATCCGTTCGCTCCTCACGCAGCTCTTCCGGGCAATCCTTCGGATGCTGAAAAAGCAAAACAAAGGGAAGTAATCGCCCATCCCACGATCACTACACGACGATGAGTTCCCCGATTTTTCTAATCCTCTTTATTATCTTCATCGCGCTCATCACCTTGGTGCCACTTACATTGCGGCGACTGGGCATCCCGGGGGTCATTGCCTTGCTTGTCGTGGGTATGGTGGTGGGTCCCTCCGGTTGCAACCTCGTGCATTACCTCGCGGAATGGCTGGCGGGTTGGCTTGGCGGCTCCGCAGAATTCGCGGAGCAGAATTTCACCATCCTGATTGACGAACTGGGGTCGCTCGGACTCGTCTTCCTGATGGCGCTGGCCGGCATGGAGGCGGACTTCAAGCTTATCCGTTCCGCCCGCAAGCCGGTCGCCGCCCTGAGCATCCTTACTTTCGCGCTGCCCGCCATCGCCGGCTATCTGGTTTACGACTTTTTCCGCCCATATGACTTCGCGGGCAAACTCCTCTACGCATCGCTCTTCGCTTCACACTCCGTGGGCATCGTCTTCCCTGTCATCCGTGAACTGGGTCTCTCCAAGACGCGCTTCGGCGCGGCAGTCCTCATCTCGACGGTCATCACGGACATCGCAAGTATCATCCTCCTCGCCGTGGCCGTGCAAATCCGCCGTATGCAACTGGGGCCCACCACTGGCGATGGCGGGCTGTCCATCTTCAATGCATTGGACCCCACGTTACTTGGGAATTGGTTTACGCCAATCTTCCTGATCGCCGTAATCCTCTTCATCGGAATCTCCATCTTCTTGGTCAATAAAGTCGGCAAGCGAATGGTCAAACGCTTGGAATCCAACATCGACCTGCTGGTGACCTTCTTGCTGTTGACCATCTTGGTAACTGTCCTGGCGGGCGAATGCATCGGCATCAACCTCATCGTCGGCGCCTTCATTGCCGGCCTGGCGCTCTCGCCCCTGATGCACAAGGAAGGCATCCCCGTTGCCGTATTCTATAAATTCGAGGGAATCGGCTATGGTCTACTTATTCCTTTCCTGTTCATTTCCATCGGGATGGACACGGACTTCTCCGCCTTCGTTTCCATCAGCAATCTCCAGATCATCCTCCTGACCGTCATCGGATTGATATCTTCGAAGATTCTCTCCGGATGGCTCTCACTACGCCTCACCGGCTTCCGAAACATCGAGGGAATCTGCGCGGGCTTCATGACCGTACCGCAACTCTCCGCCACCCTCGCCGCCGCCGCCATCGGCAAACAACTGGAAATGCTGGACAATAACTTCTTCAACGCCATTATTATCCTCTCCATTGTCACCACCCTGCCCATCCCCCTCATCGTGCGCGGAATCATCCACCACTACGACCTGAAATTCGAGCAGGAGACCAAGGTCGATGCCTACCAGGTCCCCAATGCCGCCGAGGAAGCAGACGAAATTCTCTGATTCCATCGAGGCAATTGTCTATTATGCACGGAAGCTCTTCAGATCAAGTCACATGGTGCAGCATGAAGTGACTGGCAAAGCAGTATAATCGTAAATCACTCCATTTGCGAATCCACAAGTTCCATCCAATATTGGCTCCGGCAAGGATATGATTTGCCGGAGCCGTTGGAGGAGACAACCTATAGGGGAGCGATATCAAGGCGGTCACCATCGCCTGGCTTCCCTGGTCGCCTGATTGCTGAGATGTCCCGTCCGAGCCGGCGTCTGCAACGATATCAGCTCCGCCGAGTCCAGCCTGGACTCCTCAGCGCTGCGCAGAACCAAGTATGGAGGTCTGCGCGGACTCTGCATCGCTTGGCACCTGCAAATATTCCAGGGTGCGAGCAGCAATTGCCTTGAAGACCGGCGCCGCCGCACCACCACCAGAGTGGGGATCCTTGGTCGGACGGTCCAACGAGACCAGCAACAGAAACCGCGGTTGCTCCGCCGGAACAAAGCCGATGAACGACGCAAAATAATCCGTGTTGCTGTAGTGTCCCAAAATGCCTTTCGCCTTGTCGCCGTTAATCCAGAGCTGAGCCGTGCCTGTCTTTCCCGCGACTTTGTAACCCTTGATCGCCGCCCGCTTGCCAGTACCATGCTGTCCCTGCGTCACTTGCGTAAGCGCCTCGGTCATCTGCGAGGCGACCTCGGCTGGAATCGCCTGGCTCTTGACCTGCGGCTGGGAGTATTCCGTCCGACCATCCGCATAGCGTACATGATCCACAATATAGGGTTGCATAATCACGCCATGGTTGGCCAACGCCGACCACATCTGAAGAATCTGCAATGGAGTGACGCGAAGTCCCTGCCCAATCGGGAAACGCGTGATGCTGATCTTGTCCCAATGACGATACTCCGAAAAACGGCCCCGGTCCTCTCGGCGGAAGACGATGGGTTCCTTGCCCGGCGGATAAAAGCCCACGCCCGTCCGTTCACCCAACCCGAAACGTCTCAGATGCCGATACATCGCCTCGCCACCCAGATTCACGGAGAATTTTGCCGTTCCGATGTTGCTGGACTGCTCGATCACGCCCGCCAGCGTGAGTATCCCGCAGTTGTGAGAGTCCCGCAGAGGGATTCCACAGTAGTACCACAAGCCTTTCTCGCAGTCAATCTGCGTCTCCAACGTGGCTTGATGGCTTTCCAGCACGGAGCTTAGGCTGATTGGCTTCATGATGGAACCAGGTTCATAACTCATGGAAATAAAATGATTTCTTGTATTCTCAGGCAAAAAGGTGCTGCGGTCGTTGGGGTTGAACTGTGGATACTGAGCCACCGCCAAAATCGCACCCGTCGAAGGTTCCATCATTATCGCGTACGCATGGTCCGGCACATGTTTTTCACATGCCTTCAGCAGTTCCTCCTCAAGGATTTGCTGGATTGGCTCCTCGATGGTCAGGAAGACATCTGCGCCTTTCTGGGGACGAACCCGATATTGCATTCCCTCCTCGGCGGGGCGACCACTCTTGTAGTGCGTGTAGGTGAATTCACCATAGGTGGGCCGAAGATAATTGTCCATCAAGCTCTCAATCCCGGAAATTCCACACGAGACGATTGCGCCAGCCAGCCGCGCCCCCTCACGAGACTGCTCATCCGGCTGGTATTCAACGTCATTCACATATCCCAGGAGATTCGCCAGCTCGCAGTCCAAGGGATAGATACGCTTCCAGGAGTCGGTCACCCGGACGCCCAGGAACGGCCGTGTTTCCACGGTGCGCCAGAACTCCCGTAGCTCCCGCATCATCCGCGCGGCATCATCGCGCGGCACTTTGACTGCGATGGCGATTTCACGCCCGCGGGCATGCGCATCCTCGCATTTTTTCAGCAAGGCCTTCTCGCTTAGATTGAAGATGCGAGTGAGTTCCTGCTGTGAATGGCGCCGAGTGGCTTCTTCAAGTGCGTACGGGTGGAAGGATACCCGATACGACACTTGTTTCCCCTCCTCGGCATTAGAATTCTGCGTGACCTTGACGCCGGCGATGGCCCACAGCCCGTTGGCGTCCACAAATTCCTCTGAGGCATTGTTTTTCAACACCACCGGCGCCTCGTAGTCCGTCGTGCCATCCAACCGTGAGCGTAGCAACGACTCATTGAGATGGAGATTGCGCGCGATGATCCGTGTTACCTCGTCCAAATGCTTGCTGAAACGCTTCGCCTCGACAAAAACATCGCTGGTCGCCACCTCGCCCGCCAGCAGGTTGCCCCGACGGTCAAAAATCGACCCCCGCTGTGCAGTCTGGATGCTATGGGAACGGCAGATTGCCATCGCCTCCCCGAAAAAGTCGTCATGTCGCGTGATCTGGAGATGATAGACATGGCGCCCCAGCAGCCCGGTCATCACACATAAAATACTGATTACTAAGAAGAAACGAATCAACACCCCCAGGCGTATCCGCCGCGTGAGCGTAGGTGGCGCCGACATCGCACTGTCCTCCAGCGGATTCCACGGCTGGAAACTGCGCCAGACACGCTTCAACCAGGATGCCCGGCTGGGCGCGTCAAAATCATATGGCTGGGCGGCGGTCTGCGTCATGGAAGAAAAATCAGCGATTCAGGTTTCCCCGGAACCAAATCCGGAATGTCAACAAGGCAAAGAGTTTTCGCATAGAAGAGGAGGTTATCGGCCGGCCACCTCCGGCGCCGGTCGCAGTTCACCATCTTGCCAGACAAGATGGATGTTTCGCACGATTTGAGAGTTCTTGACTGGGCGTAGCCCGAGAGCACGGGCACGCTCGGTAATGTCGGTGCTGCGAAGACGCTCCAGCTCGGCATAGCGGTTTTGCGAACGGAACTCCAGTTCCCGGTTGGCCCCCTGGAGTTCCTGAATGGCGGCGCGAAGCTCCACCAACTCCTGCTGGACCTGATTATGCCGATGCAAAATGATTCCCACTGCACCAAAAGCAACTGCAACCACAATGATGAATTTGGCCAACGCAATCCAATCTCCACGTCCGCCGTTCCGGGAACGATCTAGTCGGATTTTGCGGGATTCGAGGATGGCCTTGGTGTAAAACTTCATGGTGGAACAGAACACGGAGTCAGCAAGACTCAGAAATGATTTTTGACAATTTTTCTACAGGTTATTTTACCCAGAATTTACTCTTTTTTCGACAACTTTTCTACAGGCTTCCTTCAGCTTCCGGCCAGCCATTCGGATGGGGCTGCGGTTCGCTCGGCGCACCGCAGTTTCGCACATCCGGACCGCGAATTGACGGACAATTCTACGGCGGTGGCGGTGATCGGCTTGCGGGTGAGGATCTGAAGTGTGACCTGTTTGTGACAGGTGCATGGCATGCCCGGAGGACAAACACAACTCAGCGCGGCATGCTGAAAGAACTGCTTGACGATGCGGTCCTCCAGCGAATGGAAGGAGATGACCACGAGCCGCCCGCCTGGGGTCAGTCGTCGTTCGGCGGCTTTGAGCGCCGCCGTCAATTCCTCCAGTTCATGATTTACGGCGATGCGCAATGCCTGGAAAACACGGGTCGGTGGCGGCAGACCATGCTGATGCGAATGGCCAATCACCCTTTCCAGCAGATCTGCCAGTTCCTTGGTACGCTCCCATGGACGCTGCTGACGACGGGCGACGACCGCCCGGGCGACCTGGCGGGAAAAGCGCTCTTCGCCGAATTTCCAGAAAATATCCGCAAGTTCCTCGGCGGAAAGCTTATTGAGCAGATCAGCGGCAGTTGCTCCCGTGGAAGGGTCCATCCGCATGTCCAGCGGAGCATCAAAGCGGAAGGAGAAACCACGTTCCGGAGTATCAATCTGCGGCGACGAGACTCCGATGTCCAGAAGGACGCCGTCAACCATCGGCCAACCATGTTCATCCAGCGCCCGTTCCATCTGGGAGAAAGTCCCATGCCAGGCGTGGAAACGTTCACCGTATGGTTCCAGACGTTCGCTGGCTGCCCGCAAAGCACTTGGGTCACGGTCAATCCCCAGCACCTCCGCTTCCGGGAACGCCTCCAAAAGCGCGGCGGTATCGCCGCCGCCACCCAGCGTGCCGTCCAAAAACCGTCTGCCATTCCCCCCAGTCAGTGCCGCCAGCGCCTCGCGCTGCAAAACTGGCTGGTGGACAAAATCCTCACCCATTTTTCAAAGACTCAATTCATCGGCAAGACGCCCGGCGGGAAGCCCGGCATCATTCCCGGAGGAAAGCCTCGATTCGCCGCCACATCTTCCAGCTTTTCCTGGCGTGCCTGCTGGTAAGCGGCAAACTGGTTCATAAACTGCATCGTCTCATCATCCATCGCGACATCGGCATCGTCCTCCGCCGCATTCTGAAGGATTCCCCAGTGCCAACTGCCTGAAAAAGCCACGCCGTCTTTTTTCAGAGGCGGGAGGTTGGCGTATTCTTTCAGGTAGTTGTTGATGGAAAAGCGCCACTGGCTGTCCAAACTGACCATCTGGATTCGGCGCACAAAATTCGAGAAGGGGAACTGCTGGCCCAGGCTGAAGGGAGAGATGTTGTCCCACGCTGCGGAAGACAAGGCCATTTGCTCCTGGTCAAAGACGTAGATGACCTTCTTCCCATTCAGCACCCAAGGCATCAAGAAAAAGTAGGTCAGCTCATCTGAATCCACAGGCCGTTCGTCATCGACCTTGTCGCCTTCACCCTCTTTGGCAACCTTGGCAATCTTGTCCGTGGACAAACGCCAGGGCTTCGGCAGAATAACCCGCCGCTGCTTGTCCATCGTCAGCCGACCACTTTCTGTAAAGCGGGGCCGTCTGAAATTTGTCGGAGTTGATGCCATTGCCACGATTTAACGAAAAAGAAGATTCGTTGCCCCTTTTTTCACCATTTAGCAACTTTTTCTTCCTATTTGCACCTAAGTTAATACCAAAAATCAATTTTTCCATGCGAAATTCAACTTTTTTTGAAAAATTTTTCATTTTTTTGCAAAAAAAAGCGTTTTGGGTGTTTTTCGCCCCCCTAATCGCCCCTTTCACTTCCCCTAAACGCCCCTTTTCCCCTTTTGATAATACAGTGGTCTAGCCCCTCTAGCGCCTCTATCCCCTATAGCCATGCTAGTTATGCTAGCCAGTCAGGTCTCAGGTCCCAGGTCCCAGGTCCCTAATTTCAGGTCCCAGGTCTCAGGTCTCTGGTCCCAGGTCTCTGGTCCCAGGTCTCTGGCCTCAGGTCTCAGGTCTCTGGTCCCTAATTTCAGGTCCCAAAGATAAGTCTTATCCGGCAAATATCATCAAGAAGCCGGCGACAGCCCCCAGGAAATATCCTAATACTTGTAATAAAGTCAGTTCTCGACCGGAAACTTGATTGATTAACGAATGCGCTTCCGCAGGGTCAAGTTCATTGACTGCCCGTTCAATGCGTCCAGGCAAATCCAGCCGAGCGACAATCTCCTCGGAATGCGCGGACAACTCTTGCTCAATCAACTGCTGCAAATACGGTAGCATCTTTTCGGCGACTGCGTTCCATAAGCCGTCGTTGCCGAAGAGTTCCTCCAGCATTCCCGGAAGTTTCTCCTGAAGGTAATTGGCAATAGCATTTTCGAGTTGTGGAGTATGCTCATCAATAAAGCAATCCAATGCCTGCTGTGCTTCTGGTAACTGAAGATACTCCCGCAATTTCGTTGCCAGTGTTCCGACCTCATCGGCAAGCATTTTCTGAGTCTCCTGCGTGCCCAGTCGCTCTGAAATCAGCTGCTCGATGGATGTCCAGTCCAGGTGGTTCAGTATCCCATCGACCACTGTCTCGGCACCGCCCAACACCGCCAGCATCATTCCAAAATGCTGCTTGAGATATGCAATTGCAGCAGGCCGAAGAGCAGCATGTAGGAAAGAAATCAACTGCGGAGAATTCCGTTGCACTTCCGCCAAGATTCCCTCAGCGACCTTCGTGCGGTTCTCCGGTTTCGACAGGAACTGCTCGGCACAGAAACCCACCAGTTGAGCGACCTTCTCTCCCTTCAATTGGTCGTCCAGCACGACCTTGAGCGACCGGCTGGCGTATGGAACCAGAAAAGCCGCGATGGCATGGCCATTTGCGGAAACCGCATCGCCCACTGCACCCCGCACACGTGCCAGAATCTCCGGGTTACGCAAGAATGCCCCAGCCAACTCCGTGATAGTCTGGGCCAGTTCCGCAGGCGGAAGAAGCCGTTCGGGAATGGTCTTGCCCAACGACTTCGCCAGCCGCGGCTGGTTGCGCGGAATCACACCCCAGAAAGGACCGTGCTTCGTGTAAGGCCGGAACAGCAGCCAGATGGCCAAGTAGTTCGTCAGGTAGCCCACCGCCGCCGCCGTGAGGACAGGCACCAGCCAGACATTCACCCACGTCCAGGGCAATGTCCACCCGAAACCGCGCCGCGCCACACTAAGCACGACCAGCGCCATCAGCGTCAGCCAGCTGACCACTGCGACCACGCGGTCCAGCAGCCGCAACGCGGTGAGTCCTTCCTTCGGTTGTGATGCTTCCTCGGACATCCGGTCACTTTACCGCAATCGTCTTGGCAACGGATTTCCCGGAGGCCAAATCCGTGACCGTGACAGTGTATCTACTGTTAGACGGCGTTCCCTTCGGAACCGTGAAACGCCACTCCAGGCGACCATCGACGGCACAACTGTAACCGGAATCATCGAGGTTTTTTCCTTCACCATCGGCAATCATGACCTCCACTGGAATCAGTGCCTTCACGGGATTGCCATCCGCTGAACACACCTCAGCTCGAAGGAATTGCTCCATTCCCGCGGACACCTCTGCGGGCACCTCCGTCTTCACTGCGTCAATCGGCTTGTCCAGCAGCAGGAAGAGCCGTCCGTCGTTGGTCTCATATTGGACGGGGATGGTGGTCACGCCATCCTTGGACTCAAAGGGCACTGTCTGATGAGCAACCAGGTCATAAACCACTGCGGAAGAACGTTTCACCGTCACCTTTCCGGCATTGGGCATGCCCTTCTCCATGGTGCGCTTCCACTGGCCGATGTAATCCCCGTAGGTGCGTTTGTCATTGATGGCGAAGACATAGTCCGCATCGCCGTAGGTGCGGGTGCGTGTCACGATGTCGTAGTCGTCGGCATCCGTATAGGGCAAATAGTACGGATCCAGCTGTGCACGCAATTCACGCGCGAGCTGCTGGAGGTCGGCCTTGTTCTGGTCGTTCTCCTGAACGTATGGGACCTCATGAATCACGATGTCCGGCAGAATGACGGGGGCCAGATGTTCGTCCGCCACGATGATGCCCCCCTGCGCCTGCCAGTCGAGAATCTTGTCCACGACTTCTTTGGTAAGGACGTCGCAGTGGAAAAGCCCAAGGACCTTCACGCCATCCAGCCCGTCGCGCAGGATGGTCTCCTCATAGTAGATTGCAGGTGCGAGGTTGGCCCAAGAGAACATCAAATGTACATGTGAGAGCCAGTCATTTCCCCATCCCCAAGTGCCGCGTTTGGCGTACATCGCGGAGGCGAAACTATGAAGCAGCACCACCTCGGGCGCACGGGCGGGAATGCGCTTCAGCGTCGGTCCCAGTGGTTTCACGACATTGTTGAGGACATTTGCCAATGCGACCTTGGTATCGGGATTCGTGGTACAGTACGGTACATGGCTCTCGGCCGCCCGTTTGTTCTTCTTGTAATAATCCTCGTTTTCCCCCCACACGGAATTGGAGCCGTGGTACATGATGCCCTGCACGGGCCGCGCGATGATGGCCCAGGTCGCCTCGGTCAGCGAGTCCGGCGGGATGGAAATGAAGCCAGCGGTCTCGTTGCCCTGAAGCCAGGAGGGCGGATTGTCAACCTTCTCGTTGACCGGCGCGGTCTGGTTGCGATAGCAGATGAACTGCGTCATCGACATCACCTTCTGGCCCGGACGCCCCGCCGCCATTGCGACGAGTTCGTCCGTGGCCCCGCCAGTTCGCATGGGGTCGGGATAGCCGTAGGTCCACTGGCTGATGACATCCACGGAACCGCCGCTGCCCCATAGTGGCGGCACGCGAACGGCGGGGTCGAACCACGTCCAGATCGGCAGTTTGTGGTGTTTATGGAGGGCATCGGTGGCTTTGGACTGCACGACATTCCAACCATCGCCGACGGTCCAGAACCAGCGGTAGAAGACCAGCAACGGGTCATCGTAGGGAATCACGCGGTCCAGCGGAAAATCCGGCTTGCTTCTCCAGTTGATGCCATCCTTCGCCACCGCCTCCGCAGGAACAGGAAAACCGGCGAACTCCTCAAAGGTCTTTGGGTCGCTGGAACCGAACGAAGGGACGCTGCGGTCACGCACCTCGGAGTTCAGCAGCACCGCGTCGCAGCCCGGATGTTCGGAAGTGATTTCCGCAAAGTCAATGGCATATTGCACCGTCTTCTCCTGGAACTCGGGATTGGCGGCATCGATGGCATCTGGCACCACCGTGCCGTCCGCCCGAATGCGTGGGTAGTCCTTTTCCAAATACGCACTGACCGCGAACTGATTCACCAGCCGGGCACCCTTGGCAACCGCCTCATCCAGGCGGAGATTGACCTGCTGCTGGAGTGACTCTTTGCCATATTTGATCAGAAAATGCATGAACCAATGCAGTTCGTGGGTCATGCCATGGGACAGCAGAGTGTCCATCGGGAGACCGCCGCTCCAAAGGATAATCGGGAAGTCGTCCTGTGGCTGTTTGGGACCGATGGAGAACTGGTCCTCCAGAGCACACTGTGCCGTTTCGCCATTCGCGAGAGTCCCCAGCAGTTCAAATTTCACCGCATAGTCGCCCACCGCGTAGTCTGCCGGAAAAGGCACGGCGATTTCATAGTCGGCATTCTCCTCCAGCGAGAAAGGCAGCGTGGTCTCGACGACCGCTTCGGGAATCCCAACCAGGTTCAGGCGAACTTTCGCGCCTGGCTGGAACTGCTTCACCACCTGGATATTCACTTTTATCGAGGCATCCTTCTCGCCACGAACAAAGGCATGGCGACCAGGCACGCTCAGGAACGCCAAGGGCGCCGGAAAGGTAATCAGCCGAACCTTGCGAATCGCCCCGCGCAGGGGGTTGTGGTTCGACCCGTAGCGGTCGCCAATCACCGCACGCTGAATGGACGGCTCGATTGGGCCGCCAGGCTTGACCTCGTGGCTGCCGAGCGGCTGACCATCCACCCAGAACGTCACCGTCCTGGCTCCGTCATAGCTCACGGCGAAGGTCTGTTCCTGACCTGGCTTCGGCTCGAAGAACTTGCTTTCCACCATCACGCTGTCGGACTGGAAACCCAAGTAGAGGCGCAGCCGTGCATTTCCGCTGGTGCCACGCACCAGCCCGAAGAGGAAGCCGTGGAAGGCGGGTTCGCGACTCTGCGGTCCCTGGTCAAGGTAGTATTTGGTATCAAAGAAGGTCTGCTGGACAGTGTCGAACTCGCCTTCGCGCAGTTTCGCCACCGCCTCGACGCGGAAGCCGCTCTGCGGAGCCAATTCCGGGTGGACGGATTTGGAGACCTGGAAGCCCTGCGGCTCCATATTGCCAGAGGCGGTGGGCATCACCAGCCAGCCGTCCTCGATGACCGTCTTGCCGCGCACGAAGCCATCGGCGATTCGTTCGTCCAACGTGGCATCTGTCTTCACGCCAAAATCCCACTCGGCCAGCACGCTCTCGCCCGTCGGCAGCGGCTCTGGCTCAGGGACCGCCGGGAACGAAGTCAGCGTCACTTTGCGGATGGCACCCCGCCAGGGATTGTGGTTTGTCCCCAGACGGTCGCCAATCACCGCACGCTGAATGGACGGCTCGATGGAACCGCCGGGTGCCACGGTGACACTCCCCACGTCTTGTCCGTCCACGCGGAACGTGACCAGCGAACGACCATCATAGCTCACGGAGAAGGTCTGTTCCTGCCCCGCCTTCGGAGTAAAGAAGTCGCTCTCTGCCATGACGCTGTTGGACTGGAAGCCCAGGTAAATCCGCAAGCGTGCGATCTTGCCGTTGGAGCCTTTGATTAGCCCAAAGAGGAAGCCATGGAAGGCAGGCTCGCGGCTCTGCGGTCCCTGATCAAGGAAATACTTGGTATCGAAAAGGGTCTGCTGGTTTTTCTCCTCCACCCCTGCGGCCAATTTCGCTACGACATCCACGCGAAAACCGCTCTGCGGTGCCAGTTCGGGATGGATGGACTTGGAGACCTGGAAGCCCTGTGGCTCGGTGAAGCCCGTACCCGAGGGTATCGTGAGCCAACCATTCTCGACGACAGTGGCGCCACGCACGAAGCCGTCGGCGATTCGTCCATCCACCGTGGCGTCTTGCCGGACGGAGAAATCCCATTCGGCGACAATCGTCTCCTGAGCACACAAAACCATTCCCAGACTCAATGCCAGGACGAGAAGCAAGCCTTGATTGAAATTCTTCATCTCATTCTCCTCCGGTTATTTGCTGATTAAAGTCTGAAGTTCGATGGGTTTCCAGATGCCACCCGCCATCTTGCTGTCCTCGACGCGCACCACCAGAAGATTTTCGGCATCCCAGACAATTTCGTCTCCGACATTCAGCCAGAAGGCGATATCCCATCCCTCTGGCCCGATGGCGTGCTGGCCGACATATTTGCCGTTCAGCCAGACCCACGCCTGCTCGTCCACCGCGCCGAATTGCAGATTGGCGCCCACGCAGTCGCCCTTCGGCGGGGCGTTGAAGCGGATGCGGTACCAGGCTACGCCGTCGTAGCCGGGAAAGCCCTGCCCTTCCCAGGCCTCGCATTTGACCGGCTTCCAGCCCGTCTCGTCCAAATCCGCCACGAACCACTTTTTCGTGTGGCCCGTCTCTGCGGGATCGGTGCGCATCAGCCAGCGGTCGTCTGGCAGTTGTATGGACTCTTTGACCTCGACGATATGGTCGTAGGTCGGATCATTCTTAAGCAGTACATTGACCCGGTGGAAATTAAAGGCCGCGGCATCCAGCCGTGAAGCCTGCCGCACCACTGTCGGGAACTTCGATTTCGTAACGAAGGTCTTCCCCATCGCTTGACGGCGGGCATCCTCCGTCGGCAATTTGGCCAGGCATTCCACTACCGCCAACTGCACCTGCTCATCTGGGTCATCAAGCAAATCCCCCCACTTCTCCACGACATCAGGACCATTGCGCAGGAAATCCTGATAGACACAATAACGGCGAATCACCGCGTCTGAATCACGCAGCCCCTCGGCAATGGCGGCAGATGGGTCCTGAGCCAGTCGAGAACGGAACGCCTGACGATGACTTACCAAGTCCTCGGCACATACTGCCAAACATGCACAGGCCAAGAGCGTCAACATGCTATGTTTCATAGAATCTCCTTAAATTGAGATGGTGAGAAGCAAAAGGGACAAACCACTCGCCATGACAGGGCGGTGGCAAAAAACGAAATTCCTTCATAATATACCCTTTAATAAAATAACAGTTCCGACAATGCGCCGGACGGCAAGCATGGTCAGGGCCGGGACGCCAGACGGCAGACGACGGACGGCAGGGCCGGGACGCCAGACGGCAGACGATGGACGCGCGCATATTCAATTAGGGAGGCAACCCCCACCCCTTACGGAGTTTATTATAATCGTTTCCCGCTCCCTTTCAAGTCGCCTTCCGAAAAAGGAAACGAAATCTCAGTTTTCCTATTCTTTTTATTTATATATTAACTAATATATTGATTAATAATAAGTTATGTTATTAATTATCAAGCTTTCTTCCGTTGTGCCCCAAGGGGATATGACAATGGCTTCAATGTAAATTTCCTTCCTAAGGGGGGAAAGCGCCCTTGGAGATTTTTCAACTCTACCATTATGCACGCGCCTCCGAAACACGAATGACATCAGCAGAGAATTCACGCTAATGAAGGAAGCACACGCCACTACTTCAGGGAGACAGGTGACAAAGTGGCAAGAGCCTCCCACGCAGGATTTCCCAAGAAATTCTGTGCCCCCAACTGCCCTTCACCCAGGGCGTCCATCCAAAAATCATCAGAAAACTATGATTCGTTTGGAAAAACTCAGGGTGAATTTGATATCAAGGATATCCCGGATATCTTCTGCTTCAGAACGTATTCTCGTCCCATGTTCAACCCAGGAGTGCCGATGAAAAGAAAACACACCCAATTTACCCTCATTGAAATGCTGACCACCATCGCTATCATTTCCATTATGATGGGAATGATGTTGCCCACTATCAGCAAGGCACGCGCCAGCGCCAGACAGGTCCAGTGCCTCGGCAATCTTCACCAACTGCAACTGGCCTTCAGCCAATACGCCGATGACTGGCATGGGCGCCTCCCCCCATATGTCACCAACGCCCCCACGAGTCAGCACCCCGGTCTCAATTGGACCAACTGGAGCCATCCCTACTATCAGGACACCCGACTGCTGCTCTGCCCCGCCTCGCCCGGCAAAATCCCCGAAGCCACCCCGGAGGGCTTCCGGAATTACGACGGCAGTTATGGCTGGAACTACGACGGCACCCAAGGCAATCGAGGACCACTCCACGTCTATGCAGACAAACCCGCTGACTCCTATCTGCTCTGCGACTCCGGCGACCCATGCATCATCTACGGCGCAAACACTTGGGAAAACCTGCTGGAGGAACTCGACCTGGATTGGGATAGCCAGTCCGAAGGCGCCAACCGACATCTAGGTCGTGCGAACTGCGCTTTCATCGACGGACATGTCGCGTCACGTGGGCTGAACGAGTTCCTCGGAGCCCCCTGCAAAGCCAACGATACACCATGGTGCATCCCCTGGAAGGACGGCATTCTGGAACCAGGCATCATCCCCTTCCCCAACCGATAACCCCACTCCAATGATCAAAATGCAAAGACACTGTTTCAGAATCCTATCTATTGGGTACGGACTGATTCTCCTGTTCACCGCAATTCCCGCCGACGCACGGTGGTCTGTCAACGAACAAATCATCAATCAGATGGCAACTGGAAGACAGTTCCATATCAAAGGGAAACTCACAATCCGCGCCGTGCCAGGTCAAATCCACGGACAAACCATCACCGTCAGCATTTCCGGACAGGTGAACAACGAGAAGATTCGTCCTATACGAGTACAAATGCCTCATACCCAACGGGGTGTCATCACCCTGCGCACAGGCCAGACCATCCAATGTAGCAGCATCTGGCTCCGCGGAAAGCAACTGCTCAGATTCCACGAATAAAGCAAGGGACTGTGCCCATAGCCTTTCAAGATGGAAACTGCTACGGCGCTCCCCTGAAATACACTAGTCGCCACCAAAAAAAGAACCCGCCCACTTGATGGACGGGTCAAACTGGAGCGGGTGACGGGAATCGAACCCGCCTCGTCGGCTTGGAAGGCCGAAGCATTACCACTATGCTACACCCGCAGCAAAACTTTTGGAAAACGTCTTACTATACCACCTGAAAGCCAACTTGCGAATGAACCTTGGAAAAAAAGGAAATTATACAGTTAAATTGCCTAAAGCCATTTTCCGCGAAACACCACCCGAAAACCTTCTGCTGTCGGAAACCACGATGGCAAGTTAACTGTATAATTCCCCCAAAAAGGGAATTGCAATGGCATTCGCCCTATTATGCCAGCGGCTCTTCCGCCTCAGTCTCGGCAATAGTCTCCGGGACCTCATTTTGCAGGACTTTCTGCGCCTCAAGCTGCATCGACACCGATGCCAGGCGACCCGCCACCTCGTCCCGCGAAACATGCGCGGCCTGCGCCTCCGCCTGCGCGGCGGCAATGCGCTCCTCGGCAATCTTCTGGAACTTCTCGGCTAAGATCTTCTCCTTTTCGGCAAGGAACTCCTCGCGCAGTGCGTTGGTCTCCTCACCTTGACGCACCCGTGCCTCGCGGGCAGACAGCGCAGCGCTCGCCTCATCCAATTCAGCCTGACGACGACCGAGCTCCTCCTTCAGACGCGCCAATTCGTCACGCTGTGGCTGAATCTCCGCCGTGAAGGCCGCCAGCATCTGGGCACGCTCCTGCGCCAGCGAAGCGCTCCAGTCCAACAACATCTGGTCGCAATGCGCACTGGCCTGCTTTTGCAACTCGACCAAAGAGACGGCCTGCGCCTCGCGCGCCTGCTGCATCTCCGCCAACATCGACTGCTTCTGCTGCGCGAACTGCGTCGCCGCCTCGCTCTCGCGCGCCTGCACGGCGGCAATTCGGTCGGCCAGCGCGGCGTCCTGCTTGTCCAATTCCGTCTTTCGCGTCAGGAGCATCGCATCTTGCTGACGCAGTGACTGTTCCAGCGCATTGAGTCGCTGACGTTCGATATTGACCTCCTCGAAGATTTTCGACCGCTCGCCGGAGAGCCCCTGCCGCACCTCCGCCTCACGCCGCGCCAACTCCGCCTCACGGTCATTCAGCCCCGCCTCCCGTTTGGCCAGCTGTTCCAGTTGTTCCAATGCTTTCTGTTGCAAGGCATTGAAACTCTCCTTCATGCCCGCCTGGAGTTTCTGGAAATCCGCCAGGAGTCTCTGGTCCTGCGCCACGAAATTCTTGTTGAACTCATCCTGCATCAGCGTAATGCGCTGCGCCTTGGCGTCCAGTTCCGCTTTTAGTTGGTTCAGCGGCTGCATCTGTTCGTCCAGTCGCGATGCAAAGGCGCTCTGCGCCTCGCACTCCTTTGCGATGACCGCCTGCTCGCGTGCCATCAAATCCTGCTTCTTTTCGACAAACTCTTGCGTCGCATTCTGATAGGATTGGATTGCCGTCGCCAGCGACTGTTTCTGCTCCTCCAGCGCCTGCAGTTGTTGCTGGTAGATGGTCTCCAGATTGCTGCGCGTCATAATCGCGGCGTCCAGCGTCCCGAGGTCCTGGAACTTCGTCGCGATTTCATTCTGTTGCTTTTGGAGCAACAACTTGATGTCCGCATACTTGCGCTCGATTTCACGCTCGCGCTTTGCCAAATCTTCATCACTGTGGCCAAACAACGCCATGCTGAGAACCTCCGGTGGATAATTTTGTGATTTCAGGGAATGAATTCAATATAATCTCGGAGAACTGTACGGTCCTGCAAATCCGCATGTTTTTTGAAGAAAAAGACGGAAGCACAACACGCGGAAATTACATACTTATCTTGGATCACAAATCTGGAGGCGAAAGAGGAAGGGACGCCGGCTTAGTAATAAACCTGGTAAAAGACCTTTCCAACCTGCAGATTTTCAGCCGAAGACCATGGAAGGACAAAACTTTTCAGGAGATTCAAGTCCTTGTCATAGATTTGATAACGATGTCTAGGTGGCAGGGTGAAGAGAAGTTCCCAGTAGCTTGAAGGATCAAGCTTATGTAGCAAAAGCCCGATTCTATCGTCTGATGCGTATTCCGTGAGAGCGGAGACGCCTGCGCTTCTTCCCCCAAGTTTGAGCACGGTCCTCATCTCCTTGCCCGAATCGGGAAAATATCCGCAGAGGAACTCTTTGTCTGCATTGAAACCGCCGTGAGGCGCGCCTTTTCGGGTTTGATGGCAGATATAGACATATTCATCTGGGTTATCCCTTCGGATGACCATATTGGTAATGAAGACATGGTCATCTGGGTCATCCGTCTGGATATCCGTCCCGTGAATTTGGCCGGGCAGGCCTGTGACCTCGGTGGCGCTTCCGTCAGGCCTCGCCTCAAGCAAATGCCCGTCAACATAATCGTGGTTCGCATCATTTTCGATGGCGCCGAACCAGAGAAGACTTTTTTCCGCACATGTCCCTTTATGCATAAATGACTCCCAGTTGGTGGGAAACTTGATTTCCGTCATTTCGTTCTTCCGGACATTGTAGAGGAATATTTGCTCTTCATCATTATTTAGTTCTTCTATGTCAGAAATGGATGAGTTCTCAAAATTGATGTCGCCCGTGCGTCGAACGTTAATTATCGCTATTTCCGAATTGTATCTGTTTAGCGAATAGATTTCCATGCGTTTTGATGTATTGGGAAACACGATCCTCTTCTGTCCTATTTTAAAATTGTAGGAGGTAAGTTGCAATCTGACAACACCGAAAAGCATTCCCAGTTCTCCGCCGAGAAGTTCACCATCGCTCAGAAGTTCATCGCCGAACATCAATGTGGACCCCGGAAACCTGTCTATAAAATTTGGACGTTTATACTGCTGAATAAAAATGCCATCCCGGGAATAGACATTGATATAGCAATGCTTATTGTTGTTGTCACGCGTAAGGGTGAAGAACTCCCCGCTTTCTTCATCGACGTTGAACAGACGTTCGAACCGCCAGCAGGTATCAGGGGCGGCGGAGCACCCCTTTGGATGGCGAAGTGTCACTGTTCTCAGGCTCAAGTCCTCCACATTGATGCAGATGACCTTCATCGTGCCACAGGAGGCCAGCAGAAGCATAAGAACAAACAGCAATGCAGGTCTGCAAAGCCGTTCGGTCCCTCCAAGGCAAGTTGCGATTTTAGTTTCTAACATGAATGCTGAGGAGAAAAAGGTTCGTATTTTTGTCAATGACCATGTCATAACTCGCTGTGCGAATATGGAAAGTAAAGTAATACAAATGCTCATCCAATACCACGTGATGGTCGCCAGTCACGTGGAAATTGCGCCGAATTTCATCGAAGATCCGAGTGCCTTCCATGCCGTCCTGCATGGGCAACAAGTAAAAACTCCAACTATAGCGAAGCTCATCTGGCGTGTCAAAGGGAAGACCATTTTCAATGGATTTCAACGGAATTCGCTTCGCCAAATTCTGGAAGAACTCCAAGTCATCATCAAATTTTCCGAGAAGACAGGCATTTCGGCCAGTCATATAGATACATTCAAAACAAAGAATCTCTCCATCAGTCCTGAACAGTGGAATATCATATAGCCCACACCGACGATTGAAACTCGCAATGTCTGGCAAGGTGTCGGTCTTCCGTTGCGGATAATAAAAAAACAGTAAATACGCCACTAAAATACAGCCGATGACAAAAAAAGCTATCAGCAAACGCGATATGAGATTAAGAAAATTCATTATTCTTCTGCCAACGAAGTAATAAGACACAAGGCGCCATCCTGAATTCCAATTCCAACCACTTTGCCGGACGCTTTGGCGATTTGTGCCGAATCCTGCTCAGAAAAGCCCCAATAGTATTCATCATTCGTCAGGTGGCAACGTTCAAGCAGACTTTTCAATTCTTCTGTCTGGTTTTGTTGCATCAATTCCAAGACTTGTTTTAGAATCTCGTCTCGCTTGGCGCAATATGCGGCATCGGCAATCTCCATGTATTCCCACGGAATGAAATGGTATGACTCTTCACGGCTGACCACGGCGCGTGTGCTTAATTTATCGGGAGTATCGATATGAAAATCGTCTATGGTGGTAATATCGACAAAATGAATTGCCTTTTCATTCTCGGCAGTTTGACTGTCCGCGTTCTTGGAGGAAGCATCAGACGTTTCCCGAATGGAGAAACCAGTTTCCTCCCAGACATTTCCATTGTCATAAAAGACAAACAGTTTATGCAGATAAAGTCCCTCCTTGGCATGTATGCGGAATTGTTCAACAAAACAGTCTCCCACCAAGTAAGAGAATGCCGTCAAACGAGCCACTGCATTTTTTATATTTTGTATCTTATCCTTATATAGCGCAGGATCTTCCACAAATTTCCGAGCCAATTCTAAGAATATGCGAATTTCTCTACTCTGCATTGAGGAAATATACTTCAAAACCTCCTTTGAAACCAGATTGAAATGCAGCTCCTGCATCCAATGCTCAACCTCCAACTGCTCAACCTCCAACCCAATCTCGCTTTCATCGGCAGTCTGTCCGAGACATTCGCATGCCCCCAAAACAACAACGAAAAGCATGAAGTAGTTGATGATGCGTTTCATCGTTTTCCTCTCCCGAATGTTGCACAATCTCTTCATAAAGAATGTATGCTGTTGTGTTGGTTACAATAATGCAATAATGCGAGATTGCTTCGGACTGGAAATAAAAAGGAGAATCATTTACCTGCCTCGGATTGTTTCAGTGTATTTTCGGAATCAACCGGGCAATTGGCAATAAAAAAGCCCTGGAAGTATTTTATTTCCAAGGCTTTGAAATGGTAGCGGGAAGCGGACTTGAACCACTGACCTTCAGGTTATGAGCCTGACGAGCTACCAACTGCTCCATCCCGCATCAAGTATGATTTGTCGTTGTTTTTGGCAACTTATGTACTATAACGCCAGTTTCCGAAATTTCAAGGCAAATGACACAAAATCACCGAAAATCCTATGACTCCCGACTGGCGGAAAAGAAAATCTCAGTGACTGCGCTTGACAAGGCTGTCAATCCAGGAAAACAACGCCTGTCGTGCAAGTTCATCAGGCACAGCCTTGCACGCCAACTTGGCCTGACGGATCATGAAATTTGCACGACGACGGCAAGTCGCCAATGCGCCCGTACGCTCGACAATGGCACGTGCGTCCTCAATGTCACTTTCCGTAAGTCTTTGATTTCCTAAAATATACTTAAGACGCTTACGTTCGGCAGACGTGGCCTTAGACCAAGCATTTACCATCAGAAGAGTTGGTTTACCCTCACGCAGATCGGAACCGATGGGCTTGCCGAGTTGCGCTGCTTCACCGAAAAGCCCCAGAATGTCATCCTCAATCTGGAAGGCTACGCCTGCATCCTCCGCCGCCATGCCCAGCGCCGTCGCCAACGATGAATCTTCCAGCGGTTTTCGTTCCCCCAAGGCAACGCCGATTCGCGCCGCGAAGCCGAGAAGCAATCCTGTCTTGAGACGCATCATCTTTTCAACGGATTTGTCGGTCACTTTAGAAAGTTCCATCATCTCCAGCTCCATGTCAAGTTGTTCGCCAAGAAGCAGTCCGGGATGAAGAATGCACGACTGATAGGACAAAATGGATTCCACGACCCCAATGGGAAAATGCCGGGTCAGCATCGAAAGCAGGCTTGCCGAATAGCCAAAGAGGATGTCGCCCGCCACAATGGCGGTGGCTACACCATAATCGCGCGCCTTGTCCGAAACAAGCCGTGGATGACGTTTGGCAGCCTGGCTGGCAATCAACGCGTGGACGGTGGGTTTGCCGCGACGCAACTCATCGTGGTCGATGATATCGTCGTGGATCAGTGTCGCGACATGGTAGCATTCGACCGCCGCCATTGCGGGCAGAAGTTGTTCCGGGCGTTTGGCGCCGGAAGCCAGCGCCGACAGCAGCAACAAACTCGGTCGCAGACATTTGCCACTTCTCAGAAGGTATGCCTCAGTGGCTTCCCGCAAGTCAGCCGTATAGAGACGCACGTGGAGTTTGAGGAATTCACTGATGCTTCGACGAGTAATTTCCCCGACAAATGCAGTCAGCTCTGTATAAGGCAATTCCAGCAGATTGAGTTTTTTCATTTGGATGTGATGTTTTGCAGATGAAGACGAATGAAGCCACGCCCCACATGGTGACTTTTCATCTATGCCAGTCCGTATTTTTGATTAAGAGCGTCATTTTGTACTTTATCATTTAAAGTATATGCTGTTGCATCATTGCGACATTTTTCCATTCACCCCTGTGCCGATGAAATTCGAAACTATCCACCGCGCGTTGTCCCTCGTGGCGCACCTTGTGTTGGCCTTCTACGGCACCGTCCTCATGTTGGTGGCGATGGGTTTCGTTGAACTTTTCCTATCAATTGGCATGAATGTCCGTATCGAAAACACCCCGGACATTTTGGGATGGATTCAAGTCGTCGTCTGCGCCCTAATCGCGTTGTTCTTCGCCATCCGACATTGGCGACGTCTGCCTCCCACGCCATTGGATGCACCAAAGTCGCGGAGCCAGAGTTACTTGCTTTGGGGGACCTGCGCCTTTTCACTGCTTGCCATTGAGGGATTTGTCGCCACATACATTGGGTGCTTTGGCCATTGGGGATGGTGGGCAGGTGTGCTCTTTCTGCTGATTGCGCCCATCGTGCTCGCAGTCGCCTGGCCCTTTCGTTTCCACGCAAAGCACAACTGGGTCTATGTCGTGACCTTCGCCGGTGCGCTCCTCTTGTCCACGCTGTCCGGCTGTGCAACGGAATGATAAGCGCCACGGGACTCGGACTTCAGACCTGAGACATGACTGACGGGACCTGGGACTTCAGGCCTGAGACCTGACGGGCGGAACCTGAGACTAAGTCTCAGGACTCAGGTCCCAAATCTCAAGCCTCAGGTCTCAGGACCCAGGACTCAGGTCTCAGGACCCAGGTCCCAAATCTCAAGATTCAGGACTCAGGACCCAGGACTCAGGTCCCAAGTCTCAAGATTCAGGACTCAGCCCCAGACCTCTCAGGGTTTCGAGCCTTTTCCTATAGGGTGGGGGTTCCCCCACCCGCGTGTCCCACTGCTAATTTAACCACCCTTTGTGCAACTTGCAAATTGCTTTTCGCACTTTCCAACGGAATCTTAGTTTTCCTATCATTTCTTCATAACGATTTTATAATAAATAACTTATGAAAACAACCTGTCCTGCCTGCCATACTGACTTCGAGCCCGCCGAGCGAATTGAAGGGCACGAGACCACCTGCCCGAACTGTGGCAAGACCTTCTTCCCGCAGCCGCCAGACGCGCCGCTGGACACCAAGACCTGCCCCTACTGCCTGGAGACCATCAAGGCGGGGGCCATCAAATGTCGATACTGTGGCGAGTTCCTCGATGGTCGTGGTGCGCCACTGGTCCCCGCGCCCAACACTATGCCTGTGACTGCATCCCCAGCCGCATCAGCCTCTGCTACCGCCGCCAGTGCCTCCACGAAGTCCTCCGCCCCCACGTCATCCGCCGTGCCATCTGGTGACACCGAAGAACCGGAGGAGGTCCTGCTGACCATCCACTCCACCTGGAAAATCCTGCTGCCCCCTGGCATCCTCTTCGGGCTCCTGCTCATCCTGATGCTTTATGTGGGGCTTCAGTCCAGGACCAACACCGCCTGGGCGCTGCGCATCGGACTGCTCCTGCTCTTCGTGGACTTTCTGTGGTTCTGCGCCCGTGCCATCCGGCGTATCTTCACCGTCTATACCATCACCACCTATCGTCTGCGCTTCGACGAAGGCGTCATCACCCGCAACGAAGTCGAGGTCCGTCACAAGGATATCCGCGCCACCTGGTTGCGTCAGAACATCACGGAGCGACTCCTCGACATCGGCGACATCCACATCGGCACCTCCGCCACCGCCGACGCCGAACTGAGCATGGACAACGTGGACGCACCAAAGAAAATCCTCGACCTCATCAATCAACTCTATCAAGGCAAAAAGCCCCACGCAAAGTGACTCCCGTCATGCGAAAATGCCTTTACGGCGACTGTTTCAAACATGACCCCGCGCCTTTTCGTATGTGGTTAAATGCGATTCACAGGCAAATTGAACTGCTGGCAAGGTAAAAATCCCTGCCTATCAACTACGTTCCGTCAAACATTTCTCCAATCTTCTTCTCGCATGCGCCAGTTCCTGACCATTTTCGGATTCCTCCTGCTCTCCGCGCTTCTTGCCCAGGAGTTCTCCATGCCATTGGACAACGCCAAATGGTCGTCCAAGGACAACACCACGGTGGTTGCCGAAGCGCCGGAATGTATTTGCGTGACCATCGACCCCGCTCAGCATGGCTTCGGATGGATTACCCGTGGCCTCCCCGCCGACACCGCCAATTATGCGGGAATCTACGGACGCTTCCGCACCAACGCCCGCCGAGGCCGTCTGGAAGCCTCACTGCTCCTTCCAGGCGCCTCCACCACGGAATATTACACGCAACGCGTCGGCACCTTCTCGGATAGCACAGGCGGCTGGGTGGACTTCTACCTGTCATGGGACGGCTTTCAGCCTGCCCAGAACGCCCGCAGCGCTTTCTCCCCACGCCGTTTGAATGACAAAGCTCGCCTACAGTTCACCTTCGTTGACCTCGCCGCCGAAGAGCCGACCACCATCTGGCTTGATCAACTGGCGCTGGTTCCTCAAGCAAATGCCTCGGCCATCGCGTTGCGCATCGAACAGCGCTCTCTGGAGCGACTGCTCCTGTCCACGCCGCGCCCCGACGCCATGCCGCATCCGCGGCTGCTTCTGAACGCTGAGACCCTCCCGCGCCTTCGAGCCAAGGCACACGCAGGCGGAGACGCGCAACTCGTCTATGAAAAACTCCTCGCGTCCGCAGAGCAATACCTTGTTTCCTACGATGCGCCGAATGCCGCCAAGCCACTGCTGGAATTCGCGGGAGACACCAAACTCCCCGCCCATCGTCAACGCGGGGCCTTCGAGGGCATCCTTACCAAACAAGTGCGTCCCATCGAGGTCCTCGCGGCCGTCGGGCTCATCACCGGGGACGAGCGCTTCAGCCGCCATGCCGCCCAGGCGCTTGTGGCTTTGGCCCGCGCCCTGCCCGCCTCTTCCCCCGCCTTGAATCAGGGCTTCTACTACACTCGAACCTTTCTCGTGCGCGCCCTTGCCTTCGGCTACGACTGGTGCCACGCCTTCCTCACCCCGGAGGAACAGCGCGTGATCCAACAATGCCTGCTAAGCCACATCCTTGAAATCTACCGCGAGAGCCGCAAGGACAACTGCGCGTGGGGCGGCCATCCCCTGAATCGCGTCTGGAACTGGTGCCCTGGGCTGGTCGGCTGCGCCGGCGTGGCCATGCTCGCCCTGGAAGGCGAGACCGCCACCGCCGAAAACGCCCTGCTCTTCCATTTCCGACGCTATCTCAAAGACTACCTTACCCTCGGAATTGACCAGGACGGCGCGGGACACGAAGGACCCGCCTACCTCTCCTACGGCATTGGTGCGGGACTGGAGTTCGCCGAATGCCTTCGCCAGCAGGACCGCGGCGACCTCTTCTGCGAGACCAACTGGCAACTCGCACCCCTCTGGCTGGCCGCCGAGATGCTCCCCAACCGCCCCTTGTGGAACAACCTCTCCGACTGCAACCACGCCACGCCCGTGGGCTGTCCCGTCTATGACTACGTCTGCGGTCGCCTCGCCGAACTCGCCCGCACGGACCCGCTACGCCCAGGGGAAAGCCTCCCTGCTCCGCCAGACCGCTTCTCCGCGGCTGGCTATTTGGCGCATTTCCCTGAGACGGCAGGCGAACGCACGCTCAGTTACGGCGCACTCGCCCAAGTGATGGGCTGGGTATGGGAAAAGGGCCGCGCCGCCGTTGATCTGGGCACCCTGCAGCCTCACGAACTGCTTGCCCATCTGCTTTTCTTTGAGGAATGCCCGGTCACTGTCGCTCCCGAAGCCATTCTCCCCTCCGGAATGCTCTTCCGGGGACGCGGGCTGGCGGTTTCCCGTGACGGCGGCTTTGACCACGATGCACTCCACCTCGCCGTTGAGGCTGGTCCCCACGCCGCTGGACACGACCAGGCCGACAAGGGCTCCTTCACCTTCCGCGCCTACGGACAGGACTTCTTCATTGACAGCGGCTACGGCAATGACGGCGACTCCCGCAAAAGCGGCAGTTCCTTCGCCCATAATCTCGTGCTGGTGGACGGCGAGGGACAGCCCATCTCCTGGCATAACAATAGCAATGGAGAAATCACTGGCTATCACCATGATACATTTATTGACTGGATTCGCGTGGATGCCCGAGATGCGTGGAATCTGGATTTCAGCCAGCAGCGCCCCGTCCCCACTGGACGCAATCTCGCCGCCGCCGAACGGCACTTCCTCTTCGTGCGCGCCGACGGCGACCTCCCGCCCTACCTCGTTGTCTATGACCACATCCAAAAGGCCGACGACGCATTGCACGATTTCACCTGGCAATGGCATTTCCCTGGCTACCTTGAGGTGGACACCTCCAACCCGAGCGCCTGGCTCGCACACCCTCCTGCCGCCATCCAAAGCATTCTCACCAGTTTGGCGGGACAGACCGGTGGCAAGGCGCATTTCGAATTTGTCGCATCGGCGGACGGCGAGTATGTCTTCTGTGGGCTGACCGCCGCAGGAGGTCCCGACCCTGGCAGGTCCGACAGTTTTGCCGTCACCATCGGAAATGACCATATCGCCATCTGGGACACCAACTCCTCGGCCTCTCCAAGCTGGACGCCAGTGAAACACCGAAATGACGCCCAGCCGCGGCGTTACCCCCTGAAGGCAGGAGAGCACATCGCGGTCACGCTGCACGCCCGCGAACCCCAGACACAGCTGTTCCGCCTCGCGATGGTTCCTGCGGAGACCGCCCTGCCCTTGTCTTTGGATGGTAAGGTAGACGGCGGGCAAGTCCTCACCGCCGAGGACGCCACGCTCGGCACGCCACCGCTGGAACGAGTCCCCTGGAACAACAATGGCTCGTCCGCTTGCCTGGCGGTCTATCCAGTGACTTCGCCCAATGCGAAGACGAAACTAACCACCTTCGAGACTACCTCCCACGAAACGCATGGACTGCTCCTGCATACCGCCGAACGCCTTCACGACCCGCACTTCCTGATGGTCCTCGTGCCGCTCAAAAATGCGGAGGACACCCGTCCCGGCGTGGAAAAGATGCCAGATGCAAATGGCCATGGCGTTCTTCTCCGCTGGCCAGATGGCGCCATTGACCAAATCCAATTCCTGCCAACCGACCTTCCTGCTGGTTCCGGCACGGACTACTATCCCAAATTCCAACGTAACGACCGCACTTGGCAAGGGAAATAACAAAACCTCTACCCTCTTCAACTTTAACCTCTCACCTCTAACCTCTAACCTCTCACC
>JAFZWH010000146.1 GCA_017617415.1 Victivallales bacterium | reverse complement strand
TTGCGCACTTGCGGCGACAGGCTGGCATCTGCGCCTTTCAGGGAAATTCACGGGCGAAAGCCCGCTCATTTCCCCTCAAGCCACATTTGCTTCGCCTCTCACTCGCAATTGCACAATTATTTCCTCAATTAAACACTAGTTTCGCCTTGCGCTCAAGTTCCTCGTCTACTGCCAATTGCATGGCGGCAACCGCCTGGTCCATTTCTTTACTCATTTTTCAAGGCCCCCCTGTAGGATTGAGTATCGTGCGTGGTCATAAATAATCGCTGGCGTTCCAAACCGCTTTTCAAAGATGGAGACGATTTGTTCGCCGGAATTATCAAAACATAACGTCTGGTCATATAGTTCGTCATATTTGAACAAATTCTGGATGCTTCGTGGAAAACGTCTGAAAATATCTTCTGGCGGGATGTTGTGTCCACCCTGTATTACCCGCTGGCGGACTCTCTGGGCAGAAAACTCTGCGTCTGGAACAAACAAGTAAATCAGAACGACGCACCAGCCGTCCTTTTGCCATTAAGCGATTTTCGGCAAATACCCGCACCCAGAAAGCGTGGTCTCGAAGGCAAAATCCTTGCGAGCGGCAATTTTCTGTTTCAGCATGTCCAGAAAAACCTTCCCGGCCTGAATCAGCCCGGCTGCATAATCGAGCGGGGACAAGCCCGCTGCGATTTCATCGACATTGATGAAATCATGGCAGGAAGCAATCATAGGAAGATATTTTAACGCAAACGTGGTTTTGCCGGCTCCATTGGGACCGGCAATCACGTAGCACCGGGGATGTTCTTCCTGTTTTGTCACTGCTTTTGAAATTGCCTTAACTACATGAAACATAATATATCACGCAACGCGGATTCTGTTTTTGGCTCGCAAGGCAACTTTAGAACCTCGAAAGGGTATCCACTTGAATGATATTCCTTTGAAAAATGTCCCAGTGAATGTCGGTATTCCTTTGAAAAATGTTTCAGCGAAGACTGGTATTCCTTTGAAAAATGTTGGAAAAATATGTGATATTCCTTTGAAAAATGCAATTTCCAGAGTTATAGTAAGGATTATGGAACGGTTCTTATTGCCAGAATTGGTGAAATGGCGAGACGCCGCGAAGCGCAAACCGCTGCTGTTGCGTGGGGCGCGTCAAGTGGGTAAGACCTGGTTGCTCAAGGAGTTCGGTGCCAGGTATTTTCAAGATTGCGCATATATCCGTTTCGATCGCGCCAGGACGCTCCAGGCTACTTTCGAGCGTGAGCATAATATACAGAAACTTCTCACGGCCATACAGTTGGAGGTCGGCTTCAAGCCCCGTCCCCAAGCGACGCTGATTGTCTTTGACGAAATCCAGGAGTCGCCTGGCGCTCTTGCATCTTTGAAATATTTTTGCGAAGAGGCGCCGGAGTATGCGATTGCGGGCGCGGGTTCGCAGTTGAGGCTTGCGTCTCAGGCGGGAACTGGCTTCCCGGTCGGAAAAGTCACCAGTCTTTATCTCTATCCACTCTCGTTCTTGGAGTTTCTGACGGCCATCGGACAAGGCGTTCTGACGGAGTTGCTTCAGAGCGGCGACTGGCAGTTGATTGGCGACCGCCATGAGGCCTTGCTGGACTTTCTGCGGTACTATTACTTTGTCGGCGGAATGCCGGAAATCGTGGCGGATTATGCCCAAAATGGCGATTTTCAGCGGGTTCGTCTTCTTCAGAAGGAGCTTCTTCAGAACTACCGGGATGATTTCGGCAAGCACGCGCCTCCAGAGGAGGGACTTCGCATCGGAATGATCTGGGACTCTATTCCTCGGCAACTTGCAAAGGAGAACAAGAAATTCATCTATAGCCAGGTCCAGCCGCGCATGCGAGGCAATGACTTGCTACTGGCCATGCAATGGCTGCTGGAGGCCGGGTTGCTTCGCCATGCGCGTCAGACCAGCATGCCCGGCATTCCTTTGGCCAGTTATGCGGACGGCGGGTTCAAGGCCTTTCTGCACGACGTCGGCCTCCTTTCCGCGCTCTCCAATCTCGCCGCCAAGACACTTCTGGAGGGCAGCCGCGTGTTCGAGGAGTTCAAGGGTGCTCTGACGGAACAATTTGTGCAGCAAGAACTGATGGCCTACTATGGCCAGGAGCCATTCTACTGGTCTTCGGAGAAATCCCACAACGAAATCGATTTCCTGCTGGAAACCTCGGAGGCGGTCATTCCGCTGGAGGTCAAGGCTGGAATCAATGTCAAGGCGAAGAGCCTGCGCAGCTACTGCGAGAAATACCGTCCGCCCTGTGCCGTGCGCTCTTCGCTGGCCAGGCGTTACCGACAGGTTCTCACCTTGCCTGATGATGGCTTCTCCTACGAACTGCTGGATTTGCCGCTTTACGCCCTCTGTCAATTGAAACATGAGTTGAATGGCTGACAAGTCTCTTATGAAATACTTTTTTTCCATCGTCTTTTTTGCCTTGGCCATTGCGCTTTTCGCCCAGGAGGCGCCGCAACTGACCATCTCCGCCGACCAGTTCTCCCGTTCGCTGGACGGGAAGACGACGACCGCTTCCGGCGAGGTTGAAGTGATTTACGGCGACACGAGGCTTTCCTGCTCGGACGCCACAGTCACGGCAACCGATCCGCCCGAGGGCTGGCAGGCGACCAATGACTTCGCGGACCTCCTGCAATATACCGACATCTCCTTCGGGAAGTTCCACCTGACCTCGCCGGTCTGGAGCATCGGCGGCGAAGAAGGCAGGTTCCAGCCAGAAGAGGATGCGACATTCACCCGTGCATTCATGACTACCTGCGACCGCGAGAAGCCACATTATGCGCTGGTCGCCAAGAAAATCAACTATCATCCGGAGGATCGGACATTCACTGCATACCATGTGACATTGCGTTTCTTTGATATTCCAATTCTCTATTTCCCAATCCTTTATGGTTCGACGGAAAACTCCATGGGCATTATCATCCGACCCGGCTATTCCGGCAAACGCGGTGCCTATCTGCGACTCGGGCGTGCCTGGCCACACGGAAGGGATGGCTCGACACAGCTTTTCGTGGACGGCATGACCAAGCGAGGTGTCGCCCTTGGCGAAGAGACCCGCTACCAGACCGAACGCCGCACCGTCGCCACGGATCTCTATGCGCTCCATGACAAGCGCCCAGCCGAGACCGAGGACGGCTGGGACCGGCGGTTCAAGAGCGTGGATGACCGGTTCCGCGTTCACGCCTACTGGCGCGAGCAGCTCGACGAAAACTGGTCGCTGCGCCTCAACCTCGACTACCTTTCTGACATCTCGATGCTGGACGACTGGTTCCGACACGACTGGCGCCACTGGGGACAGCCCAAGTCCTACGCCAGCCTCGACTATCAGAACACCTGGCTCCAGGGGACGCTGGACTTCCGTCCGCGTGTCAATACCTTCTACACCGTCTCCGAGAAGCTTCCTGAACTGCGCCTGGAGATTCCGCGTGTCGCGCCTGTGGAGAGTCTGCCGCTGGTCTATTCCAGCTCCAATACCGCAGGGTTCTATTCGATGAAGTGGCGCAACAACGAGCGTCCGCGCAGCACCTGGCTGGATCCGGCGGAGTTTGACCCAGAGCTTTACGGCGATCCCGGAGACTACTCCGCATTCCGTGCGGACACTCTGCATACCCTCCAAATGCCGCTGGACCTCGGCGATGTCGCCACCCTTACACCACGCGCCTCCTTCCGTGCGACCGCATACTCTCGTACCAGCAAACGCGGACTCTCCGAAGAGGACCTCGCCAATTTGGTGGACGCCGACAATCCCGACAAGCCCCGCAATACCGCGCCTGTGGTCAATTACGACCGCGACGGCGGCTCCTGCACGCGCTTCGCCTACGAACTTGGCATCGAAGGCCGTACCAAGCTGCTCTCCGACTGGAGCGACACGAAGATCGGTTGGCTGGGCATCGATGGCCTCCAGCATGTCGTCGAGCCATATTTCAACTACACCTGGAGCCCCACGCCTACTGTGGAACGGGACTATCTCTACTTCTTTGACGAAATTGACCGTCTCGAATACCAGAACTTCCTACGGCTGGGACTCGACCAACATTGGCGCACGCGGGATGCTGAAACGCGCCGGAGCCGCTCCGTCCTTGCGCTGGAGAGTTATCTGGACATCCACCACCGCGAAGGCGAATATTCTGGCCGCCACTGGGGCGACTGGGGCACGCGGCTGACCTTCCAGCCGCACCGTGACCTGCGCCTCTGGAGTACCGTACTATATGATATAGGGGAAGGACAAATTCACCGCGGCGAAGTCGGTTTCCGTTATGGTCGCGAAAACGACTGGCATTTTACCGGTCGCTACATCTACCGCAACGACCACCTCTCGCGCTCTGCTTATTCCATGGGATCCACGCTGGCGGACTTCACCGGCGAGTCCGGCTACATCAAGAAGCACTTCGAGACCGCCGACACCATCTCCGGTACCCTCAATATTCCGCTGAACTCGCGGACCAGCCTTGAAATCCACGGCGAATATGACTTTGAGCACAACCGCACCGTCGAGCATTCCTATACCCTCACGCACCAGATGCACTGCTGGACCTTCGTCGGGGGATTCGGATGGGACTACAACGACTTCGAGATCATGCTGATGTTCCGCCTCACTGCCTTCCCAAATGTCAAACTTGGCGTGAATATTTGAGGTTAGAGGTTAGAGGTTAGAGGAGTTTAAAGTTAAAAGTTAAAAGGGAAAAGGTAAAAGTTCTGGTCTCTGGTCCCGATAGGAAGGTTAGAGAGTGATGTGTTTATCGTGTCAGCGGCCGCATCATCTCGGCGTTGGCGGCCTGAATTTGGGCGGCGTTTTCGCTATAAAAGGCGTCCACGTTTTCGGCTGGCTGGTCATCGAAGGTGGTGAGGGGCTCCCGTACATATGAAGATTTGAAACTGATGGGCAGGAAGAGCTTGCCGTTGCCATTGGCGAAGACCGCAGTGTCCCATCCGAAGACCACGAAGAAGTCACGCTGGTATTGGGGATCGAGGAGGTTTCCGCCGACTGCATAATTGTCTGCGGGTGAAGTGATTCCGAGCCAAGGGGCGAGAGTGGGTACGATGTCGGCGTGGTGGCTGAGTCTTTCATAGACGGCGGGGGCGATGCCCGGTAAGTGCATCACCAGCACGGGACTGGTCTGTTCGCGCACGAAGGTGGAGTTGTGACCGAGACGACCATGTTCAAAGAATTCCTCGCCGTGGTCGCCGGTGATGATGACGATAGTGCTTTCCAGTCGGTTGTTCTCGCTAAGGAAGTCAAGGATGCGTCCGATTTGTGCATCCACGTGGTGCGCCGCATTGGCGTCACGGTTGTAGAGGAGATCGTGTTGTTCAGCGGAAACGTTCGCGTAATTGAGATCCTCCTGGTAGGGCGTGAAAGGCGCTTGGTCGGGCGGGAAGGTGTATGGCGCGTGGGTGGACTCGAAGAAGATGAAGCCGAAGAACGGTCGCGCTGAGTCTCGGTCGCGGAGCGCCTTGAGGAGGGTATCAACGGCATTGATGTCGCGTTGCCAGGGCGGAGTCTTTCCTATGCTCTGCTCAACCAGGCACTCCTGTGGAAAAGCCGCGAAGACGGTTCGGTCGAATTCGGGGTAGGTGAATTTGGCGGAAGTCTGAGCAAGAAGTTGATAGTTGTCCTCGATAAGCCAGTCAAAGAAGAGGGGTCCGCGGTTGTTGTTGAGGAAGTTGTCCCATGCGTTGGCATGGAGGCTGTAGAACATGGAGAACATCCCTGGGCGTGTGCCATTTCCGCCGCTGTAGTGGTTGGTGAAGCGGATACCGGTCTCTTCTGCGAAACGCCAGGTATTGGGCATTCGCTCGGGGGAGAGCAGGTCGGCGCGGAGCGACTCGGCGACCAGCCAGATGATGTCCGGTGGATTGTCAGGCGTTTTGCGTTCCACATCCGCCCAGGGGTAGTTCAGGTGCGTTGCCTTACGACGGAACTCTTTTCCCTGTTCGGCGTTGCGTGGCGGTGGCGTGCAACCCAGCCGCTTGAGGAATTTACGCATCCGCACTCGTACAGGTATCGGATAGGTTTCTGTCGCGCAGGTGATGATGCTGTTCTGGTAGAATTCCGCGACGCCGAAGATGACCAATGAGAGCACCAGAGTGGCGGCGGGGAGTGTCGGCCAAGCGCGGCTGATAATCCGGCGGGCAGCGAACCAGGTCGCCAGTTTGCGCAGATGTCCGTTTGCAGGGAATCGCAAGGCAATTGCCAAATGGAAGGCGAAGATCAACGCCAATACGATTGCGGCAGGGGCGATGGTTCGGTAGTCCAGCCCCATGGACTCGAAACCTCCAGGAGTGGTCAGGAGGTTCAGGACCAAGCCGTTGAAGTGGAAGCCAAACTGCCGGTGGATGCCGATGTCCACTAGGAGCAATGCGGTGGCGAGGCCCGCCAGAAGACCGGCGAGGCCCCAGCAGAGCCAGCGGATGATACGCCAGACGCGTTTTCGGGCGGACTTCGGGTCGCCGCCCAACATGGCGAAGAACCAGGCAGGCAGCAGTGGTGCGGCGCTGAGACTCAGCCAAGCGCAAAACTGATAGACCAGATGGCTCCACTGAAACGGGACATCGCGTAGGGCGAGGCTACCAAACCAGCCCATCAGTGGCAAAATCAGCAGATAGGTCAGCAAAGCATAGGTGGAACGCAGGGCAGGATTCGGTTTCATGGCAATTAGCAATTAGCGATTAGCCGTTGGGCATTAGGCCAGATGGAGTAGAATTATGCATCATGAATTGGCTCCGGTTTCCCGGCCAGGACGGCGGCGGCGAGGATGCAGGCGCAACCCAGATAGCCAAGCCTGGCGATGTGCTCGCGGGCGACCAGCACGCCAATCAGCAGTGCAAAAAATGGTTCCAGCGCCAAGAGGATTCCCACGCGTCCGGCGTCAAGGCATGCCTGTGCGCGTCCGATGCACAGGAAGCAGACGCCTGAACAGATGACGCCCAGAAGCGTGAGCGAAAACCAGTCCTTTGGCGTGAGGCGGAGGCTGAGATGTTCAAAACAGAACATCCCTACGCAGCCGATGATTCCGCACCAGAGGCATTCCCAGATGCTTAAACTGGTCGCGTCCAGGTGATTTTCACGCAAGAAATGGTTGAAGGAAACGACCATGATTCCAGAGAGGAAGCCGGTGAAAAGGCTGAGCAGTTCGCCGGAAGTGAACTCCAGGCGACCGCCTTTCCATGCAAGCATGGCCATTCCGGCAAAGCCCAAGCAAGCCGCCAAGGCAATCCAGGGGGAGGGCAGTCGCCGTTGCACCATGGTCTGAATGATTTGCGTCCAAATGATGGAGGAACCCATGATGACTCCCGCGATGCCGGAGTCGGTGATTTCCAGAGCCAGGAAGGTGAAATAGAGGTCGAGGTAAAGCAGTCCACCCATGATGAAGCCGCAGAGCAGGGTGCGACGGTTGGTGTTTTGCCTCAAACTCCGCCAGAAGACCGCACAGAGCAACGTGCAGCCGATGATGAAGCGGAGGGTGATGAGCGTGTGCATCTCCAGTGCATTCAGGAGATTCTTGTTCAGCAGGAAGGAAAGCCCCCAGCCGAAGGTCGCAACGACCATATAGAGAATGCCGACGGTGTTGCGGGACATTTTAGGAAGGCATTGTTCCCCGCGAGGGCACCTAATTGCACTTTTTGCTTAAGGCTTAAAGCTTAAGGCTTAAAGTTAGAATGCCTCGCCTGGTTCCGCAGTTTGGATGGGGGGATCTGACTTTGGGCTCAAGAGACACCTTCATGGGAAACAGGGTTTTAGCCTTTAGCTTTTAGCCTTTAGCCTAATTAGGTACCCTTACGGGGAATAGAGCTTTTAGGAATGAGGAATGAGGGATGAGGGATGTAGGGGCTAACGGCGGAATTTGTCGCAGACGCGGCGTGCTTGTTCGATGATTTCGGCCTCGCCTTCGACCTGGCGGTGTTTCATCAGGAATTTGCCGTCACAGAGCAGCGAGTCCACGCAGGAGGACTCTCCTGCATAAACGAGGTTGGAGATGGGGTTGTAGTCGCCCACGAAGTATGGCTGGTCGGGGTTGATGAGCATCAGGTCGGCGAGTTTCCCAGGTGCGATTTCGCCGCCTTCGGGGAAGAAGGCCTGTGCGCCATCGGCGGTGGCGAGGCGGAAGACGCGCTCCGCAGGGGCAGCAGTGGGGTTCTTCGCCTGCGTCTTGCCGGAGAGCGCGGCGAATTTCATCTCGGAGAACATGGAGTGGGCATTGTTGGAGGCGCAGCCATCGGTGCCCAGGGTGAAGGGGATGCCCGCCTCGTCGATTTCCTTGAAATGGAACATCCCGGAGCAGAGTTTGAGATTCGAGGTGGGGTTGTGGATGAGCACCGCGCCGCTCTCTTTGATGAGTTCAATGTCGTGAGGCGAGAGCCAGACCGCGTGGGCGAGTCGAGCGCGTTTATTGAGCAGCCCGCATTCCTTGATGTATTCCACGGGAGTGAGGCCATAGTGCTCTTTCTTACAGTCTTGAACTTCCTTGGAGGTCTCGGCAAGGTGGAGGTGGATGAGCATCCCATTTTGGGCGGAACGTTCTGCGATCTCCCGCAAGTCCTTCTCGGGGACGGTGTAGATGGAATGCGGGGCCTCCGCAACCAGGGTGCGCGAGGAGTATTCGCCATTCTGGTAGGCCATTCGCACGGCGTCATTCGTGGCAGAGAGCCGTGCGCATTTATCGGCGTTGCCGGTGTTGAGCCACGTGGTTCCGATGCAGGCGCGCATGCCCATCTCTTCGACTGCGCGGATGGTCTGGTCGATTATGAAGTAGCTGTCGTTGAAGAAGACCGTGCCGCTTTTGATCATCTCCAGGCAGGCGAGACGGGTTCCCGCGTAGATGGCAACTTTCCCCCAGGTGACATCAGAGGTGAAATTTTCCTCGGCGGGCCAGATGTGGTCGTTGAGCCAGGTGAAGAGCTCCAGGTCGTCTGCATAGCCGCGTAACAATACCATCGGCACATGGGTGTGGCAGTTGTAGAAGGGCGGGAAGGCGAGCATTCCTTTCGCATCAAACTCCTCGTCGAAAGAGCCTTCCAGATTCGGGGCGATGGTGGAAAAGCGATTGCCTTCGATAGAGATATCGACTAACTTTCCATTTAAATTTGCGTTGCGGATGAGAAGATTCATGGCATTTGTCTGGGTTAGAAGCCAAAGGTCGGCTGGACAGGCTGACAACGCTTGCGGACGGTCTCGGCGATGGACTTGAAGCCCTGGTCGTCGCAGAGGCGGAGAATCTTGTCCCAGTCGGGCGTGCGTCGCCGGAGGGACTCCAGTCCGGACCAGTTTTCGGGCAATGCCTGGTCCAACTGAACGAGTGACTGATTGAGTCGAAGATGCGTTTGCTCTGCGCGGAGCATATCGCGCAATTTGGCGTTTTTGAGCGTGTCAAGTTGCGCGAGGAGATTGTCGATGGAGCCGTAGTCCTCCAGGAGTTTCACGGCGGTCTTGGGACCACAGCCAGGGATGCCTGGAATGTTGTCGGACGTGTCGCCCAGAAGCGCGAGATAGTCGCGGATTTGTTCGGGCGGCACGCCGAATTTTTCGCGGGCGGCTTGGGCATCGGCCTCGATCCACGGCGTTTTGTCTTTGCCGTGCATAAGGATACGCACATTGGAGTCAGCCAACAACTGGAAGAGATCCTTGTCGCCGGTAAGGATGGTGACAGTGGCGTCACCTCGCTGCGAGGTCAGCCCGGCGATGAGGTCGTCTGCCTCGAAGCCCTCGCGGTCCACGATATTCCAGCCAAAGGCGCTTGCCCATTCGCGGATGGTCGCGGTTTGACTGCGCAGTTCCGGCGGCATCGGTGGACGTTGCGCCTTGTATTCGGGATGCAGGCCAGTACGTCGCGTGCATTTTCCCAGATCATAGACGATTGCGCCGTAGTCGGATGGCTGAAGTTCGTCCAATTGCAGGAAGAGCCGTGCCATGCCATAGAGGGCGTTGGCGGGTTCGCCGCGGGCATTGGTCAGTTGACGAATTGCATAGAAGACGCGGTAGATCTGCGAATAGGCGTCGATGAGAAAGAGTTTGGACATTATTCGAGTTCCTTCAGGATGTTTCGGAAATACCCTGCGCTTTCGGCGAGACCACCGGCGCGGTTGCGGGCAAGCCAGAGGCGTTCGTGGGTGCCGATGACACGCAGGATAAGCGTGCGCAAGGCGGAGTTGTCCGATTCAGTAGGTGCCAAGGCACGTCGCAGATTCAGAAGTCCCATCCGGATCATTGTTGCGCTTGCCTGGAGTTCTTCCAAAAGCAGTTGAGCATCTGGAATTTGCGGTGTAGTACCTGGAAGGATGGTGAGCATTGCATCGAGTTTGGCGAGGCAGTCGTCCACTTCAGAGACTTTCGCCTCCTTGCATTGCCCGCGCATCAATTCCTCAGCGCCATAGCGCGAGGCGAGGCCGTAGAGGGTGGCGTTGCAGCCGGGTTTCTCGAAGCAGTCCGGTAGGTGCCCAAGATGCACGAGGTATTCGCCAACCTTTCCAGTTGGGTCGTCCGCCCAGTAGAAGCTCAGGGCTTTTGCCCAGTCGGTGTCGCGGTTTGCCTCGCTGGCCCAAGACAGAGCGGCGCCGACGGTGATGCCGAGCCAGGTCACAGGCGGGTACTGGTGGTTTCCGCCGTCACCCCAGTCGGTCATCAGCATGCCTTTGCCGTGGTTGGCGACGGCGTTCTCGACCGCGCTTTGGATGTTGCCCAGACAGTTGGCGGTGCGTCCGGAGAGCGAGTTCCAGGCAGAGGTGCCAGGCGCGACATAGTATGGGATGCCGGAGTTGGCGAAGGCGGCGGTCTCCTTGGCGAAGGGGTGATTTGCCTCATAGCCCCAGGAAACTGCGACGATGTCTTGCGGCAGACGCGAAATCACCTCTGGAGTCTGCAGAACGATGTCGCCCCAGAACATCGGAACGCGACCATGTTTTTTCACCAAATCGAAGATTTTCAGCAGGAATTCGACATAGACCTCGTGCTTGCCGATTTGCTCCGCGCGTTCTTTGGAGCGGCCTTGACCAAGCTCCCAGGTCTCGTCGCAGCCGATGTTGAAGTACTGGCTGGAGAAATTCGGGAGGAGCTCGGCGTAGAGACCGTCGAGGAATTGCAGGGCCTTTTCGTCGGGGTAGAGCACGCCTGGAGAGCAGGTGTTGATGCTCCAAGGCGCGGTGTAGCCGTCCGGACATTCGGCGAGTGCGCGGTATTCTGGGAACTTCAGCCAGCGCTCCAAGTGCCCGAAGGAGTTCTGGTTGGGGACTAACTCGATGAAGCGGTCACGGCAATAGCGGTCCAGGGCCAGAATCTCCTGCGCGGTGAAGGGCGAGGACTCCGCCCAGACGCGTTCGTGGGCGCTGTAGGCGAAGGTGTGCTCCATATAGAGCTGCAACTGGTTGTATTTCAGGCCGGCGAGACGGTCCACCAGGCGGTAGAGGGTCTCCATCGTGGGGACCTTGCAGCGCGAGACATCCAGCATGTAGCCGCGCACCTCCAGGTCGGGCCAGTCGTTGATTTCAAAATTCGGGAGCGCCGGACCGCTCTGGCGCACGAGTTGTTCAAGGGTCTGGAGACCCCAGAAGAGCGCGGCCTCGCTGCCGCCAGTGAGCCGCGCCGGGCCGCCGTCCGTGCGCGTCAGCGTATAGCGTTGCGAGCCGAGGCTGGCGTCCACGTGAGCGATGGCGAGGAAGACCTCCCCTGCCTGTGGGGTTCCCGCTGTGACCTCAAGGGGCTGGCCGAGGGCACGCGAGGCGACTCGCGCAAAACGCTCGGCGGCCGTCTGCAACGCATCCGAGAAGGACTTCTGTAGCAGAATCCAATGCCCGGTGGCAGGCGAGGCGGCAGGCGTGAAACTGGCGTGGCGAGGACGAGGAATGAGTTGGCAGGCGAACATGGTGGAAAGGGGCTGATGGGACCAATGGAGAGTTTTAGCAAACAGACAAAATATAATGATTCAAAAAAGAACTATCGGGCGAACCGAAGACCAGCCGCCCTGTCGTCCGACGTCCGTCGTCTGACGTCCCGACTGTCCCGCAAAACACGGAAAAGGCCTTATATTGAGGAAAAGTTTCGTCAACCATCCCAAATTCTTTCTCAAAGACATGACTTTGAATCTGAAAAAGCAAATTTTAGTGGCGGTGTGCGCGGTGGTCTGGTGTGGCGCGGCGGAGTTAGTCACCAACGGCGACTTTGAGAATGGCCTGGACAATTGGAACCCTGTTCCCAATGTGACTTTTGATGAGCAGGGTGGGGCGGATGGCTCACGCGGCATCCTCTACACTCTGGAGGAAGGCTCGCCGGAGCGCCGTCCGCTCACGCAGGAACTCGCGCAAATCCCCGAGGCCGGCGCGCTTTACCGCCTCGCGGCGCATATCCGCAGCGAGAACATCAAAGGGGGCCGTCCGCGTTTCCGCGTGGACTACTATGACGCCGAAGGCAATCATCTCGGCTTCGACTTCAAGCGCGGTTCCACTGGCACCCAGGGCTGGCGCGGCTGGGAAATCAACTGCGTGCCGCCGGAGGGCGTGGCGCATGCGGTGATGGCGCTGGACATGGAGGAGGACATCACCAGTGGCAAGGCGTGGTTTGACCACATCAGCTTCAGCAAGGTCGTCTATCCTCCTGCGGTCTGCGTGGTCTATCCCACACAACGCCAGATTTCTGCGGCGGGTGACCTGGTACAAGTCAACCTCGTGCAGCTGGGCAACGCGGAGGGCGACGGCATCTACCTCGGCCAGCGACTCCGCCTGGAGGCGCGCTTCGGCGAAGAGCGCATCACTCAGGAACAGATGGTGACAGGACATCTGGTCTGCTTCCAGATGCCGGCGCTGCCGCCCGGCCCCGTGGAGCTGGTCTCCACGCTGATCCGCGCGTCGGACGGTGAGATCCTTGCCACGGCCACGGAGCCCTTCACTGCAATGGCCCCCGACGCCCCGCGTCCGCAAGGTGCATGTTTCATTGACGCCAAGGGCCGCGCCATCGTGGACGGCAAGCCTTTCCTGCCCATCGGCATCTATATCACAAGTTTCACCTGGCCCGCCGGGCAAGAGGACTATGATCGCCTACTCAACAGCCCCTTCAACTGCTTCATGCCGTACGACTCGCTGCAGTTGCGGCTGCCGGGGGAGAACACCATGTCCTTTGACAGCCTCAAGGCGATGCTCGACGCGGTGGACGCGCATGGCAAGAAGGTCATCTTCAGCGTCAAGGACATGTATGATGCGCCTGGCTACGAGGGGCGCGATGGGATGTGGCGCTGGATGGGCGAGGATTACCGCAATGCCACTGTCGCGCTGCAGAAGCTCTTGGGCGAAATCGCCGGTCACCCCACCATCCTCGCGTGGTATATGAACGACGAAATCAGCATCCAGAAGCTCGCGATGGTGAAGGAGCGTCGCGAAATGCTCAACCGCCTGGACCCCAACCACCCCGCATGGGGGACGCTCTGCGACTACTTCGAGGCACCATTCTTCGCCTGTGCGCAGGATGTCATGGGCGTGGATCCTTATCCACTGGAATACAAGACCACGCCCGCCAACCAGGCGAAACTGGTCACCGCGATGAATGCCGTGGATGCCTCGGGGCAGTCCTCCTGGGTGGTTCCGCAGGTCTTCAATTGGGCCGTCTACCGCGCCCGCGAACGTCCGGAACGCTGGAACGAACTCTACGAGCCCACCCTCGAGCAGATGCGGGCGATGACTCTTTATGACGCCCTGCGTGGCGCCAAGGGCTTTGTCAGCTACTCCTACCAGGATCTCTGGCGACCGCTACAGCCCAGCTACTTCAATCCTCCCGTGATGACCAATGAGGATTGCGAGCGCCGCTGGAACGAGTGCTGCCAGATCGCCGAGATGCTCCAGGAACTCGCGCCATTCCTGCTCTCCGACGACGGCCCCCAGCCCATCAAGTTCCAAGTCATTCAAGGGAAGGCTGATGCGCGGATTTTCCGCGATGACGCCGGTCGCCTCCGCATCATCGTGGCGGCCATTGGTCCCGGCCCCTGTGAGGTCGTCATTCAGTCCCCGGCAGGCAAGACCTTCACCTCCGCTTTCGGGCATTCCACGCAGCTTGAGGACGGCACCTGGCGCTTCACTGCCGAGGGTATCGCGGCGGACATCCTCAGCGCCGAGTGAACCTTGTGAAGTAAAATCGCAACGGCGATTTCAAGCCAAACTTAAAATTGCCTAAAATCTTTGAATTTCACCGCAATTTGCTTGAAGATTTGGATTTTTGCAATATAGTATTATGCATTCCCGCCCTCCCAATTTAATCGTTTGAGAGGACGGCGAATGCCTACATTTGAGATGACCATGTGGAAGTCTTTTAACAACTTGATTTCTAATGGTTTATTGATGTTTTTGCCCCCGGTTTTTTCTCTGGGGATTGCGGCAGCTTTGTCTTGTTTTTTATGGAAAAAGAGCGATTGTCTTTTCATTTCGATGAAAGGATTTTAACTCCTGGTGTGGACGAGATTGTCCGGCCAATCCATACAATGCCGCTTCACGAGGAGCGCCTTTTAGACTATTGTCGTGTCCATGGGATTATCTGTTATTTGCCTTTGCGACGGGATTGGCGGGTATTGCATAGAACCTACAAAAATCGTGAATACAACTATCCTCGCGAAGTGCTGGTGCCGATGTTCCATTCCTACCTGTTTGCCAAGATGAATTCGCAGCAGCGGGAGGAAATATTTCATTCTAAATCCATTACAGGCATCCTTCAGGTGTATGACCAAGAACGGTTCCTTGACGAACTGCGGGTGGTGCGTAAGCTTGAGCAGATTGCTCAGACTGAAGAACTTGAGTTTAACTGTGACCTTAAGGAAGGGGACAAATTTCTCATCGAGTCTGGTCCCTGGCAAGGCGTCTACGGCTATTTGACCAAGAAAGAGAAACGCTTCCAGTGGATTGTCGAGATTGAATCCATCGGCGGTCTTGTCCGTGCCACCATCGACCCCTCAAAGTATAAGATGTCTCCGGGGTAAGCGGCGAAATCATCGGTCTTGAGATTTCACTGTTCGCAGAATGTCCTGCGGCGTAGCTGGCTATGTTTTTGCGCGGCTATTTCCCCAAACCGGGTGCATAGGAATTAGAAATTAGGAATGTAATGGTTTAGAGGGCAGGGGAAATCCTGTCGCCGCTATGCGGCTTACCCTACTGAACAGTAGCTCAGCCATTTTCTTTTCAGACGAGTCCTAAGCGGAAATTTACATGAGTGTCAAATTATCCAACCTACTGGGGAAGCGTTTCAAGCCTTGGCATGCGCTGGTTCTGCTTCTGGTCGTCTATGACTTGGTAACGGTTGGCGTGAGCTACTACCTGGCCCTGGCCCTGCGGTTTGAAAGGCTGGTTGGTCTGCCGAGAACATACCTTGGCGGCTTCTCCCTGACGCTGAAGCTCTTTCCGGTCTTGTGCGTGCTGGTCTATTATTCCTTCAAGCTGTATAACAGCATCTGGAAGTTTGCCAGCTACCATGAATTGATACATTGCATCGCCGGGGTGTTCCTCTCCTTCCCGTTCCTTTATTTCATTCTGCATTTCGGCTTCGGCCGGATGCCCATCTCCTATTATGTCTTCGGCGGCACCTTTCAGCTGGTTTTCCTGCTCTTCAGCCGTTTCATCGGACGGATCTTCTATCTTGAGCTGTCCAATTGGAAGAAAAGCGCAACTCATTCCAACAAGAAGAATTATGGTATGCTCATCGGGGCCGGGTCGGCCGGGCAGATGATCCTGAGGGACATCGCCACCAGCAACCTGACCAGCGTCTCCATCCGATGCATCATCGATGATGACGCGGACAAGTGGGGACGGCTTCTGGACGGAATTCCGATTGTCGGCGGGCGCGACGACATCCCGGAGAACGTTCGTCGGTACCATATCACCCAGATTTACCTGGCGATTCCCACGGCCAGCCACTCCGAGCAGCGTCGGATTTTGGACATCTGCCAGGAGACCGGCTGCGAGGTCAAGCTGCTGCCGGGCATCTACCAGTTCGCGAATGACGAGGTTTCGCTGAGCCAGATGCGCACGGTGGAGGTCGATGACCTGCTGGACCGCGCACCCGTCAAGGTCAACCAGCAGGAGATCGCCGCCCATCTGGCTGACCAGAAAGTCCTGGTCACTGGCGGCGGCGGCTCCATCGGGGCCGAGCTTTGCCGCCAGATTGCCGCTTGTCAGCCGGCCCAGCTGATTATCTTTGACATCTATGAAAACAACGCCTATTTCATTCAGCAGGAGCTGCGCCACAGCTTCCCGGACCTGAATCTCAAGGTGCTGATCGGGTCGGTCCTCGACGCCCGGCGGGTGGAGCGCGTCTTCAGAGCCTACCGTCCGGACATCGTCTTCCACGCGGCCTCCCACAAGCACGTGCCGCTGATGGAGGAGTCGCCTTGGGAGGCCATCAAGAACAATGTCGGCGGCACCTACACGACGGCGTGCGCCGCGCTGGCCAACGGCTGCCGGCATTTCGTTTTCCTCAGCTCGGACAAGGCGGTGAATCCCACCAGCGTTCTGGGGGCGGCCAGTCGCCTGGGCGAGCAGCTGATGCAGACTCTGCAGCACCTGGTGCGGAGCCATCAGCTTCAGCGGCTCTTCCCGCCCTGTCCGGAGATGCCTCGTCGGAGCGACGAGCTGGTGACCGAGTTCTCGGCGATTCGCTTCGGCAATGTCCTGGGCTCCGGCGGTTCCGTGATGGGGATATTCCAAAAGCAGATTGCCGCCGGCGGTCCAGTGTTGGTCACCCACCCGGACGTCACGCGCTTCTGCATGTCGCTGACCGAGACGGTCCGGCTGCTGCTGCAGGCCTCGTGCTACGCCAAGGACGGCGAGGTATTCGTGCTGGACATGGGGGAGCCTTTCCGGATTGACGACCTGGCCCGCCGGCTCATCAAGCTCTCCGGGTTCACTCCCGGCGAGGACATAAAAATCGAATACACTGGTCTTCGTCCCGGCGAGAAGCTCCACGAGGAGCCGCTGATGTGGGAGGAGGGCATGCGCAAGACCTCTAACCCGCGTATCTATGTGGCCAATCCGGTGCGGCTGGACTTCGAGGGGTTCCTCAGGGGGCTTGAGGAGCTGCGCAAAGCTGCTGACAATGAGGCGGGCGACCTCGGCGCCCGCCTCGCCAGAGTCGTCAACTCCTATCATAAGCCCTCTGCTGACCAGACCGCCTTCGCCGCCAGCGAGCTGGCGCGGCCGCAGGAGCCGATCAATGTCCTGGAGCAGATTGCGGAGCGCTTTGTCCTCCAGGGCAAGGTGACGGCGGTGGTTCCGTTGAACAGCGGCTACATCAACCGCACGTACCGGGTGGACACGGCCGACGCCGATGGCGCGGTGTCGCAGTACACCCTCCAGCGCATCAACACCGAGGTCTTCCCGGATCCAAGTGCGCTGATGGAGAACTTCTCGCTGGTCACTGCCCATCTGGCCGAGCGTCTGCGTCTGCCGGGGCGGCCGAATGAGCTGGCCAGCCCGACACTGATGCCGACGCGTGATGGCCAGAATTTCCTCCAGATGTCCTCCGGGGCCTGGCGGATGATGAACTTTTTTACTCCAGTGCACTCCTACGACATCCCGGAGAACCCGCAGGTCTTCTACCACTCCGGCGTGGCCTTCGGCTCGTTCCTGCAGGCGATGGCGGACTTCCCGCCGGAGCGCCTCCACGAGGTCATCCCAAATTTCCACAACACCTGGAGCCGTTATCAGGACTTGGAGGCGGCCATCGCCAGGGATCCCGTCGGGCGCGTGGCCGCCGTTCAGAAGGAAATCGAGTTCGTGCGTGCTCACCGCGAACTCTTCAAGACCATCGCCGAGCCGCTGCAGAAGGGCAAAATCCCCACGCGCATCGGCCACAACGACTGCAATCTCAACAATATCCTATTTGATAACGCGACCAACCTGCCGGTCGCCATTATCGATTTGGACACCGTGATGCCCTCGTCGCCACTTTATGACTTCGGCGATTCCATGCGCATCGGCACCAACACCGCCAAGGATGACGAGAAAGACCTCTCGAAGGTCTCCTGCGACCTGAATCTCTACGAGCACTACGCCCGCGGATGGCTGGAGGCGTGCGGGAAGATGCTCACGCCGAAGGAGCGCGAGCTGCTTCCATACGCGTCACTGGTCATCACCTCCGAGGACGGCATCCGCTTCCTGATGGACCACATCAATGGCGACACCTACTACTACATCTTCTACCTCGGACAGAACCTCGACCGCGCCCGCACCCAACTCGCGCTGCTCGCCGACATGGAGCGCAAACTCCCGCAAATTAAGGCGATCCTGGAAAAACTCTTTGTGGAATTAGCAATTAGCAATTAGCAATTTAATGCGGGGGCTTCTTGCTGTTTTTGGTGATGCTGGCCAACAGGCAGATCAGTTCCTGGTTGTCTTGGACGATGGAGTTGTAGGCATTGTCATCCAAGTACTTTCCGGTGTAAAGCAAGTCAAGCCAGTAACGGGTCTCAGCTGCTTCTTTATAGGCAATAAAAAGTTTTGCGTAAAAATCATTTCGCGATTGGGCGCATTGCGCCTCGCTGACATTGGTGCCGATACTTGTGCCGCTGCGTAGGACCTGTTTTGACAGCACATACTCATGTCGTTGTGATGACAGGTATTGGTACAGATGTACTATCCGAAGCGCAAAGCACTTGCTCTTCTCTAAGATGGCATTGCCGCCTGCTCGCATCGTCCTTGAAATTGATTGGCAAAAAGAAAAGATGGAAACATACTATAAACATCAAAATGGATGTATATGCTAAAATCTCAATCATTCCCAACTATTTATAATTGCATTATCATTTCCTGGTCAACTTGAGCAATTGCTCATTGCTCATTCCAAATAAATTGCTAATTGCTCATTGCTAATTGCTAATTGAATATGCGTGTGATTATTCCAGCCGCCGGAAAGGGCACCCGGCTCTCAAGTTCGCCCGACGCGCCGCCGAAGGCGTTGTTTCGCGTTTGCGGGCGGCCGCTTCTGGACATCGTCCTGGAGCAGACCGACTTCATTTCGCCGGAGGACACGTGGATTGTCGTCGGGTACAAGGGCGAGGAGATTGTCTCACGGTTTGGCGATTGCTACCACTATGCCTGGCAGCGGCAGCAGCTGGGCACGGGGCACGCGGTGGCGCAGTGCGCGAAGGCGTTCCATGGCTACGACGGCGTGGTGCTGGTGACCTTCGGGGACATGCCGCTTTTCCGGCGCGAGTCGATGCGGGAGATGTGTCGGCTGGTGGAGGCGGAACGCGCCGCATGCGTCCTGTTGACGGCGGACACGGACCAGTTCCCGCTGTGGGCGAGGATTCTCCGCGATGACGGGGGGGGCTTTGCGCGCATCGTCGAGGGCAAGGACTGCACGCCGGAGCAGTCGCGAATCACCGAGCTCTTCGCGGGAGTCCTGGCTTTCGACAGCAAGCTGCTCTTTGAATATCTGCCGCGACTGGACGCCAACAACGTGCAGCACGAGTACTACCTCACCGAGGTGCCGGAGCTGATGGCGCGTGACGGCCTCAAGGTCATCACCCATCCCACCGACGACCCCGACGACCTGCGCGGCGTCAACACCCTGGCTGACGTCGCCGTCTGCGCGGAAATCCTCCAGAGCAGGCTGTCGCGCCAATAATAGCCCATTGCATCCATTTGGCGGCCCGCTCGCCTGCGGGCGGGAACCGTGGGGTACGCTGCGGCCTCCGCCCGGTGCCATTGCCAATTGCTAATTGCCAATTGCTAATTGCTAATTTTCCCATGAAGCTTACCATCATAGCCGGTGCGCGTCCGAATTTCATGAAGATAGCGCCAGTCATCCACGCCATCCAGAAGGCTCAGGGGGCGGGGAAGGACATCTCGTTCCGTCTGGTGCATACTGGTCAGCACTATGACAAGAATATGAGCGACACCTTCTTCGAGGAGCTCAACATACCCCAGCCGGACGTCAATCTAGGTGTCGGCGGTGGCACCCAGGCGGAGCAGACTGCGGGGATTATGGTCGCCTTTGAGAAGGAACTGATGGCGCATCCTGCGGATTTAGTGGTGGTGGTTGGTGATGTCACCTCCACGATGGCCTGTTCCATTGTCGCCAAGAAGCTCTGCACCAAGGTGGCGCACATCGAGGCTGGCATTCGCAGTTGGGACTTGACGATGCCCGAGGAGATCAATCGCATGGTCACCGACGCGCTTGCGGACCTGTATTTCACTACCTCCGAGGTCGCCAACGCCAACTTGAGGAAGCTCGGCGCCCGTCCAGAGCAGATTCAATTTGTCGGCAATGTGATGATTGATACCCTGCTGGCGAATTTGGACCGTCTGCGCAAGCCGGCTTTCTTTGATGAAATGGGGCTGACTGAAAAGTCGTATCTGGTGCTCACCATGCATCGTCCTGCCAATGTGGACGAAAGCAGTAAGCTGAAGCGGACGATGGACGAGATTCTGGGCAATGTCCGCGGCTTGCCGGTCATCTTCCCGATCCATCCGCGAACTGCGCGGATTTTCAAGGACTTGGGGATTGATGCGCCGAATCTGCATATCGTGGAGCCGCTGGGCTATCTGGAGTTCAACTACCTCGTGCGGCACTGCAAGGCCGTGGTCACGGACTCCGGCGGCATCACGGAGGAAACCACCGTGATGGGCGTGCCGTGCATCACCTTGCGGGACAACACCGAGCGCCCCGAGACCTGCACGGTCGGAACCAACGAACTCATCGGCACCAACCCCGACGCCATCCAGCCGGCGCTGGACAAGTTGTTCGCCGACAACTGGAAAAAAGGTTCCATCCCCGAACTCTGGGACGGCCATGCCGCCGAGCGAATCGTGGAATATTTGGTAAGATAGAAGATGAGCACAAACAACACCAAGCAAGCAGTCTGGGTAGGCATAGGCAGTCTATGCTCCTTTGGGTTCACCATGGTGAGCTCAATGATTCTGAGCCGGTATTTTGACAAGGCGGAGTATGGCACTTACAAGCAGGTGATGTATGTCTATCATGTTCTGCTGACCATATTCACATTAGGCTTGCCGAAGACCTTCTCCTATTTTCTGCCCCGCGTGGAGCCATCGCAGGCCAAGAGTCTGATCCGCAAGATCACCAACCTCTTTTTCCTGCTGGGCGGCATTTTCTCATTGTTGCTGCTGCTTTTTGCACCGCAGATTTCGCACTTCCTGAAGAACCCCGAATTGAAGGACGCGCTGCGGATTTTTGCGATAACGCCTTTCCTGCTTTTGCCGACGATGGGGCTGGAGGGCATTCTGGCGACCTATAAGAAGACTATGTTTTTGGCCTTTTACAATGTCAGCACCAATATCTTCAAGCTGCTTTGCGTGGCCTTGCCGGTGATGATTTGGAATTTGGGCTATAAAGAGGCCCTGGTTGGTTTCGTCACCGCGAGTTTCATCACCTTTCTGCTGGCGCTGTTTTTAAAATATATGCCAGTCCGGCACTGCGGGAATGAACGGGTCGATCTTTCGTATGCGTCGATTTTTCAGTTCTCCATTCCGTTGCTGACAGCCAGTCTCTGGGGGATTGTCATTCATTCCGCCGACCAGTTTTTCATCAGCCGGTATTTTGGGCGGGAGGTCTTCGCGGATTTTTCCAATGGCTCTTTTGAATTGCCCCTTGTCGGGATGGTCACCGGCGCCTGCGCGACGGTGCTGTCGCCAGTCTTCGCCCGGCTAAGCCACCAGCAGGTCGACCCTAAAAAGGAGATTTATCCCTTGTGGATGTCGGTGACCGAGAAGTCGGCAAAGCTGATTTTCCCATTGCTCATTTACTTTTGGGTTTTTGCGGACTATGTGATGACTGTGATGTATGGCGCAAAATATGAGACGTCCTACATATTCTTCCGCTACAAGCTAATCATTGATTTCTTCCGGATCATCGTATTTGCTCCATTGATGATCAATACCGGAAAAGTCAAGGAATACTCGCGAATATTTCTGGTGACAGCGGTGTTGGTTGTGCTGTTGGAGTATGTCGGGATATGCCTGGTGAATTCGCCGTACACCATCAGCTTGGTTTCCCTGGTTTGCCGGCTGGGTCAAATCTTCGCATGCTTCTATATTGTCGCGAAGTACTTCAAGGTCGGCATCCTGCGACTTTTCCCCTGGAAGACGATCGGCAGAATCCTCTTGCCCTCCATTGCCATCTTGTGGGGCGAGCATTGGCTTTTCCACCGTTTGGACTTTGCGAATTCCTTTTGGGTGCTGGTGCTGAGTTTTGCCCTTTATGCCGTGGGGTTCCTGGGGATCATCATTGTTCTCCGTTTGGACTATCTGAGTGTCATCACGCCACTTGTGGCCGGGAAGCCCCTGTTTGGGCGACTGCTTAAGCGCTTTGCCCGCTGAAGGCAATTCACTTTTTTGAACGTCAACCATAGGAAATGCTTTGCAACAATGGTAACCAAGATTAAAAACATATTGAAAGAGATTAAATATTGGCTGGCGACGCGTCGTGTCTTCAAGCCATATTTCCGCTATGTCTTGAAGCAACTGGGTTCGCATCACCGGAATAGTTCCCGGCAGAAATACAGTGCGAGCATCATCATGCAGTCGCACGTCATCGAAAAGGGGCTTTCCCTGAAGGAAATCAGGCCGGGGTACGGGGTCCCGAAAATCCTGAAACTTTTAGACGACCTTTCCACCTATTACAAGATCTACCAGGATGCCGAGGTGCTTTATTTTTCCCTGTCCATCATCCAGGCCTATCTGGACTACAACCGGGGGATTGGCGTTGAGAATGAAGAAATCCAGGCTAAATTCCAGCGGATGTGGGATTTGTTGGGGAAAGAAGACTTGCCGGCGGAATTGCGCGGAGGCGGAGTGCATTTGCGGCGGGAGGACATTTGGAAGGACTCCCGCATAGATTACCAGCGCTTTGTGATGGCGCGTCACAGCATCCGGAACTTCACCGGCGAGCGGGTTGACAAGGCGCTTCTTGACAAGGCGTTTGAGATGGCCGAATACACACCGTCGGCCTGCAATCGTCAGCCGTGGCACAATTTTGTCTTCACGAAAAAGGAGAACATCATCAAGGTTCTGGACTTGCAGACGGGCGCTCGGCAGTTCAAGGAAGATGTTGGAGCGTTGATTCTGGTCACGTCTTCTGCCAATTGTTTTTTTGGCCACGAGTTCAATCAAAGCTACTTGAATGGCGGGATGTACGCGATGAACCTGATGCTGGCTCTGCATTCTCTTGGGCTAGGTGCCGTTCCCCTGAATATGGGAATAGCCGAGGAGCGTTTGAAGCAGATCCGGGAATTCTGCAAGATTCCGGATGCCGAGCTGCCGATACTGCTTATCGCCGTCGGCGTCATCTCCGAGGAATTGACTGTTGCGGCGTCGCGTCGTTTTGATTTCAGGCGTTACACCACCTTCGACTGAACATCGGGCGGGGCGGGACCTTTTTTCCATCATCCAACAATGAAAATCGGAATACTGACTTTTCACCGCAGCATCAATTACGGTGCTTTTATGCAGTCCTACGCCTTGGCAAAGGAGATCCAAAGGCGCTATGGTGACATCGTGGAGGTGATTGACTTTGAAAAGCAAAGCAAGCACGTCAATTATGCCCGCAAGCAGTATGGCCTTCGCAATTGGCTGATCTACGGCAAGGAATACCAGCAGATGTACCGGCGTTTTCAGGGAGACCTGGGGCGTCTGCCGTTGTCCCAGCCGGCTTTGTTTACGAATGACTATGAGAAAGTGCTTGAGTACATCAACGGGAAATATGACATCGTGGTTGTCGGAAGCGACGCTGTCTGGTCTTACCAGCGTGGCCTTGGTTTGGACAACCCGTATTGGCTTTTCGGGGACAAGCTGAAGTGCATCAAAATGAGTTATGCGGCCTCTGCGTATGGGCTGGATTTCCAGAAAGTCACGCAGCAAGAACGGGAGTTCATCGGTCAGCGCCTGGCGTCTTTCGACTACATTGGCGTGCGTGACCAGGAGACCTTGAATTTTGTCCAGTCCACCGGGATAGCGCAGAATGTGCATCTGAACTGCGATCCCACGGTGATGCTGGAGCAGCCCGACCCCGAGGAGGCCCGGCGTCTCTTGCATGACCGGTTTCGCATTGACGGGAAAAAGCAATTGGTCAGCGTAATGTTTGGGGCAAGTCAGAGTTGTCTGGAGCAGTTGATGAATCGGCTGAAGCGAAGAGGATTCCAGCCGGTCCTTCTCTATCATCATCTCCATTGGGCTGACCGGTTCAATCCATGGGCGCCCAAAATCCTGACGGATTTGTCTCCGTATGAGTGGTATGTTCTCTACCGAGCCTATTATCTGAATCTCACGACCTATTTCCATGGAACGGCGTTGGCCTTGCGCAGCGGAGTTCCCACGATTGCCTTCGACAACACGAAGTTTGGCTATGAGTACAAGGGAAAGGTGACGCAGTTGATGACAGACTTGGGATTGGGGGATTTCTGCATTGGCAGTCAGCTTGGGGAGGCCGAACGAATGGCCAGGGCGATGCATTGCCTGGAACGCATTTTAGAGGAACACGATGATATTTCGCAGAAGATCAACGCGAACATGGAGATGGAAAAGAAGAAGTCCGATTCCTTCTTCCAATGCCTGGAGTCCTATCTAGGAAAAGGGGTGGCGATTCAATAAGGCAAGGTGCGAAAAATCCACGGCCCGTGCAAAGGAAGCATAGACTGGTCCATGGTTTCGCGAGCCGCGAAAGGAATTCTCGCCACGCCGAAATGACCGCCAAGGCCTGGAAGCCTCCAGTTAGGGAAATTCTGATGCCGGAGCGAACGGTCTGGTTTTCCGGTGCTATAATAAATACGTCTGCCGTCTTGACGTGTGTCTATGCGCTGTTATTAATTAAGGCACATAACATTCTGCAAATAAATAATTTGATGCATAATTCCATAGGGTGGTGCGTCTCCCTGCGTTCCGTGTGGAAATATGCGTTTCTTTGATGATGCCTTCTGACGTCTTCATGTCCTCTTCAACTGTTTCACAGCCAATAGACCAACAGGCTTTTTTGCATCCAACTGGAAAGGTGGACAAGCAATGCTTTTCGGCATTTTTGCTGGCCCTGATATTTCCTCTTGGCGGACTGGTCAATGCCCTGCGGAATTGGCGGAAACCATGGGCGAAGGATGTCTTCTGGATTGTCTGCATCTATTTGGGTGCCATACACATCTATTGTCCAGAGGGGACGATTCTTGGAAGTGGCTCGGATGGCGGGCGATACGCATTGCGCCTGATGATGTGGCATCAGAATGGTTATACCCTAGGCGAAGTGCTGAAGAATTACCTGGTTGACCAGCATGCGATGGATCTGTATCAGCAGTTCACCACCTGGCTATTCGCATCCTTCACCGATAACGGGCATGTCCTTTTCGCGTTTTGGGCGGTGGTCTTTGGCTTTTTCTACTCTCGGAACATCTGGTATGTTCTGGAAAAGCTGCCTGATGGGCTGGCGGGGAGGTTTTTCATCCTGGTAACGCTTTTTTTTCTGGTATGTCCCATTACCCGAATAAATGGCGTGAGGATGTGGACGGCATTGCATGTCTATGTCTATGCGTTGCTGCCCTATTTGGTGGAGGGGAAGAAGCATCGGCTGTGGTGGCTGGCAGTGCCTCCGCTGATACACTTCTCCTACCTGTATGTTGTGTTGCTTGGGTTGGGGTACATCTTTTTGCCGAAATATTTTCGCACCGGGAACCGCGCATTTCTGTTGGTGGTTCTGGCCACCTTCATCCTCACTTTCTTCATTAGCATTTTAAATCTGCCGAAGCTGGCTTCTGCGTTGACCAGATATTCGCCGGGGGCCTATTCCAGGCGCATTGAAATGTACATCAACCAGAAGGCGTTAGACCGCAATGTTGCGAAGGCTGCTTTGAACAACTGGTATGTCGCCGCTTCCCGCAATGTGCTGCACTGGTGCTGCAATGTGCTGATGGTGGCGGCATTCTTTCCAGTGGTGGCGCATGGCAAAACCAATCGGAAAGAGTTGACTGACTTGTATGTCTTTGCCCTGCTTTTCGGCAGCCTGGCGAACGTCATGTCTCTGATTCCCAGCGGGGGGCGTTTTCTTTCGGTGGCATGGATGTTCACCGTCCCCTGCATTTTGCTTTTTCTGGCAAATCTCTCCTCGAAGGATCTTTTCTACAAGCTGGCGGTCTTCGCGTCCTGGTGGCTGCTCATCCCATTTGTCGTGGAAATCCGCAAGCTGTTTGATTGTTATGGTCTGGCCATTTTCGGAAATTTCGTCACGGTTTTCTTCTGGGAAAGCAATGTCCCGTTGATTCAATTTGTCAAATGGCTGGTTTGACGCGATGAAAATCCTCATTGTCTCAGGAACCTTTTGGCCGGAAAATAATCCGCGTTCCTTTCGGACCACCGAGTTGGCCAGAGAGCTGACAAGGCTAGGTCATGCGGTCACCGTGCTGATACCGCAAAGCAGTGAGTCCCGAGCGGATTTCGTTGCTCAAAATCCCGTGGAGTTCAAATCCTATGTGCGGGTGCCCGAACGCCGCAGGTTTCTCGGCATTTCTTTGATTGACCGCATAATTTTCCGATTGCTCAATCAGTTTTTGTCCTATCCGGCCTTGCCAAACATGAACAGGGTTATAAAAGCGGTTGCAACTGAGGGCGGCTATGATCTGATGATTACTATTGCCGTGCCGCACGCCATCCACTGGGCTGTCGGGAAGTTGTATTCTGAGGGAAAACGCATTGCCAAGACCTGGATTGCGGACTGCGGGGATCCCTTCATGCTGGCTGAAAGTGGAAACTACCGGGCCCCAGCCTATTTCGCGGGGCTGGAGAAGCGCTGGTGCAGGCAGTGCGACTATATCACGGTGCCGACGGAGGCCTCCAAGGACGGCTATTATCCCGAGTTCCGGGACAAAATCCGGGTCATTCCGCAGGGCTTCGACTTTTCCGAGGTCCAGCGTGCCTCCTATGTCCCTCATCAAGTTCCGACCTTTGCGTATAGCGGAGTCTTCATCCCTGGGAAGCGGGATCTGCGGCCCGTTCTGGAGTATTTGCTGGAAACGAAGAGCGCGTTTGAACTGCATGTCTATACGCGTCAGGAGGAGATGTTCGCGCCCTATCGGGACGCCTTGCAGGGGAAGCTTTTTCTGCACAGCTACATTCCGCGCCTGGAACTGCTTGAGAAATTAAGCACGATGGATTTCCTGCTGAATTTGGAGAACGGCGTGGCGATTCAGACCCCCAGCAAACTGATTGACTACGCCTTGACGGGGCGGCCGATTTTGTCGCTGGACTCCTCGCGTTTGGACACGGAAAAGCTGGACGCTTTCCTGCGTGGGGACTACACGCACCAGTATCGTGTGGAGAATCTGGAGCAATACGACATCCGGAATGTCGCCAGGAAGTTCCTGGAATTGACTGAGAAATAAGCACCTTTTCCCAGACTTTCGATGACGATGAAAAGACTATTGTTGTGGCTTCGTCAGAAGTACTACCGATTGCGGATTGGCAATGCTTTGCATCGAGTGCACAAGCGTTTGATGCTCCGGAACCATTTTGATTGCACTCAGCCGGTGTCGGGCGAAAAAGAATGGCAACGGTCTTTTTCCATTGCGGGCTATCAGCCCAGTTTGATTCATTATCGTTTGTTTTCGCATTATATCGGGACCGACCGGCGAATTGTTCCCGAGGATGTTGTTCGCCTCTTCATCGAGCCAACCTTAAATCCCGGCGAATTTGTGTCGTATTATTCGGACAAGAATATGTTCGACAAGATTTTCCCGGCGGGTTTTTTCCCTCGCACACTTATACGGAAAATCCGCGGGGCATATTATTCAAAGGATTACCAGCCCCTTTCTTTGACCGAGACAGGGCTTTCAGAGGCTCTGTTGGGCTTTGGGGGAAATCAAATCATTGTCAAGCCAACAGTGGACACCAGTTCCGGGCGGGGGGTTCGCCTTTTCCATCGGGATGGCGGACTTTGGCGTGAGCATGGCTCCGGGCAGCCCCTGACTGTGGAGTTTCTGGAGAGCCATTACGGGAATGACTTGATCATCCAGGAGGGCATAAGGCAATCGCCCTATCTCAGCCAATTCAATCCCACATCTGTCAATACTATCCGGCTTACAGTTTATCGGTCTGTCCAAGACAATCGTTGCCATGTGACTTCCGGTATTCTACGAATTGGCGGACGCGGCAGCGTGGTGGACAATGCGCACCAGGGGGGATGCTTTTTCGGGCTTCATCTTGACGGCACGCTGGGGAAGTTTGGCGCCGACCAGCATGGCGGGGTGTATAAGATTTTCAATGGCATTGATTTCGAGCGGGGAGATTGGCGGCTTCCTGATTTCGAGAAAGTGATTCATTTTGCCGCGCGCGTCGGGAACTGCGTCCTTCACCATCGTCTGCTGGCGCTGGATATCGTCATGACTGAAGATAACCAGCCGAAGCTGCTGGAGATCAATGTGTCTGGTTATTCCTCATGGTTGTTTCAGTTTACCATCGGGCCGGCCTTGGGAGATTATGTGGATGAAATCATGGACTTTTGCCGCAGGAACCCAAGAGGCTTGTGAGATGTCTTGTCAAGAGGCTTTGAATGAGCATTAGTGGTCAAAGGCCGCATTGATGTTTACCCCCCCACGCCAACTTCAGCTTCTCATTAGCAAGGCCACGCATGGTCTGATGCTGTTGAGGAATCATCGTGTTTGCAGGCACATCGTGGTCTTTGAGTCGGATGATTGGGGAAGTATTCGGATGCCGTCGCTGGAGGCGCTTCGCCGTCTGCAGTCGCAAGGCGTGCGCGTGCCCCTGCCGCAATCCTACGACAGCCTTGACACGCTGGCGTCAAACGACGACCTGGAGCTCCTGATGGAGGTGCTGTCGTCGGTGAAAGATGCGCGGGACAAGCCCGCCCGGATGACGCTGAACTGCTGTGTGGCCAATCCGGATTTCTCGAAAATTCGTGAAAGTGGCTTTCAGGAATACTTCTATGAACCCTTCACGGAAACGCTGAAACGCTATCCGCATCACGACCGTTCGTTCGACCTGTGGTTGGAAGGGATGGCGCATGGCGTGTTCCGTCCGCAATTCCATGGGCGGGAGCACCTGAATTTCCAGAAGTGGCTGCGCTGGCTGAAGGCGGGTGTCGAATGCTTCCGGCGGGCCTTTGACGAGGAGTGCTACTGTGCCGGCGTGCCCCAGGCCGACATGGTTGACTCTTGCCTGGAGGCATACAAAATAGAGTCCGCGGAAGAATGCGGCGGCGTGCGTCAGTCGCTCCGGGAGGGACTGGCGCTTTTCGAGCAGCTTTTCGGCTATCGGTCACTTTCGATGATTGCCCCTTGCTATATTTGGGACGATTACATTGAGGCTGAAGCTGCCACCCAAGGAGTCAAATCTTTCCAGGGAGGTTATGTCCAAAAACATTCAACATGGCAACGGGGACTCGGCAACCGCATTACCGGTCACTTCTTCGGCGAAAAAAATGTACATGGCCAGTGCTACACCGTGCGCAACTGCTCCTTTGAGCCATCGCAATTAGCCTCCGACAACGCGGAACACTGTCTGGCGGGCATCCGAAGAGCCTTTGCGTGGCATCTTCCGGCGGTGGTCTCCTGCCATCGTCTGAACTTCATCGGCGAACTTCAGGTTGCCAACCGGGACCGCAATCTGCGGGAGTTTCGAAGAATGTTGAAAATGCTCGTCGGGGAATTTCCAGACGTGGAATTTCTGTCAAGCGACGAGTTGGGCGAAATTTACCTCGAAAAGCAGAGGAAACAGGGAAAATGACAAACGGAAAGGGTTTACTTGAGATTCCAATCTTCAGGAAGTTGAGCAATGCGTTCTGGATGCTGTTGGACTATACGCTGCCCGACAAGTTGCGCCTTTCGTTGAAATACCGCCGCCGCTTTCATCGGAAACTGGATTGGGACAATCCGAAGCGCTTTACCGAGAAAATCCAATGGATGAAAATCTACGGACGGACACCAATCAACATGGTGATGTCGGACAAATATGCCGTGAAGAAGTACATCAAGGAGCGCATCGGAGAACAGTATGTGATTCCCCTGCTTGGGGTTTGGGATCGTCCGGAGGACATCGACTTCTCGCAGCTTCCCGACCGTTTTGTCCTGAAATGCAACCATAATTCGGGAACTGGGATGTATATTTGCCGTGACAAGTCGAAGCTGGATGAGAACGCGGTGCGTAAGGGGCTGCGCAAAGGGCTGAGGCAGGACTACTATGTGGGGAGCCGCGAGTATGCCTACAAGGGCATCCCGCGGAAAATCATCGCCGAGGAGTATATGGAGGATGCGGAGACCAAGGAGCTTCGCGATTACAAGTTTTTCTGCTTTGACGGCGAACCCAAGGCATTGTTCATTGCGAAGGACCGTCTGCAAGGCGAACATGCCGTGACATTTGACTTCTTCGACATGGACTACAATCATCTGCCGTTCACCAATGGCCATCCCAATGCGGCGGTGTTGCCGGAAAAGCCCAAATGCTTCGAGGAAATGAAGGCGCTGGCGGCCACTTTGTCCAAGGGGATTCCTCATGTCCGTGTTGATTTCTATGAAGTCAACGGCAAGGTCTATTTCGGCGAGTTCACCTTTTCGCACTGGGGAGGCTTGATGCCTTTCGACCCCGACGAGTGGGATTATACGTTCGGCTCTTGGTTAAAACTTCCGAAACGCCAAAATCTTGTGCCTGGTTTCCAGAAAGATATTTGACTGGTGAGGTCGCTCGTTCTGGCGAACCTACAGAACTTTTTAAATGTGTGGATATGATTCTTTCCAAAGAAGACTTGCAACATTACCTCCGTGAGGACAAGAAGCGCAATCTTGGCGCCTATCGTCTTGGCTTCTGGAAAAGTTTCGGCAAATGGCTTTACGGCAGTGATGACTGGAAGGCGTTCCAGTTGCTGAAGGCGTTGCGTAAGCTGGAGTATGCGAAGAATGTCCTGCGGAAGCGTGGTCTGCCGGGAAAGCTCGTCTATGTCTGGCGTCAATACCGCTATCATCGCCTGGAGGAGAAGTACAATGTGATAATTGGCCCCAACATGGTCGGCTATGGTTTCCGGCTGCCGCACATTGTCGGCGGAGGCATCATCATCAACGCCAACTCCATCGGGAACTACTGCGGGGCCAATGTCGGTGTGGTGGTCGGCAACAACCACAGCAGTGATGACCGTCCGACCATTGGCGACTACTGTGCCCTGACGATGGGCTGCAAAGTCTATGGAAAAATCACCATCGGCAACCATGTCATCGTTGCCCCAAACTCAGTGGTCATCAAGGATGTTCCTGACAACTGCGTGGTCAGTGGGGTGCCCGCTGCCATCATCAAGCAGGCAGGGAAGAAGGTGGAACGTTAGCCAATGCGCATCTGCTGCTGCATACATTCGCTTCAGGCTGGCGGAATGGAACGAGTGATGAGCGAACTCGTTAATGGTTTCATCCGCGTTTACGGCGCCGAGGTACATGTCATTCTGTACGGCATCAAGCGCGACTGCTTCTACGAGCTGGATGAGCGCGCGGTGGTGCATCGTCCGCCATTTCCCTTTACGAGGCGTCATCGCACTTGGTGTACGCTGAAGACCATCGGTTATCTGCGCCATGAAATCAAGACACTGAGGCCTGACACCGTGCTGAGTTTCGGCAACTATTGGAACAATCTGGTGCTGTTGTCGACTTGGGGACTTCAGACGCCCGTTTACGTCTCTGACCGCAGTTCGCCGGTCAAGAACATGGGCTGGCTTCAGAAGCATCTTCGCGTTTGGCTCTATCCCCGCGCCGCCGGCGTCATCGCCCAGACCAGCAAGGCCAAGGAAATCTGTGGCAAGCTGTTCCGCCAGAATAACTATGCCACCATTGGTAATCCGATTCGAGAGATTCCAGAAGACACGAATGTCTTCCGGGAAAACATAGTCCTCTCGGTCGGTCGGCTTATTCGCACCAAGCACTATGACCGGTTGATTCGGCTTTTCCACGAGTTGAACCGCCCTGACTGGAGGCTGGTGATCGTCGGCGGCGACGCCCAGAACCAGAACCTGATGGCCGAATTGCAAAAAATACTCGTGGGATTGGGCAATCCCTCGAACATCGAGCTGGCAGGCACGCAGAAGGATGTGGAGTCGTATCTGCGACGCGCCAGCATTTTCGCCTTCACCTCTTCCAGCGAGGGGTTCCCGAACGCGGTCGGCGAGGCGATGTCGGCGGGACTGCCAGTCATTTCGTATGACTGCGTGGCAGGACCATCTGAGATGATTTCGGATGGGGTGAACGGCTATCTGGTTCCCGTCTTCGATGACGCGCTTTTCCAGCGACGCCTGCTTGAGCTGATGGACTCGCCGGAGCGGCGGGAGCAGTTTGGAAGACGGGCGCGGGAGGATATCCGGGCGTTCGGCGTAGAGCGCATCGTGGAGAAGTTCTATCAGTTTATCACTCAAACTCGGAGTCATTGACAATGAGACTTCTGGTGATGGCCATTCAATTCAAGGGCGGGTCGCTGCAGGGGGTGGTCTCCATCCTGCGCGAACTGGTGAAGTTTCCGGAACACGAATACCACATTGTCCTCAGCAAGGAGGTCAAGCAGCAGCTTCAGGGCATTGATTTTCCTGAATACATGCGCTTCTACGATTTGCCGTATCGCTGCGGCAACCGGACGCTGAACCTGTTCTTGAACCGCGCTTTTTTCAATCATCTTGAGCGCACGGTTCATCCCGATTGTGTATTATGCACTTCCGGGCCGATGTACTGGAAATCAAAGGCGCCATGTCTAATGGGCTTCAATCTTCCCCACCATATCTATCGCGAGTCGCCGTATTTCAAGACCATCACCTTTGCCGCCCAAATTCGGAGGTTCCTGCGACAGACGGTTCATCGGCTGCGTTTTCGCCGCGAGGGAACCGCTTTTTTCGTGCAGACCGACGATGTCAATGAGCGTCTGCGGAAATACATCGGGTGCGACAAGGTCTATACGGTTCCCAACACCTACAGTGTCTCTTATCGGAACATCGAGGAGTTCCCTGCGAAATTGCCGCCGCGTCAACCTGGCGAATTGCGCTGTCTGACCATTTCCGCCTACTATCCGCACAAGAATCTGGGCATCATTCGGAAAGTGGTTGATGTCCTGAAATCGCGTGGACACGAGAATTTCAAGTTTGTGGTGACGTTGCCGGCGGAATACTATGAGCGGTTGTTTGGCGAGGGCTATCGGGCGAGCATCCTGAATGTCGGTTTCGTCCCCTCCAGGGAGGGGCCGTCGCTTTACCAAGAATGCGATTTCATGTTCCTTCCCACGCTGCTGGAATGCTTTTCCGCCTCCTACGCGGAGGCGATGGTGATGCGCAAGCCAATCCTCACTTCGGACATGGGCTTCGCGCACTGCGTCTGCAAGGACGCGGCAATCTACTATAATCCTGTCGATGCCAATGAGATTGCCGACAAGCTGATTGCCTTGGCGAATGACCAGTCATTGCAGGAGAGTCTGGTCGCCAAGGGAACACAGCTGCTCACGCAGTTCGGAACTTCCCTGGACCGTGTGCAGGGAATCTTGCGGCTCTGCGAAAACCTCGCCAAATCAGGAAAATGATGAAACGCAAGATTCTCTTTGCCAATCAGTGCTCTGGCAGTCTGATGATTGACATCGTCAACGCGTATGAGTCGAGTGGGAAATTCGACCGGGTGGAACTCTTTGCCGGCCAAATCAACATTCGTCCTTCGGTTCCCAATCCCAGCGTCAGGGTCATCAAAACCATCCGTTACAACAACAAGAATGCCTTTTTGCGATTGGCGACTTGGCTTGTCGCATATCTGCATTTGCTTTTGGTGTGCTGGTTTCGCAGCCGGGACACCGAATTGTTTTTAGTGACCAATCCGCCTTTCAACACGTTTGTGCCGCTTTTTTCGCGGCATCCATATTACCTCCTCATCTACGACATCTATCCCGACACCTTGATTCATCAGCACTTTTTGAGCAGGAATTCCTTTCTGGCAAAATTGTGGACCAGACGAAACCAACGGGTCTTCGCTGCTGCGCGGCGCGTGTTTACCATCAGCGAAGAAATGAAAAAGGTGGTGGCGCAATATGTCGAGGAGGAAAAAATAAGTGTCGTCTATAACTGGTCACATAATGAGCGTATGGTTCCGGTGCCCAAAGCGAACAATCCTTTTTTGAAAAAGTATCAGCTTGAAGACAAGTTCATTGTGCTGTATTCCGGCAATATGGGGCTGACCCATGACATTGAAGTGATGGTTGAGGTCGCCGCGAAAATGCGTGATGACGAACGATTCCACTTCCTCTTCATTGGCGACGGCGGAAAAAAGAAACTGGTCGTGCAAAAGATTGCCGAGTACGGGCTGCAGAATTGCCTGGTTCTGCCTTATCAGGACAATAGCGTCCTGCCGTATTCGATGGGGGCGGCGGACGTCGGGGTGGTCACTACTGCTTCGGAGCAGACTGGCCTGTCGATTCCAAGTAAGGTGAATGCATATATGTCCGTGGGAGCGGTTCTGCTTTGCCTGGCGGAGCCCTCTTCGGAATTGGGGCGTCTGGTTTCCGAGAATGACTTGGGACACTGTTTCCGGAAGGACGAGGTGCCCGCGATGGCGGATTTTCTCTGCAAATTGGCGGGTGATGGCGGGTATTGTTCTCGGCTGAAAGCGAATGCTCGCCAGATGTCGTATCATTTTACCCCTGCGAATGCCAAGAAGTTTCTGATTGACGCATGACGATGTTCCAGAACAGCAAGCTTTACCTTAAGAATCTCTTTGGGAAAAAGACCCGCCGGAAAATAGTGGCCATCCACATTGATGACTTCGGTAGCATCCGTGTGAGGGACGTTCAGGCCAGAGAAACTCTCCGCACACTAGGCTTCCCAATGTCGTCCAGCCGTTATTCTAATTGGGATACTCTGTGCACCTCTGAGGATTTGCAGTTGATGTTCGAGGTGCTTTGCTCGGTGAAGGACCAATTCGGACATCCTGCCTGCGTGACTCCGTTTGCCAATGTCGCCAATCCTAATTTTGAGAAAATCCGCGAGAGCAATTTCACCGAATACCACCGCGAGACTTTTGTGGATACCTTTCGGCGTTTGGGGAAGGCGTATGACGGTGCATACGAACTGTGGAAACAAGGCATTTCCGAGAACATCTTCCACCCAGAATACCACGGCACGGAGCACCTCTGCGTCAGAAGGTTTATGCGGGCCTTGCAGGAAAACCATAAATCGACACGGCTTGCCTTTGACCACGAATGCGTTTGCCTAAACTCCCTTGACGGTGATGAGAGACGCCCGTATTTGGGGGCGGTGTTCAACATCGAGAGACCGGAAGACAATGAGCCGTTGAAGGACTATATCCGTGACGGCATCAAGATTTTCCAGGACACTTTGGGCTATTGTCCTAAGCAGTTCACGCCAGGGAATGGTGCGCACTCTCTTGTACTTATGCCGACTCTGTATGAGTGTGGCATTCGTTATGTCGATGCCTCACTTAGGATGGCTAGTCCATTGGGCAATGGGAAATGGGAACGGCATTTTTATTGGAATGGCAAAGTCGACTCCATCGGGATGAAGTATCTTATCCGAAATTGCGTCTTTGAGCCGTTTTTGGATGACTGTTCCGCCAATTCCAACGCGGTGCCGCTTTGTCTGGCAAGCGTCGAAGCGGCCTTCACCATGCACGCCCCGGCCATCATCAGCACGCATCGGGTGAATTTCACCGGTGGAATTGACAAGGCGCATCGGGACGAAAGTCTGACGAAACTCAAGACGGTTTTGCAGGAAATCGTCAAACGCTGGCCTGAAGTCGAATTCATGGATAGTTCCCGAATGGCGGACGAAATCCTGTGACTTTCTTTCCCTCTTGCCCAAAACACAATGGTTTCGTACCCAGTCAAATAGCATTTTCGGGGCAATCCCATGGCCATCAATTCAAAACTACACCAGTGGATTCGGAATTCCTTCTTGGGGAAAAGCAGGCTTTTCTTTTTGCTTCGCTTTCTGAGCAGAAGGAAAGCCGCGAAACGCGTCTTGCGGAAATTTGTGAGGCGTCCGCTTGAAAACTCCGAAGAGGAAAAATTCTTGAAGGGGATGCGGCATGCCATGGTGCAATATCGATGGGATTTTGACGAATTCTTTTTGTATCACTTTGACGAGCTGGATCCCGAAGCGCGAAGGTCGTTTGTCCCGGAGTATGAAAAGAATATTTTGTGTGACCAGGTCAATGCCAGGAGTAGCCAGCATATTTTTGACAATAAATGGATGACCTACAATACATTTAGAAAGTATTATAAACGACAGGTTCAGTTGTTGGAAACGTTGGATGACGTGGAAAAAGTCTTACCCTCATTAGCGCATTCGGAGTATATTGTAAAGCCTGTGGTTTCCACGTTAGGGAAAGGGGTAAAAAAGGTTTGTCTTTCTGACAGTTTGGCATCCAAGAAGCTCCAGTTACAAGAATTCTTGTCGGAATATCCACAGGGGTGTGTCCTTGAGGAGGTCATTCGGCAAGTGGAAGCATTGGCCTGTCTCCATCCGCAGTCGGTGAATACCTTGCGCGTCCATACCTTTCGGTGTGGTGAGGAAGTCAAGGTGTTTAAGCCATATCTGCGCATGGGACGAGGCGATTCTTTGGTCGATAATGCGGGTGCGGGAGGGATTTTCACCAGTGTTGATTTTCAGACTGGAGTTGTTACCAAAGCGGTTGATGAATTGGGACAGAGCTATGTCAGCCACCCAGACACCAAGGTTAAGCTTATAGGCTTTCAGATTCCGCATTGGCAGGAGGCGCTTGACTTGGCCAGGGAATTGGCTATGGTGGTGCCAGAAAATCGTTATACGGGGTGGGATTTGGCCTTGTCGGCCGATGGATGGGTTGTGGTGGAGGCAAATACTCGTGCCCAGTTTGTTTTCCAGATTCCCGAGCAAAAGGGTTTCCGCGGAGAACTGGAGAGCATCTTGGCAATGTAAAGAACTTCAATATGAGTTTTCGACGAGTCGTCTAGAATTCATCTTCCTTTGACTACCATGATGAACGCGCTATATTTTTTATACTTCCTTAAGACAAGCGATTGGGGGCGGCTGAAGAGGCATTTTTCCTTCACCTTGCGGAAATGGCCGATTGGTTCTTGGCGGCTCTTCTGGGACGTGGTTGGTTGTGCGCTTAAGTATGGCATCTCTTTCCACGAGTATTTCTACTATGACTTTGCTGGAAAGAACGCGACGCAGCGAGCGGAGTATGCTTCGATGGGATTCATGTATCAATTCCAAAAGCGGATGAATCCCCCAGGGAAACGTGAAATGCTTGCGGACAAGAACCAGTTTGACCGCGCTTTCGCGGAATTTATGCATCGGAAAATGATGAATCCGATAACTGCGACCATTGAGGAGGTCGCCGCTTTTCTTGGAAACGAGGAGAAGGTCGTCCTGAAACGATCGACTGGTGGGCAGGGCAAAAATGTCCAAGTGGTTTTTTTGAAGCGGGACAGCCGCACGCCGGAGTGGGTGTGGACTGAGGCGCGTGAGAAGAACTACGACATTCTGGAGGAGTTTGTACAACAGCATCCTGCCTTGCAAGAACTTTCGCCAAACAGCCTCAATACTGTCCGCTTCATCACCCAGCGTCTGGAAGACGGCTCGGTCGAAGTGGTTGGAGCCAGTTTGCGAATGGGGTTGGAGAAGAACACGGACAATCTCTCTTCCGGTGGAATCACCTGCAAAGTTGATGTGGATTCTGGCAAGGTGGATTCTTTGGGCTATTCATTTGACATCACTCAGCCTCTCTGTGAGGTGCATCCGGTCTCCGGTGTGAAACTGATTGGCTTTCAAATACCGTTCTGGCAAGAGGTCAAGGAGATGTGCCTGAAGGCGGCCGCCAAGTATCCTGACAATCGCAGCGTCGGGTGGGATGTTGCCATCACCAAAGAGGGTCCCTTGTTGATTGAAGGCAACCATGACTGGGGCGCACGCGTCTGGCAGATGCCCGCTGGCTGTGGTCTGAAGAAACTCCTGGAACACTACATTTAAAACACCGTTTTCCCTTAGTCGACTGTGTACGCGCATTACTTCAAACGAGCCATTGATTTCACGCTGGCGTTGATTGCGCTCCTGTTGTTGGGCTGGCTTTTGGCGATCGTCGCCGTCTGGCTGCATTTTGCCAACAAAGGCGCGGGGGTCTTTTTCTTCCAGGAGCGTCCTGGCAAAGGCGCGAAGCTCTTCAAGGTCATCAAATTCAAGTCGATGACGGATGAGCGGGGTGCGGACGGCAACCTTTTGCCGGACCGTCAACGGCTCACGCGAATCGGGCGGTTCATTCGTGCGACCTCCATTGACGAGCTGCCGCAATTGCTGAACATCCTGAAAGGCGACATGTCGCTGATTGGTCCGCGCCCGCTGCTGCCCAGGTATCTTCCTTATTACACTGAGCGGGAGCAGCTCCGCCACATGGTTCGGCCTGGTATCACGGGATGGGCGCAGGTCAATGGCCGAAATCTGCTGAATTGGGATGCCCGGCTGGAGTGCGACGCCTTTTATGCGGAAAATGTCTCCTTTTTCTTTGACCTGAAGATTTTTATCCTCACCATCTATAAAGTCCTCAAACGCGAAGGCGATGTCCCGGACAAGGTTGAGCATTACCTTGATTTGGAACGCCAGGGGAAATACAATTGAGCCTTTGCCTTTCTACATTGCTAAAGCCAAGGAGTTGAAATGAAGATTTTGATTACCGGTGCCTGTGCGGTCTCCGCACGGAGCGTGCTTCGCTCTCTCAAGATGAGCAAAGTCTTTGGTGACTGCGAGTTCATCGGCTGGGATGCTTGTACCCTCCTTTATGGCGTTTATGCAAAGGCATTTGACCGCCTGTATAAAGTCCCGCCGGTGTCCTCGCCGGAGTACGAGCGGATTGCCCGTGAGATCATCGCGAAAGAGAAGTTTGACGCGGCAATCCTGGTCCCTGAGGTTGAAGTGGTTTTTTGGTCGCGGCGCGATCTTGGGGTGCCGTGTCTGCTGCCGCCGCCTAAATTTGCGCAGCTGGCAATTAGCAAAGAGCGCGTCTTCGCGGCGCTTCAGGCCACGGATTTGGTCCCCAAGCATTTCAGTGCGGCCGCTGCCGCGATTCAGTCGGAGGGCTTTGAGAATCCGCTTGGCTATCCGGTCTGGATTCGGGATGGCGGTGCGGGGACCGCTTCCGCCAAGGGTGCCTTCAAGGCATTTTCCCACGCTGACCTGAAGGCGTGGTGCCAGATCAACACGGGCATCGACCACTTCCAGCTCTCGGAGTTTCTTCCCGGCAGCAATTACGGGTGTTTCTGCCTCTTCAAGGATGGCCGTCTGGTCAAGATGTGCCAGGCCGAGCGCATCGAATACATCATGGCAAAGGTGGCGGTCTCTGGAATCACGGGCAACACCTCCAAAGGGAGACTCCTCAACGATGACAACATCAGGAAAGTGGCGCTGGAGGTCATATCCCGCCTCTGCGAGCAGACTGGCGAGGTGATGAACGGTCTGGTGGTGGTGGATATGAAATGCAAGACGGACGGCTATCCCGTCGCCACGGAAATCAATCTGCGCCATGTCGCCTTCAGCTCCATGTTTGCCTCCGCCGGCTTCAATGTCTCGGAATATCAGTTGCTGTTGGCGCTGGGGCGGGATGATGAAATCTCTCCTGAGGTCGAAAAGCAATTCCCCGTCGGCAACCTGATGCTTCGCGACGTGGATGGCGAACCCATCTATGTCGAACATCCACAGCCCATTGCGGTTGGTGAGTTTGTGGGGAAATGACAAGGAACCATGCTTGCCACACGGGACCACGCCTAATCGTGACGTGACAGACTTTCTCATTGAAAACAATAACATACTGGATAACAGAGAGAACCATCCATGAATAACCTCTACGAACAATTGTTGAAGGGCGAGGCGAAGCTCTCGCTGGTGGGTCTGGGCTATGTCGGCATGCCGATCGCGGTGGCCTTCGCCAGAAAAATCAAGGTGGTTGGCTTCGATCTGAACGCGGCGAAGATCGCGCTGTACCAGTCGGGCGTGGACCCCACGCATGAGGTGGGCGACGAGGCGATCCAGGCCACGAAGGTGGAGTTCACTGCCGACGAGGCGAAACTCAAGGAGGCGCGCTTCCACATCGTGGCGGTGCCCACTCCCGTGAACGACGACCATACGCCCGACCTCTCGCCGGTCGAGGGCGCCAGCCGCATCCTCGGCCGAAACCTCCAGAAGGGCTCGGTGGTGGTCTTCGAGAGCACGGTCTATCCAGGCGTGACCGAGGAGACCTGCGTGCCGATTCTGGAGAAGGAATCCGGACTGAAGTGCGGCGTGGATTTCAAGGTGGGCTACTCGCCCGAACGCATCAACCCCGGCGACAAGCAGCACCGCCTGGAGAACATCAAGAAGATCGTCAGCGGCATGGACGCCGAGACGCTGGAGTGCGTGGCGAAGGTCTATGAGCTGGTGGTGGAGGCGGGAGTGCACCGCGCGGAGTCCATCCAGGTCGCCGAGGCCGCGAAGGTCATAGAGAACTCCCAGCGCGACATCAACATCGCGTTCATGAACGAACTCTCCATCATCTTCAACCGCATGGGCATCGACACGCTCTCCGTGCTGCGTGCGGCCGGCACCAAGTGGAACTTCCTCCCGTTCCGCCCGGGGCTGGTGGGCGGACATTGCATCGGCGTTGACCCCTACTATCTGACCTATCGCGCCGAGATGATGGGCTACCACAGCCAGATCATCCTCGCGGGGCGCCGTATCAACGACGACATGGGCAAGTACGTCGCCGAGAACTGCGTGAAGAGCCTCATTGCGGCGGACAAGCCGGTCAAGGCCGCGAAGGTGGCCATTCTGGGCTTCACTTTCAAGGAGAACTGCCCGGACACCCGCAACAGCAAGGTCTTCGACATCGTGAAGGAGCTGCGCGAGTACGGCATCTCCCCCGTCATCGCCGATCCGCAGGCCGACGCCGACGAGGCGAAGCGCCTCTACGGCCTCGAGTTCGTGGACCTCAAGGACATCCGCGATATGGACGCGGTGATTCTGGCGGTCGCCCACCGCGAGTTCGCGGCCTTCCAGCAGGCCGACCTGGATGCCCTCTATGCGCCGGGTACGAAGATCCTTCTGGACCTCAAGGGACTCCTCGACCGCGCCGAATACGAACAGGCCGGCTACCGCTACTGGCGGCTGTAATGCGAAACATCGTCGGTTGGTACACTTGTTTTTGTCATCGTCCTGTTTTTGAAGGCGCCTCGTGATTTGGGGCGCCATTTTGTCATCTTATTGATGTGACACGCCAAAGGAAAAGGACTCATGAGAGGCATCATTTTAGCCGGCGGCTCTGGCACGAGGCTTTATCCTCTGACCAGGGTGACGAGCAAGCAGCTTCTGCCTGTTTATGACAAGCCGATGATTTACTATCCGCTAGGAACGCTGATGCTGGCGGGCATTCGGGATATTCTCATTATCTCCACGCCGCTGGACACACCACGTTTCAAGGATTTATTGGGGGATGGCAGTCACTTTGGCATCCATCTTTCCTATGCCGTTCAGCCTAGTCCTGATGGCCTGGCCCAAGCTTTCTTGATTGGCGAGGATTTCATTGGTGACGAACCCTGTTCGATGATTCTCGGAGACAACATCTTTTATGGAAATCAATTTCGCAAGAATCTCCGTATAGCGGTTGCGAACGCTACGAACAATGAAGCGACCATTTTGGGGTATCATGTCAGAGATCCCGAACGCTTCGGCATTGTGGAGTTTGACCAGAATTTGAAGGTGCTCTCAGTGGAAGAGAAACCAACCGTCCCCAAGAGCAATTATTGCATTACCGGGTTGTATTTCTATCCCAAAGGCGTGGCGGAAAAGGCAAGAAAAATCCACCCCTCGGCACGTGGGGAATTGGAAATTACGGATTTAAATCGTCTTTATTTGGAAGAAGATCGTTTGAAAGTGCAGATTCTTGGTCGAGGTTTTGCTTGGTTGGACACGGGGACCATGGACAGCCTGATGGAGGCCGCCAATTTTGTCCAGACGGTTCAGAAACGTCAGGATGTGGTCATCTCTGCCCCTGAGGAAATTGCCTACCTGGAAAAGTGGATTACCAGGGATGAATTGATCGCCTCTGCAAAACTCTACGGGAAATCACCATACGGCGAACATCTGATGCGTGTCGCCGATGACAAGCTGTTCTACTGAGATGTGCAAAAAAGTCATTGTCACCGGTGGCGCGGGCTTTATCGGCTCCGCGCTGATTCGTCACCTGGTCAAGAACCAATTGGCTGAGGTCTATAATCTGGACAAGTTGACCTACGCCGGAAATCTTGAGAGCCTAAGGGAGATTGAAGGTTCATCGCTGTATCATTTTGCGCGGCTGGACATCTGCGACCATGCGGGCGTAGAGGAACTTTTTAAGCAGTTCCAGCCGGACACCATCATGCATCTGGCAGCGGAGTCTCATGTGGATCGTTCCATCGATGACCCGCTGTGCTTTGTGAAGACCAATGTGCTGGGCACGGCAAATCTCCTGCAATGTGCTCTGGAATACTGGCGCAAGCTACCAGAAGAGCAAAAGTCGGCTTTCCGTTTTCAGCACATCTCCACCGACGAGGTCTATGGCTCGCTGGGAAAGGAGGGCTTCTTCAAAGAAACCACGCCCTACGACCCCAAGTCGCCGTATTCGGCGAGCAAGGCCTCCAGCGACCATCTGGTGCGTGCATGGGGACACACCTTCGGGCTGCCAGTGCTCCTTTCCAATTGCTCCAATAACTACGGTCCCTATCATTTTCCGGAGAAGCTGATTCCGCTGGTGATTCTGAATGCCTTGGACGGGAAGCAGTTGCCTATTTATGGCAAAGGCGACAATGTCCGCGACTGGCTCTATGTCGAGGACCATGCCAAGGCGCTCTGGCTGATTAACCAGAAGGGTGTGCCTGGGGAGACTTACAACATCGGCGGTCATAACGAGCGCACGAATCTCCAGGTCGTCCAGACCATCTGCCGGATTTTGGACGAGTTGCGTCCGAAGACCGCTGGCAAATACGAGGAGCAGATTGCCTTCGTGTCGGATCGACCTGGCCATGACCTGCGTTATGCCATTGACGCCGACAAGCTGCGGAATGAGCTCGGCTGGCAGCCTGAGGAGAATTTCGATACTGGTATCCGGCGTACGGTCCAGTGGTATCTGGACAACGCCTGGTGGTGGCGACCCATTCGTGATAAAAAGTATGCAGGGGAACGTCTGGGCAAAGGAATTGCAAAGTAGGTTTCCCTAGTCGTAGATATAAAATCGCTAAATCCCTGACGCAATGAACATCATTCCAACAGCAATTCCGGGAGTGGTCATTATCGAGCCAAAAATCTTTCATGATGCTCGTGGCTATTTCTTTGAGTCCTGGAACAAGGAGTCGTATGCGGAAGCAGGAATTACCTGTGAGTTTGTGCAGGACAACGAGTCACGATCGTCGTTTGGCGTAGTGCGGGGGCTGCATTGGCAGGCAGCGCCCTATACTCAGGCCAAGTTGGTGCGGGTGATTTCTGGTGCCGTGCTGGATGTGGCAGTGGACATTCGGAAGAATTCGCCGACATTTGGAAAGCATGTGGCTGTGGAACTCTCTGGCGAGAACAAGTGGCAGTTTTTCATCCCACGTGGCTTTGCCCATGGTTTTGCTGTGTTGAGCCAAGAGGCTGTTTTCGCTTATAAATGTGATAACCGATATGCTCCATCTGCCGAACGCGGAATGCGCTTTGATGACCCTGCATTGGGAATCGACTGGAAAATCAAGCCAGACATGCAGATTCTGTCCCCCAAAGATCAAACACATCCCCTTCTGGCTGACATTGAAGCATGGGAGGAAGGATAATGCGGATTGTCATCACTGGTGGCAAGGGCATGCTGGGGCGCACGCTCCAGCAGGTTCTGTGTGCCCATGAAATTATTGTCGCAGACTTGCCGGAATGGGACATTACCGATGCCGCTGGCTTTGACGCAAACTTAAAGGCTGCCAACGCAGATGTGGTGATTCACTGTGCCGCGATGACCGCCGTGGACAGATGCGAGACGGAAAGTGACCTGGCATATCAGCTAAATGCCGTTGGTAGCATGAATGTGGCCGCCGCATGTCATCGTAACAGCGTCAAGCTCATTGCGATCTCCACAGACTATGTCTTTGGCGGGGAATTGGACAGACCTTACCACGAGTTTGATGTTGCCGGGGGAGCGCATACCGTATATGGCTTGAGCAAATTTGCAGGTGAAGAGATGATCCGGCGGCACTGTCCCGACCATGTCATCTGTCGCATCTCTTGGCTTTATGGTCCGGCTGGTCCGAGCTTTGTTCATGCGATGATGAATTTGGCCGATGGAACACGTCCTATCTTGAAGGTTGTCGATGACCAGCATGGCAATCCTACCTCCACCTTTGCCGTGGCGCGGCATTTAGCGTTGCTGCTGAAACACCCCGAGTTGGTGGGGACCTTCCATTTGACCTGCGAAGGAGAAGCCACCTGGTTTGAGTTCGCCCGCGAGATTTTCCGTCTGGCAGGGAAAAAACAGGAGATTCAAACTTGCACGACTGTCGATTTCCCACGTCCTGCCCCAAGACCATTGAACTCGCGACTGGAAAAACGCATGTTGCGGTTATGTGGCTTGCCGCCAATGCCTGCCTGGCAGGAGGCACTGGAGGAGTTCATGCGGCAGGAATTTCACTGCATATAACTGACCGTTTTGGGGAATTATGTCGATGAGTTAGATTACCACTCCGACTTTTCCCTGCCATCCCTCACGGGGGACGGTTTTTCGGGGGACTTGTCCGGGGTGCGCTTTGCTGCCGCCTTTGCTTATGCGCTACGGTGTGACAAGTCACTCGTGGCTAAATTTCGATATTCTTCCGGGGTTGCCTTTGACATCAAAATCTTTCATCAATGTCATTGATATAGTTCCCTTTTTTTGACAGTAATTTCAGCTTCTCAAACAAACCGAGATTTCCATGCCGAAAGTCTTCGTCTCAGGTTGCTATGACATGCTCCACTCGGGGCATGTCGCATTTTTCGAGGAGGCCGCCACCTACGGTGACCTCTATGTGGGAATCGGATCGGACAAGACGATCTTCGAACTCAAGAACCGCAAGACCATCAACACCGAACAGGAGCGCCTCTACATGGTCAAGGCGCTCCGTTGCGTGAAGGACGCCTGGATCAATTCCGGCTCTGGCATCATGGACTTCGCGAAAGAAGTCGAAGCACTGAAGCCCGACATCTTCTTCGTGAACACGGATGGCTTCACGCCCGCCAAGCAGAAGTTCTGCGACAAATTGGGCATTCGGCTGGTGGTTAGTCAACGCATTCCGCATGGAGGACTTCCCGCGCGGAGTACCACGGCTCTGCGGCAGGAGTGCACTATCCCCTACCGCATCGAGATGGGGGGTGGCTGGCTGGATCAGCCGTTTGTGAACAAACTTTGTCCAGGACCTGTTCTCACCCTTTCGATTGAACCGGAGATGGAGTTTAACCACCGTTCCGGCATGGCGACCTCCTCGCGCAAGAAGGCGGTTGAACTCTGGCATACATCGATTCCTGCGGGTGACCGCGTGCAGTTGGCACATACGCTTTTCTGCGTGGACAACCCGCCTGGAACAGTGAATATCTCTGGTTCACAGGACCAGCTGGGAATCCTCCTGCCGGGCTTCAACAAGCTTAACTACGACAACGGCTACTGGCCCGTCTCCATTGATTCCCTGACCGATAATGAAACGCTGGAGTTCATAGAAAGGCATCTTTTCCTGGTCGCTTTGCCGTTGCGCCAGGATGGCTACACGCCACTTGCCAAGACGCATGTTACCGCCGAAGGCGCGCGTCGTCTGGCCGAGGCAACGGAGACCATCTGGGCGGCGGTCCAGGCGAAGGATGTGAAGGCGTGGGGCAGGGCGACTACGGCCTCCTTTGAGGCGCAGATTGCAATGTTCCCCTCGATGATGTCCCCGGAGATGGCGGAGACCATTGAGCAATACCGTGGCACCGTTTGTGGCTGGAAGATCACCGGCGCGGGTGGCGGTGGCTATCTTGTGGTCATCTCTGAAACGCCCATTGCCCACGCCATTCAGGTTCACGCCTGCCGAAGCTGACGGCTCTCGGCTTCATTTTTCCACGAAAAGCGCCCTGCGGTCAAACGCACGGGCGCTTTTTTGTGCCCGCATAACACGCTTCCCATGGTCGGTTTTCAATGGCGAAACCACTATGGGTTGGACAGATGGGAGCCTCAAAACACCGTATATAGTGGTTCCAGAAAAATTTTTACAAAAAATATCAACCTATTGTAGTATAATGATATTGCTTGATTGTTAACGGGTTTCAATGGGGGCGGAAAAAAGTCACAAAAATTTTTTAAAAACACAAGATATTGTGGTCGTACAAACCTTGAAACAGGATATATAGTGTGTTCGTTGTCCTTTTTTGTGTCTGCGTTTAACCGCAAATCTCCAATCCCGAATTCTTACCGCCAGGAGTACGTCAAGTAGTTATGGTCAGCATGTCCGTTCCGAGTCCGTTCCAGAAATTCCGCAAACGTGATGGTTTAGTCGTTTCGTTCACCGAGGCCAAGATTGCCAACGCAATCTACAAGGCGGGTTTGGCCGCCGAGAAGTCCGAGGGTCAGCCCTTCAGCCGCGAGGAGGCCGACCGCATCGCCGCCGACGTGGTGGCGCAGTTGGACAATCCGCTGTGCGAGTATTATGTCCAGCCCAACGAGAAGGGCGAGCGCATTCCGGCAATTGAGGATGTGCAGGATCTCGTCGAGATTATCCTCGCCGAGCACAAGCTGCCGGCGACGGTGGCTGCCTACAAGCGCTACCGCAAAATCCGCGAGCGCGCCCGTGATGCCATCAAGGTGCGCGACCCGGATGCGAAGGGCGAAAAGGGCGACATCACCGACCAGAGCCTGTTGCTGGTGCAGTCGATGGGCGACGCCGCATTGGGGCCGTGGAACCGCTCCAAGATTGTGGCCAAGCTGGTGGACAAGCTGAACATGAACGAGGACGAGGCGCTGACGGTGGCCAAGGAGGTCGAGAACGAGATCATCGCCAGCAACATGAAGACCGTGAACACGCTGCTGATCCGCGAGATGGTCAACAACGTGCTGCACGAGCACGGCTACAACGGGCGTCTGCGCGACCTGTCGATGTACCAGGTTCCGCGCGAGTTCGTGGAGAGCCTGATGTACTCCAAGTCCAACGAGAACAGCAACATCGTGAACAACAACCCCGAGGCGGTGAATCTCTCCATTGCCGAACTGGTGCTCAAGCAGTGGGGCTTGGACGCGATTTTCTCGCCGGAGGTCAAGGCCGCGCACGACACGGGCGCCGTGCATCTGCACGACCTGGGCTATCCGCACCGCGTGTACTGCTCCAGTCACTCCATCGAGTACATCAAGAAATATGGTCTGCATGGCCTGACCAACCTGAACACCGAGTCCAACCCCGCGCGTTCCGCCAGCGTGCTGACCGGCCACCTGAACACCTACCTGGCCTCCATGCAGGCCAACTACGCCGGTGCGTTGGGCATCGCCTACATCAACATCTTCTACGCGCCGTATCTGGTGGGTCTCAATGACAAGCAGGTCAAGCAGATTGCCCAGGAGCTCATCTTCAACGGCTCCCAGAACGCCTTCTCCCGTGGCGGTCAGACCCTCTTCCTGGACTTCAACATCCATACCGGCGTGCCGAAGTACATGAAGACCGTCCCGGCGGTCGGTCCTGGCGGCACCTACCAACTGCGGGATGCGCAGGGCGTGGTCCATCCGCTCATCGAGCGTCTCCGCGAGGACACCGACGGCAATGACAACCGCCTGATGAACCTCTACTTCAAGGAGGCCAACGGCGAGGAGCGTCTGGTACTGCGCGAACTCTGGGACGCCAAGAACGGCCTCTACACCGACGCGAAGGTGGACGAGGAGGTCGTGAAGCATGGCGATCACATCGTGACCTACGGCGACTACGAGGCCGAGGCGCGGCGCTTTACCTCCGCGCTGCTCAAGGTCTGGGGCGAGGGCGACGCCACTGGCCGCATCTTCGAGTTCCCGAAGTGCGACTTCCATGTCTCCGCCGAGACTTTCGAGGACCCCGAGCAGTACAAGATTTTCCAGGAGGCCTGCGAGCTGGCCAGCCACAACGGCTCCACCTACTTCATCTTCGACCGCGACGAGGTCACGCTCTCCGCTTGCTGCCGTCTGCGCACCACCATCACCGACAACCGCATGCTGCGCCATCCGGAATGCCTGCGCTTCTGCGGTTTCCAGAATGTCACCATCAACCTCCCGCAGTGCGCCTACCGCGCCAGCCGCGCCGGCCACAAGGACTACGAGGGCGTGGTCGCCGAAATCGACAAGATGATGGACCTGGTGGTGCAGGCGCATCTCCAGAAGAAAAAGATGATCGCGCTGATGATGTCCGAGCCAGGCCGTCCGCTGTGGCAGGTGGGCAAGAAGGCCTGCGACGGACGTCCGTACATCGAGTTGGACAAATGCACGTACATCATCGGCGTGCTGGGCATGAACGACATGGTGAAGTTCTTGCTGGGCAAAGAGATGCACGAGTCCGAAGAGGCCTACGACATGGCGCTGCGCTTCTCGGTGCACATGTATCTGCGCGCCAAGCACTACACCGAGGAACTCGGCCTCAAGTTCACGATCGAGGAGTCCCCGGCCGAGTCCGCCGCGCGCCGTCTGGCGAAAGCCGACCTGCTCTACTACCGCCCGGAGGCGCTGACCTGCTACAAGGGCGACTCCGAGGATGTGGCGTTCTACACCAACTCCATCCACCTGGCCGCCGAGGCGCCTGTCTCGCTGGTCGAGCGCATCCGCAAGCAGAGCATCTTCCACTCGCTGATCGAGTCCGGCGCGATGATCCACGCCTTTGTCGGCGAGGAGAAGCCCTCCGCCGAGGCGATTGGCAAGCTGATCAAGATGACCTTCCAGCGCACCCAGGCCGCACAGGTCACCATCTCCCCCGAGTTCACCTACTGCCAGCACTGCGGACATCAGAACCGCGGTCTGCAGTCCGCCTGCGTGCAGTGCGGCTCCGAGGATGTCTTCGGACTC
>JAFZWH010000145.1 GCA_017617415.1 Victivallales bacterium | reverse complement strand
GTTAGAGTACCGCTGGCGCCCCCGCCAGCGGAACCCGTTGGCGGATTTTCTGCAGCCGGGGCGTCGGCAGTACACGCCCCTGCCAGCGGAAGCCGTCATCCGTCGCCTGACGCCCTCAACTAGAACGATGTAGTGATAGAGAAGTGGAAGCGGCCGTGTGCACCATCCAGGTGATCATTCTGGGTGACGATGGGGTAACCATAGTCAAGGCGAATGGGCAGTGCACGGAACTGGATTCCCACGCCGATGGAGGCGTTGAGGTCGCCAAAGTCGGCGTCAAAGGAGTCCCACCAGACATTGCCGACATCGCAGAAGACCTTGAAGAACATGAAGTCCTTGATGGGCTTGATGAATTCTACGGTGCCGACGAGCATTGTTGAGCCTCCGATGGGGTTCTCGTTGACGTTGACCGGGCTGACATAGCGGCGTTTGAAGCCACGGATGGTGCCGAATCCACCAGCGAAGTAACGGTCGAAGACCTTCACGTCGTCCCCGCTGATATGTTCGGCAGTCTCGGCGTTGGCGGCAAGCCGCAGGAAAATGTCCTCGAAGACCGGGAGGTAGAGTTCGGCGCCGGCGTGGAATTTGACGTAGTCGGCGTAGCTTCCCAGAGCGCGGGTGATGTATTCGAGGTCCAGGTCAACACGAGAGCCACGGTTGGGGAAGACAAAGTGGTTGCGTGTATCGCGGCTAAGCGAGAGGATGAGCCGATTGGCGAACTCGCCGCCCTCGTCCTCCTTAAGCGCATAGAGCCGTCCTTCTGGGTATCTCCACCGTTCCGGCCAAGTGGATTCATCCTCCGGGTCGAATTTCTCCTCGTCATCGAGGTTGGAGATGCGGACGTGTTCGATCCGCAGCCCCATGGCGATGCGCCAGTATTCGGTGTGTTCGGGGATAAAGGGGAGATGGAATGCGACTGGCCAGGCGAGGGTTAGCCCATAGCCGACATGCCGTTCGTCATATTCATCCTCGTAGCGAGTATTGAGAAATATCTCGTTGGTCAATTCGAAGGGGCTGTCAAAAAGTGATGGTTCCGTGAGGGAGATGTTGACGGCAGAGGTATCGTTGCCCACGCCGATGTAGGCGCGCATGCGCTGACCGTCTCCTTTGGGCTTTTCCAGCTTGAGGAGCTTCTGGAGGCTGAAGTTGGTTTCGGAGAGTTCGAGGAAGCCCATCACGGAGTCTTCCGTGGAGAAGGCCGCGCCGACGGAGATGCTTCCGGTGGGTTTCTCCTCGACTTGGACGGACAGGTCGCGCCGGTCGGGATTCTCGGTGGTCTTGGGGAGGATCTCCACATTGGAGAAATAGCCCAGGTTATCCAGGCGGTTCTTGGATTGGCGGATTTTTCTGGCGTCGGCAAGGTCCTCTTCCAGGATGGTGAGTTCTCGGCGGATGACACGGTCGGCGGTGTAGGTGTTTCCGGAGATGAGAATCTGATTGATGCGGCTGGGGGAACCCTCGGTGACCTGGTAGGAGAGGTCCACTGCGCCATTCTCAGTGTCCTTGTTGAGGGTTGCCCTGAAGTCCAGGTCAAGGTAGCCCAGGTTCTGGTAGGGGGCCTTCATTGCATCAAGGTCGCGTTCAGCCATCGCGGTGTCGTATGGCATCCCTGTCTCCAGAAGTCGCCGTTTCAACAGGTCTTCACTGGAGAATCTCTCATTGCCAGTGATGGTGACATTGCGGAGGTGATAGCAGATTCCCTCGTCGATGTGGTAAACTGGAGTCACCCAAAGCGGATCTTCCTCCTGGCGTAATTCCACTTTGGTCACCTGGGCGTCCAGGTAGCCTTTGGTGCCGTAGAGGGAGACGATGCGGCTCATGTCGAGCGTCTGGAGTTGCTCGTTGTACCAGTTGCCGACGCGGAAGATGTATCGCCACCAGGCACGTTTGGTGAGGATGGCGTCCTGTAATTCTGAGTCGGTGAAGACGGTGTTTCCCTCAAAGGCGACGCCCTTGAGCTTGTGGCGCGGCTGTTCGACAATCACAAAGGTGAGCCGTGCGCCGTCCCCTTTTCCCATCGGTTCTATCTCGTGGGTGACGGCGGTGCCGCGGTAGCCGACCTTCTCGTATTTCTCAATGATGGCCTTGCGGTCCGCCGCAATCTGGCGTTCGTCCAGGGGTTCGCCGAGTTTGGACTTGACAAGGAGCCGCAGTTTCTTTTCGGCAATTGCGTTGCGCCCGCGGAAGGCAATCTCCTGGAGACGCATGCGTAAAGTGATGAGGAAGACCACCTGGCGGGTGCCGTCCTCCAGGGTGTCCACTCGGGTCTGGGCGTTTTCGATGCCGGGGGTCTTGATCAACGCAGCGACATCTTTGGACAATTGCGGAAGATTCAACTCCTGACCGACCTTGGTGCCGATGGTGGAGAGGACGACTTGTTCCAAGGACGCCTGGCTGGCCGCCCCACTAAGCGAGACGACCTGGATGCGGGAGACGGTGTCAGCGGCAGTCAACGGGAGCGCACAGCAGGCGGCTACCAGAATGGTGGCAGTCAGACACGAGAGGATGACGGAGTGTTTGCGCATAGTTGTTTGAAAAGGGGATTGGGATGAAAAGAAAAGATTGGTATAATTTAATCCATTGTGCGCAACGCGCACGCGCATTATGCGCGAGTACGCGAAAAAACGATGAAATTTTCAGGAATCACTGCTGCCGGTAAAAGTTGCAACGCGTGAAAAGCTGGAACGCTTGGGACTTGTGAGGCTGGAAATTTCAAGGCTTCATCTCAGCAAGTCACAAAAAAAGCGGGACACCCCGAAAACCGGAGTGCCCCGCCGTGGAGAGTGGATGCAGGAAGAAATGTTTATGCCTCCTGCTTGGTCACCTGCACTTTTACCGTGCCAGTGACTTCGGCATTCAGCTTCACATTGACCGTGTAGTCGCCGAGGGCGCGGAGATTCTCCTCCAACACGATCTCGTTCTTTTCGATTTCGATGCCCTGAGCCTTGACCGCATCGGCGATCATCTGTGCGCTGACCGAGCCGAAGAGCTGCTCGTTTTCGCCGACCTTCATCGGAATCACGAGGGTCAGAGCGGCGAGCTTGTCGGCGACCGCCTTGGCGATGGCGACACGCTCCTCGTGCTCCTTCTGCAATTTGATCTTGCGGGCCTCGACCTGGCGCAGGGCGCCCTTTGAGACTGGCTGTGCGAGTTTCTTGGGAATCAAGTAGTTGCGAGCATAGCCGTCGGCGACCTTCACGACATCACCGATCTTGCCCAGGTCCTTGACGTCATCCAGGAGAATGAGTTCTTTTGCCATCTGTGTTGTTCCTTCTTCTGGGGGTGACAAACTAGAGAACCAGACCCATCACGCGGGCGCGCTTGACAGCGGCGGCGAGGAGTTTCTGGTGCTTGAAGCAGTTGCCGGTAATGTGCCGGGTGAGGATGCGGCCGCCTTCGGTCTGGTAGCGCTTGAGCAGATCGACATCCTTGAAGTCGATGTTGTAGATCTGGTTCTCGCAGAGGCGGCAGGTCTTGGCGCGCATCAACTTGCGACGGCGATGCTTACCTTTCGTGTTTTTCATGATGATTATCCTTGATGGGTTTCCAATGGATTGTTTGATGATGCGAAATTTCCTCAGAACGGAACATCGTCCACCGGTGCGTCAGTCGCAGGAGGCGGCTGTGGCTGGAAGGACGGCATCGGCGCCGGAGCACTCTGCGGTGCCGCCGGGCGGTACTGCGGAGGCGCAGACGGCTGTTGCGGAGCTTGGCCATACTGCGGCGCGGCATATTGCTGCGGTTGCGGCGCCTGGCCGTATTGCGGCTGCTGATACTGCTGCCGATATTGCGGCTGTGCGGCATAGCCAGCACCATCTCCGCCCGCCGGTGCGCCTGCAGGGCGGCTGGAGAGCAACTGGAGGTTGTCCGCAACCACTTTCAGGCGGCTTCGCTGCTGATTGGTCTGCTTGTCCACCCAGCGGTCCTGACGCAGACGCCCCTCGACGAAGAGGGGGTCGCCCTTGTGGACAAACTGGCGGATGATGTCGGCCAATCGGCTGAAGGCGTCGATTTCCACGAATGTGGTGTCCTCCACCTGTTCGCCGCGTGCATTGGTGTAACGGCGATTCATCGCCAAGGAGAAACTGGCAATGGTGTCACCGGAGGGCAGTTGCCGGATTTCCGGCTCAGCGGTCAGGTTGCCAATGAGAAACACCTTGTTGACGTTTGCCATCTGTGAGCGGCTCCTTTGGGTTGGGACAGTTTATGTTCGTTCCTGAGGCAAAAAGAATCCACCGCCTATCGTCCGCGGTTGCCGCGGCTGCGGTAGTTGTCGTTGTCGTATTGATCCTGGAAGGATTCCTCGCCGAAGATCTTCTCGTCGCGGGGCTTGAACACCTCGTCGTCCTGACCGGGCTTCCAATGGAAGATGCCAATACGCAGCACCTGGGGATTCAGACGGTACTTGTCCTTGATCTGGGCGGGAATCGTGCCGTCCAGTTCGACGATATAGTCCCAATAGAGACCGACCTTGTGTTTTCCCATGGGGCGCGCGAAAGTGCGCTTTTCGAGGAATTTGACGCGCGAGATTTCGCCGCCGAACTCCTTGAGCTGGGCTTGGATGGCGGCGTCGGCCGCCTCGCCGTTCCCCTCGACCTTTTCAGGGTCGAGAATGAACATCACTTCGTACAGAGATTTTGACACGTTGGAACTCCTGATTTGGTTTGGTGTTACGTCCGCTGATTCTAATTCTGCGTCGCCATCTGAACGGCCCGGTTGAATGGACCATTGATGGCGAGGAGGGCGACCTCCGCAGCTTTGCGGAGCGCCAGCGACGCATGATTTTCCTCGGCGGAAACCCAAGGCGCAAGCACCCAATCGACGATGGGCGTGCCCGAGC
>JAFZWH010000144.1 GCA_017617415.1 Victivallales bacterium | reverse complement strand
TTTCCGCCCCCGGCGGCGGAGAAGATGACCGGCGACGGGGAGCTGGTGGGCGAGCTGCTGGAGGGCGGCGTCTAAATGGCAAACGCTAAAACCTGGGACAACGACGACCCCGAGCCCCTCTATGTGACGGACGGCAATCTGCTCGAGCCGGAGGAGCGCGATGGGGAGGAATATGCGTTCCAGTACATCGACCCCAACAACGTCCAGTACATGCAGTTCCCGGAGGGGTTCAACCCGAACGATGTCAACGCCCTGCAATCCTTCCTTCCCCAGAACGCGAACATGGTGGTTTGCTTTTCGCTTCTGCAGGATTGCCTCCGCTTCTCCGTTACGTCGCAGCAGGCTCAAAGCGGGGATTACGTCCCGTCGCTTAAGGATATCGACGGGTCGGTCGTTGTGCACGACCCTCAGATGCTCAAGCAGGCCAGCGGCTTCAAATCCTCCCGCGGGACAATTCTCCCGCAGCTGATATGCCCCTGGAACAAATGCTGGAACAGCATTGCCCCCCGGCCGGCCGCCGGCCAGACGGCAGCCGAATCCCCGGCAGAGAACGGCAAGTTCAAATGGACGCCCCAGCGGGCGATGGCCTCCAGCGAGGAGAGCGGCTTTGCCACCATGCAGTACGATTCGGGGACCGGGGCGAAGATGGTCCCGCTATCGGACCGCTTCGGCGGGGCGTCCATGATCACCATCCCCGGCGTGGACATCACGCGGTTCCCGACGGATGCGGACTTCCACCTCATTTTCGATTGCGGCCTGACCTACCTGGGGGCGGTCGGCATTCTGGCGGATATCGTGGCCGAGCAGGAGCCCCAGGAGCCGGAGGAGGAAGAGGAGGAGGACCCCAACAACCCCACGCCGCCCGAGGAGGAGAAGCCCCGCGAGCCCGCCCCGCCGAAAATCGAGGTCTTCTTCTACAACCTCGGCGGAGGGAATCCGAACGGGGCCGACTACATGCATCTCACCTACCCGCGCAACGGGAATGTCACCGTCCAACTCAACGCAGCCTCGCCCGCCAACGGGATGCTCGACTACCCGGACAACTGCCTCAAGACCCCCCACGCCACCGGGATGGTCGGCGAACAGGCGATCAGCTTCCTGTATCCCCAGCTCAACTGCATGTCGCTGACCGGCGGAATCGCCACCAACCCCGAGCAGAAGACCACGGCCATAAGCGGCCTGAAGAACGCCGATTTCAACTTCAGCGACAGCAGCACGCCGACGGTGGAGAAATTCCCCCAGGAATACCGCGAGGGGAAATACACGGCGATTACCGTCGGGAAGCCGGGCGACTATCCGGTCTTCGGAAGCCGCTGCCGGGTGGTGTTCACCAACTGCTGGGGGAATTTCGGCCTGGCGACCATGCGGTTCAGCCCCTATCTGAATTTCTCCCTGTTCTACTGGCGGACGGGGGACAAGGCCTCGATTGGCGAGTACAACATCGACGCAAGCGGCTCGCGGGCGGACAAGGCCCCGGCGGTCCAGGAGGTGTTCACGCTTGCGGTCGGCGGCGATACAAAGAACTATGCGGGCTACGATACGCCACGCGCCCCGAAGGCGCTGTTCTACGACGCGGAGAACGACCGCACCCTCGTCCGGGTGGATTTCTCGCTCAAGTTCCTGTCGGGGAATCTTCTGTCCGGCTATCCAATCGAGGTGCTTGGGATCATCGGCATCCGGCACCGCTCCGGGCGGATGAACAACACCCGGAACGGCGACGGCAATTTCGCCAACGGCTTCCGCGGCAACCTGGCCGGCCAGAAGCTGTCGGAGTACATAAGCGGCGGGAAGGACCTCGTCAGCGGGACGGCGTGGATGAACTACATCACCCAGGTGAACATCACCCACAATTTCGGCGGCGCCAGCGGCCAGATCACCCTGGACAAGCAGATGATGATGGATATCGCCAAGATCCCGACGCACTCCATCGGGGCGCTCACGCTGGTCGCCAAGAACGGCTTCTTCCGGGAGAACGGCACCACGCGGGCCGGCGGCACCCACAACTACCGGGGGCATGAGCACTATCCCAATCTCCCGTGGGGGCAGATTTTCCGCGGCTATGTCACCCAGGTCAACACCGACGCCTCCGACGGCTCCGGCTCGATCACCCTCACCCTGGCGGGGATCAACCGCAAACTCGACGACATGGTCTGGGTCAACGCCCCCTACTGGGATGGCGACAAGGCGTTCAGGCGGGTGCTGGATTACATAGTCTCCTACACCGGCTGCGACCTGCGCTATGTGGATGCCTTCTCCCGGGGGACCAAGGCCGGCGGGAAGACAATCAACGACCGCGACGATTTCAAACTCAACTACGGCCCCAACTGGGAATCCCCCGGGATGCATTTCTCTCTGGGGACGAAATGCCTGGAATCGCTGAGCACGCTGGCGGATGCCGTCAACCACAAGTTCGTCATCCAGCCGGACGGCCGGGGGTATTTCTACGGCCTGGGCGCGGCGGGCATCCCCGTCTGGGTCACCAACGGCCCGGTGGTGATGGAGTTCGACGAGGCGGAGCTGGAGCGGTTCGATATCGAGCCGAACCTTGACCAGCGCTACAATAGCCTCCTGACCATCGGGGCGGTCGGCGATTGGCAGAAGCGGCCGGACGGCTCCGCCCCGTTTGCGGACATCCCCGACCGCCCTGTCTCGTTCTTCACCGAATTCGGCGCGGAATCCGACCAGTTCCCGTGGCAGCGGCTGCTGACCCACCGCGTGCCGGGCGTGCTGACCCGCCCGCAGATCAAGGCCGAGCACCAGACCGCGAAATCCCGGGCGCAGGCCGAATACCATAGCGGCACGGCGACCATCCCCGGCTTCCACGGCTTCTACATGTACGACAAGATCCGGATCAAGGGGGCTGCCGGCGGCTCCAATGGACGGGTCTTCTTCATCACCCAGATCCAGCATACCCTTACAATGGCGACCAAGGAGTGGAAGACCACGCTTTCCCTCCAGCGCGTCGAGCTTTGACCTGCAACAATGGACCCCCGGACCTTCGAGAGCCGTCTTATCCAGCGGACAATAGAGGCCGCCCTCCCCGCGGCGTTCAACATCGCCGCGCACCGCGGGACGTTCCGCGGTTCCGAACTGGAAATCCAGGAGCAGAAATACCCCGATGGGATTTTCTGCGGCTTCACCGCCATCCGGGCGGCGGGCGGCGAGGCCGTCCCGGGGGATATCGAGCAATGCCTTTAAGCATTTAACCACGGAGGAGATACCATGCCCTACGGCGGCAGCACCCGCTTTTTCCACCTCCCCTACATGCTCCGGGGGGATTACATGACCGAGGTGCAGGAGGAGGAGCGCGCCCGGATTATCGACCATCTGCTTTATGTGGCCACCTACGGCGCCTCGGCGGCCATGATCGAGGACCCCGCCTTCACGCTATCCGACGGCGGGACCCGCTGGCGGCTCACCCTTACCCCGGCGGGCGGGGAGTTCACCTTCCTGGCAATCGCCAACTACCGGCTGGCCTACCGGGAGGGCGAGGTGGCGTTCGACCTCCCCCACGGGGCGTTCTACTACATCTACATAACCTACGCCGCCGGGATGGAGACCGACCCTAGCAAGTGCGGCCTGGAGGTGCGCACCGATCCGCTGGATGCCGTCGGGCACGTGCTGCTATGCACCGTGGATTGCCGGAACACCCCCGCCGTGCTGAACGACATGCCGGAGAACAAACCCTATCTGGTGAATCTCGCCTCGCATTCCGGCGATTCGCTCAACCCCCACGGGACGCTCCTGACCCAGAACGCCCTCCGGGTGGTCAACTGGCTGACGGTCAAAGGGCGGCGGATTCGCCCCGCCATCTACGAGACAATCGATTCCCCCGGCGCGGGGAACGATGCCTACATTGTCCCGCCGGAGGGCTTTGCGCCCGCTTTCGCCATTGCCAGCCCCGCCGCGGCGGCGGCCGGGGCGTGCGGCTGCGAAATCCTTCCCGACGGGCGGGTGAAAGTCACCAACGCGGGGGCGGCGGGGATCCCCATAGCCGTCCGCATCGAGGAGGCCTAAATGATTCCCGATATTGGAAAAACCGCCTGCACGGTCATCGGCCCGGACGATTACACCTACCTGCTGTTCAATTACGCAATGACCAACCCCCTCGAGCTGTCCTACGAGAGCGGCGAAGGGAACATCTACAAGATGGTGTTCGGGGACGATGAGGCCACCCACGCCTACCGCGCCCTCCACTACCTGCGGCTTTCCCCGGCCGGCGGCGCCCCGGGGATTCCCCGCCCCGTCCCCTATCTGGAAGGGGCGGAGGCAGAGGAGGAAGAGGAGGAGAATCCCGAAGACCCGCCGGAAGGCGGCGGCGAAGGAGGCGCCGAAGGAGGCGAAGGGGGCGAAGGAGAAGGCGAGGGAGGTTCTGAACCGGAATCGCCGCTTGCCCTTCCCATCTACGAGGTCATCACCCCCCAGGCGGGCATCCTCCCCGGCCGGCCCGGCTTTGTGCTTTCCTTCTGGACAAACCTATCCGAGGCCGCCAGCGGCCTCTTGGGAATGGACGGCCGCTACCACTACGATTCAACGAAGATTCTCCGTTTTGATGCAAACGCCCTCGGCGATGTGGATTTGGATTCCTATAGCTGGAAAATCCTCTGCACGGCGGAGGTCATCTGGGATAGAATGAAGGTGAATGGGGGAACGCTTGCCATAGCCGACACCAACATGATGCCCATCCCGGTGGTCACCCACATAGAGGTCAATCTGGCGCTAAACGGCAATCTCGCCATTGATTTCGGGTCGGGGGAAGGCGGCGGGGGGATGCGCCGCCACAACCACGCCGACAACGCCCGCGGGGGCTTCGCCTACGCCGTGTGGGCACCCGGCTGCACCCTCAACCCCGTCAACTGGTACTGAGGAGGATTGCGCAATGCGGCTAATCCAGGTGCCAATCGATTCCCTCCGCCCCCCGGATTACCTGACCCGGCGGCACGATTCGGCGCAATTGGCGCGGTTCCTGGCCGCCTACCGCAAGAACGGCCAGTACCAGCCAATTGTGGCCGCCGGCGGCGAAATCCTCTGCGGGACGCTTGTCTGGCAGGCGATGAAGGCGGCCGGGGAAACGCGGATATGGGTGAACGACCTGGGGGACATCCCCCCGGAGAAACGCAAGGAAATCCGCTATCTGGACAACCAGATATTCGATATCGAGACGTGGGATGCCGAGGCGATGAAACGCCTCCTTATGGATACGGATGCCGCGGCGCTATCCGAAATCGGCTTCACCAAGGAGGAGGCCGAGCTGCTGGTGAACGACGAGGGGGCGGCGGTATCCGGAGCCGCCCGGGGGCGTTCCAAGAAGCTCAAGACGCTATGGAAATGCGATGCCTGCGGGTGGCATGGGGAACTGCCGAAGACGGGCGCGCGGACATAGAAAAGCCACCCAGCATTATTTTCCGCGGGATAAGTGAGAGAGTTTTTCCCCCAATACCCTCATAACATCCCAAAGGAGAAAGCAAAATGTTCAATCGCAATCTGGTCGCCCGCGTCCTGGTGAAAATCGCCAAGAATCTCGTTGCATTCGAGAACGACGAGGAAGAAGCCGCGAAGGCGGTGGAGCTCGGGCAGAAAATCGACAACCTGATGGGGCCGGCCAAGGCCGCCTTTGCCGAGGCCCAGAAGACAATCGACGAGCTGGATTCCAAGAAGAAGGCGGCGGAGAAGGCCCTGAAGGACGCCTTCAAGGAGTGGGATGCCCAGACCGGCTTCTCGGCGGCGAAAAAGGAATTGGAAGGCGAGCTTGCCGAGTTCAAGAAGGCCGGCGGCAACCTGGAGAAAATCGCCGCAACCTGCAAGGTCGCCGGCAAGAAATCCATCCAGCCCTCCTACAAGGAGTGGATGTCGGTGATTGTCTCCACGCTCAACGACGCGGAGCTCAAGAAGTACTTCGAGACCACGCTCCAGGCCTTCAAGAAGGATATGCTCGAGGTCAAGACCGGCATCAGCGTGCTTGATGTATGCCTCAAGGAATGGGACAACGAGGCCAAGGAACTTGCCGACGAGCGCGGCGTCGCCCTGCCCAAGGCCTCCCGCCGCCTCACCGCCAGCGGCCAGATCATCACCGCCGGCCTGCTTGACTGGTTCAAGAAAATCGGCATGAGCGTGGCCACCCTGATCAAGGACGTCTTCGGCCCGGTCATCCGCTGCTTCAAGGGGCTGGCTGGCAAGGCGAAGGCCAACGCCGAGAAGGCGAAGGCGTTCAACGGCAAGATCGGCAAGCTCGCCGCCAAGGCCGAAAGCCTCTAAACGGCAATGGTCCCCTTCGCGGAACGGCTGGAGCATATAAAGGAGGGTCTCGCCCCGCTTCTGCAGCGGCGGATGATCTTCCTGCTCAACCCCAAGGACACCGCCATCCTCGAGGCGGTGGTGGCCTGGACGGTTGTTCCCGCGAAGGATATCACGGAACTCCAGGTGGCCGAGGATGCCACGCTGGAGGATTTGTGGGCGGCGGCGGAACCCGATATCCTTGCCTACGCCACCGCCCTGGGATGCACGGTATCCCAGGCCCTCCCCCGCTTCAACCAACTCAAGAGCCTGAACATAATCTACCCGGACGGAAGCGTGGCCGACCAGGCGATTACCATAATCAACGTCTACATCAACACGCAGATAAACGGCCTCCGCGCCCAGAACGCCAAGAACGCCTCGGCCGCCGAATAGCCGCCCTGCCATGTTTTCCCGCCCGCCCCCGTGGCGGGCTTTCTTGTTTCCCCCAGGAAACCCCGCCGTGTTCCATATTATGGGCGTAAAGCAGGAGCGCCCAATGAATACCCCCCGCACCATTCTCCTTTCCGTCCGCCCCAAATGGGCGGAGCTGATTCTCGCCGGCCGGAAGACAATCGAGTACCGGCGCCGGCTTCCCGCCGGCTGCTGCCAGAACATCCGCTGGGCGTGGTTGTACGAGACCAAGCCGGTGGGACGGATTGTCGCCCGGCTGACGGTCCGGGTGTGGGCGGGCGATGTCTTTGACGAGCAAGCCGGCTGCCTATCCCGCGCCGAATACGACGCGTATTTCCGGGGGGCGGAATTCGCCTACGGAATCCGGATAGAATGGGTGGACCGGCTGGCCACCCCGATTGCGCTTGAGGACATCGGGCTTTCCCGCGCCCCGCAGAGTTGGCGGTATCTTCCGCAGGAGGCGGGGTTGCGGTTGATTCTTGGCGCGGTTTTCAAGGGAAAGGGCAATTTGCGGTACAAGCTCTGCAGGCATTGTTTTGGCGAGCTTCCTCTGGAGGCGGCCGAATGACCATGTGGATGCTATGCCGCCATTGCCACGGCGTGCTGCCCGTCGGGGCGGCAAAATGCCCGCATTGCGGGCAGAAGACGGAGATGCCGCCCTGCACCGCCTCCGACCGGACGGAGGTTCCAAGGGGATTCCACGGGGCTTCGGACGGAATCCGCTATTCGAACCATGTGAACGATGCGAATCCGCCGGAGGATAAGCATGAGTGAAATGAACGAATTGTTTTTCCCGGAAGCGAAGGAAGCCTGGGCGATTACCTCGGAGCATCTGCTGGAGGAGAAGTTCAGGGAGGTGCTGCGCGAGCATATCAGGAATACGATTGTGGGTGCCGCCAAGGCAGGCCAGGACTCCGCCTGCGTCTGCGTGACGTACGACTCGGTCGCCCCTGTGGTGAAAAGTCTAAACGATCCCGCGATGCATTTCGGCGATCTGCCAATAGATGTGTATAGAGGCATCTTGAATGAAATCAAGGGAGAACTGAAGAAGGCCGGCTATTACGCATACATTGACGACATCTCGAGCGTATGCGGAGGACCGCTTGGTGCAACCCGGAGCTTCCTTGAGATTGGATGGAAGCCAAATGCCCAGGCCGCTGGCCTGGATGCCGATTCGGGCGCGAAACCAATCGAGATAGTGCTCACCGGGAAGAATTTAACGGCAAAAGACTAATGGAAATCTACGACATAGGCGACCGGCGGCGGGTGCTGCCGAGCGAGGACGTCTCCCCGACCCTCGTATCGAAGATGGGGACGGGGGGGGCAACGTGCCGGTAATTGTTGATCCAATTCAACCCGCGAATCCCGCCGATATCGCCCTATTGCTCAATGACCAGGGCGGGGAGGTGCTCACCATCGAGGAGGGGGATGCCAGCCCCACGCTGCGCGCCCATACCAAGCACCACGAACCGATTGTCCTTCTGACGGGGGGCGAAACCGATAATCCCCCGCAACAAGCGCAATAGCCGTAGGAATTGCGGGCAAATGGAATAAAAAGCCGATTCTATGCGTATGTAGGGATGAAAGCGGCAACGGAGCCGCCCCCAACCCCTTAAATGCGAGGTTTACAATGCCAATCAACCTAAAGGACCCCGTCGAGGTCAGATGCTACGGCGAGTGGAAGAAATACCCCACCCGCTTTGCAGCAATCCACGAATTCCGCACGGGAATGCATTTCTGCGACCCCGAAAGCGCCGAGTACGCCCGCTACGATGCCATTGTCCAAAGGCTTGTCGCCGGCGAGGCCCGGGTGGCCGACGATTTGTGAATTGCCCCAAAACGCCCCACTGTTCCATAATACGGGAAATGAACACCGACATCACCTACTGCAGCAACAATTGCGCCTTCAAGGCCGAATGCAACCGGCACATGAGCCACCACCTGCCAAGCGACCCGGATTCCCTTATCTGGACCGCCGAGTTCCGCACGCGGGGAAGCCTGGCCGAGAAATGCGGGCATTTCATCCCGCGTCGGCCGCCGGCAGAGGAGACCGGGCAATGACCTTCTACCGCCACCTTTCCTTCGGGGAATACCAACCCGACGAGGCGGCGGCATCGCTGCTCAGCCGCAATTCGAAGGATGGCGGCCTGGATCTGGTGTTGAATACGCGGGAGGCTGAAATGATCGACAAATGCGAATTCGAACTGGGCGAGAACAACGCCTTCAAGGCGGCCCGCCTGACAATCCGCGCCACCTGCGGCAACTGCCGCCACTGGGGCATCTGCCGCGATAACGGCACGCAGGGCGAAATCTGCGGGCACTGGCGGCTTCACGATGCCGCGGATGATAATTTCCGGCTCGCCCTCAACGAGCATCTCAACCGGGAAATGGCCCGGCTTCTCAACCCCCCGAATGCGGATGGACAGGCCAATGGCGAAAAGCAATGACCAAAAAGCGGATTACGAAGACCAGATCATCTTCGGCCTTGCGGAAATAGACCCGCTGGCCACGATGGTCGGGATTGCCAATTTCCAGGTGGTCAGTTTCCAGCCGAGGGCGTTCTTCAACAAACTCCATTTCAAATTCCCCCGCGGGGCGGCCAGTTGCATGGTGGCCTTCGAGCACGTCTCCAATAACCATTGGGTGTGCGATATGATGGAAAGAAGGAACACCGCCCCCGCCGATCTGCTTGAGGGGAAATGCTATTCTTTCACATTCTCCAAGATTCTCGAGCGTCTTGCCTACCAATTCCCGCATATTGCCTTGGCGTTTCTGGATATCATTGCCAATCTGACCGGCCACCTCAAGGCGAAGCACCCCACCGAATTGCCCTGGGACTACCACATTTTCCACGAGTCGGTTATCCGGGGAATGGAATACATGGCGGCCTGCCGATACCGCCAGTTGAAATACATAATCGATTCCGCAAAGGCCGGTTCGGCATCCCCCGAAGAAGAACTTGCGGAAATCCGATGGCGCCTGCGGATGTACATTCCCAGACCGCTATTCATCCCCGTGCCGAGGCTTTCCAATATTACGGAAACGCCGGTTGTTTCAACGGAAAAAGAAATCCCGAAATGACCAATCCAAGCCCCTTCCCCAACACCCCCTGGCAACGGGGGGAATTCGCCGACGATTACGCCATCCGCGATTCGAAGAACCGCGTGGTGGCGCGGGCGAACTGCAACCTGCCGGAGGCCGCCGACATCGCCGCGCTGCTTTCCATCGCCCCGCAACTCTACGCCTTCGCGGAGTTCTTCACGACCTTCAGCGGCCAGGCGCACCTGCGGATACTCGGCGAAAGCGGCCAGATAATCTACCGCGAGGCCACCCTCCTTGTGAACGAGTTCCAGAAACGCCGGCTACCGGAGTACACCCCGCCAAAAACGCCCGAATCTTGAAGATATGTGCAGAAAAACTGCACAAAACTGCGAAAACACCCCGTAAAACTGCAATTCTAGGAAACAGGAGCCGCCAATGAGCCACGATTACGAATTCACCTCGAACCTGCTGGAAGATACCCTTGCCGCGCTCAAGAACCACGGCTACACCGCCGAGGATATCGAGGCCGTCGCCGGGGATGATTGGCAGATTTCGGTCCCGAAATTCCTGGAGCTGGCCGGCAAGACCGAATACGACCCCGGCTACGGCATGGCGGAAATCTGCGAAGACCTCGTCCTGCTTATGAAGGACGGCGCGTGGTACAGCCGGGGGGAATACGACGGCAGCGAATGGTGGGAATACCATCGCCGCCCGGATGTCGCCGCCTTCCCCAACCGCGATGCCGATATCAGGCAACTCATAGGGAATCCGTTCAAAGGCAAGAAGCAGTCATAACTGCCGCCGTTGTTCCATAAATGCACAAGCCTAAAGGAAAATCCAATTCAGCGGAAAGGCTCCGCCAGGCCCGCGCCCGGCGGCTGACGGATTCACGCCTTCCGGGGCGTCCCAACCGCGATGGCGCGGAACGCCCCCGGCCGACTCCCGTAGCAATGCACCGGTCCGCCCCGGAGCTCTTCTCCTTCGTGAACCTCTTCCAGACCTTCCATGGGCAATTGCTGCTCCGCCTACTTGGGGAGAACGGCGTGGAAATCTACAACGAGGCAGAGAGGCTTGTCGCGGAGGTCGAAGGGAGGCCCCCTCGTCATGCTTGAATCGTACGCCAAGGAGATTTTCCGCCGGTATCTCAAGGCCAACGGCCCCACCTCTACCGCCGCCCTCCGCACCCTAATGGCCGCACTTGCGGCACGAACCCCGAATTCATAATGGACTACGCCCAACTGCAAACCGCCCTCCGCCAGGCAGAGGATTCCTACCTGCTAATGAAGAGCCGCCGCGAGGCGGCGGTGAAACGGCTTTCGGAACTGGAGGCCGCCCGCGACAAGGCCGTCCACGATATCGATATCTGCGCCAAGGCGGTGGAATTCGTGGAGCAGGTCGCCACCGACGAGCGCCGGGGCGTCAAGGCCCGCGTGGAGGCGCTGGTCTCCGATTGCCTCAAGGCGGTGTTCGACGATTCCTACGCCGTGGAGTTCGATTACGGAATGAAGCGCGCCCGCACCAGCGTGGAGGTCTACGCCATCCGCCGGTGCGAGGATGGGATGGTGGTGCGCCGGCAGATCGACGGCATTGGCGGGGGGCTGGCCGATGCCATTTCCCTCCCCCTTAAACTTATGGTCCTCCTGAACGACCCCGTTCTCGACCGGGTGCTGGTGGTGGACGAGCCGGGCAAGCACCTATCCGCCGAGCACGTCCCGAAATTCGCCCAGTTCCTGCAGGCGATCGCCCACCGGCTCGGCGTGCAGATTATCATGAGCAGCCACCACACCAATATGGATGCCTACGCCGATAGCGTGAACGCCGTGGCGCTGGCGGGAAGCCAATCCGAAATCAGCCGGGTTAAATAGGATGTCGCGAGGCGGCGACCGCCTCCGCGCGGAAAACGCCGTAATTCTACTCTTCCTCGACCACGCCGAGGAAATCCATAGTCTCGGCAAACCAGCATTCCCGGCCATCGATATCGTACGGCCCCTTCTGGCAATCGACCGGGCATAGCACCACCTCGCCGGGGAGCACCACGGCCTCCGCCCACTCGGATATCGCCAGCACCCGGCATTTCGCCTTCGGGGCCTTGGCGTTCTCCGGCAGCGCAATGCCGTCCTTTTCCTTATCGGCCTCAACGCGCTCCAGGAGCGCCCAGTCGCCCAGGGGGTTCAGCTCGCCGCCGGCGGCAAGCGTGAGGGTCAGTTTATCGCAGAATTCGCTCATTGCTTTTCTCCTCTAGAGGGATTCTATCAGGGCGTCCATAAGGCCCGGCCCCGAGGTATCGATGGGATAGCGGAGAACCCACTCGTGGCTGAAGCAATCCAGGCAAAGCCCGCCCCGCACCGGCCAATCGTTATCCTCCCGGCCGCAGATGGGGCATTTGACCCGGATGGTATCGCGTACCTCGAACGGCGGAAGCGCCCCCTTCCGGCCGGTGCCGTAAAGCGCCCACCACGCCCGGGCGATTATCGCGTCGATATCGTACCGGTGCCGGCGCCGCCATTTCAACCCCGCCCGCGTGGCGTTCTTCTCCGGGGAATCGTCTATGCTGTCCGTTTCTCGCATTGTTGTTTTCATTGCCTTTCCATAATATGGGACAGGCGATTCCCGCCCGATGTTATTTGCGGGAAGATGCATAGAGAGAGTTTCAACACGCGAATGGCAACGACTATCAGCACAAAGGATTCCGAGGAGGCCGCCTTCCTCTGGACGCTGGACGACCGGTTCACCATGACTGGGACCGACATCACCAGCAATTTCGGCCGCGCCATTGTCTGGTTCAAGTTCGCCACCGACCTGACCGAGGAGGCGGTGGCCGGCCTCCGGGCGGACTACGCCGCCGGGCGGATGCTGGTCGAACCCCGCAAATACGCCTACCGCCGGGCCGAGGTTCGCAACATCATTCTCAATACCCGCCGGATGACCTGATTTCCCGCCCTTGGCGGCCGGGCGTGGTTTGGCCGTCGCCACCCAATAGTAGCAAGGTAACATGAAAGAAATCTACGAGGCAAAAGCGAACATCAATCTCCCGTCGCTTGGGAGCACCCTCAGCAAAGGAAGCAGGGTGGAACTCGAGAATGGCGTCCTCACGGCAATGGGGCAGCGCGTGGCGCCCGGCCCCGATTTCCAGATTCTGGTCCGCCACAACCTGCTTGTCCCGCTAACTACAAAGCAGGCCGCCGCCCCGGAGCAGGTGGCCGCGCCAAAGACCCGGCCCCGCTACCAGCGCGAGAAACTGCCCGTCACCACCGCCGACGATACCATCGTCAAGGAGGTGGCCGTCCGCGGGCGCAAGACCCAGGATCAGCATATTGTCGACTACGAGAACGGCACGGACCGCTCGGCGGAGAACGAACGCCGCATCCGCGGAATGAAGGTCGACGAGACCATCAGCCGCGATATCCCGCCCCGCGGCGGAGCCGCCAAGACCGCCGGGCAGGAGGTCACCCAGGCCGAGCCGGTAAAGCGTCTCGCCCCCAAGCACCCCGTGGACGAGGCCGCCCGCGCCGCCCGCATCCAGGAATTGGCAAAGGCATCGGGGGAAGCCCCGAAGGCTGCGAAACCCGCCGCAAAGGCGGCCAAGGCCGCGTCGCCCGCGGCAAAGGCGGAGAAGGCGGCCAAGCCTGCCAAGAAGACCGAGAAACCCGCCAAGAAGGAGGGCAAGTAGCATGGCCGCCCGCTACGATTTCGAACGGGAGGATGGCGAAATAATCGAAATGCTCTTCCCGTTCGGAAAATGCCCCACGGAAATCACCTGCCCGGATGGCGTGAAGGCCCATCGCCTCTACGCCGCCCCGGGCATTGGCTGGAAGGCGGGGCAGGAGCCGCCTTCGGTGCTTGCCCAGCAGCGCGAGGCCCGCACCCGCGACAATATCAACGCGGGAAACCGCGGACGGGATTCCTGGCGGGAGCGGCTCCCCAAGCGGGTCACGCCCTAATCCCGTCGGCCCGGTAGATTTCCCGGATGGTGGCGCGCAGATCGGCCAGATAGCGGCAGTAGGCGGTGTTGGCGGTGGTCGGGGCGATGCCCGCCCGTTTAGCCGTCTCCGCCGCCGAAAGCCCCTGCTCCCAGCGGAGGGCGAACACCCGGCGCGCCAACTCCCCCCGCCGGGCATCCACCGCCTTGCGGGCGGCGGCAAGGAGCCTTCCTGCATCCTCCGCCCCGATGAGGGCGGCGATATCGGGCGCATCGGCGACGTAGGCTTCCAGGATGCAATCCTCCACCGGGATGGGGCGCTTCTTGCGGAACCGGGCAAGGCAGTAGTTCTTCACCATCCGCGCCAGATAGGCGGGGAACGGTGCCACCGCCGGATCGTAGGAAATGCCCGTCCCGCCGAATATCTTCAGGGCAATCCGGTCGGCGATGTCCATCTCCTCATCGTATACCCCGAACTGGTGGCAGTAGGCGGTTATCAGCCGCCCGTACAATTCGAGAAACTGGCTGATATTTATCTGGCTGAAATCCGGGCGTCCCAAATCGAAGCCCGCCGGTGCCCAATCGCACTGTGTGGTCTGCATTCTACGGTTCCTTCCCTTTGCGGGGCATTGTGTTAGAACTTGGCATTGCCTTATTCGGCTCTGCCATCACCATAGCGCCTGATCGGGATTTCAGCACGAGTTCATCCAAAAATATGCCATATTTTTAAATGATACCGCCTTCCGGCCCGGCTTCAGACGAGAAAACGCGCGGAAAACCGCGCGTTTAGGCGAACTCTGCCTGCCGCAAGGCGAGAGTATGGCTGGATGGCGTAATAACCACGCCCGCGGCCGGTGCAAGGCAAGCGCACCAAGGCAATCGGAATGATAGAACGGTATATCCAGCTTGTGTCCTTGCGGCAGGTGAATTCGCCCGTACATACGCGGGGAATCGGTTTTCGTAAGCCGCCGCAATGGGGAATAGTTGGTTTTTTCGTTGCCCGCGTAATATCGGGGTCATCCGCGTGATATATTAAGTGCCACACAATCGGCGTTTTGCCTGCAATTTCTCCCCGCGCTGATTTTTTTAAAAAATTTTACGGGAACGGCAAGTCGCCGACAGCCAATAGTTGTTGACACGGCTCCGGCGGGATGGTCGTGGATTGGCTGCCAATCGACCAGGATATCCTTGTACAACGCGCTCGCTGACAAGAAAAACAACTCAATGATTTTCAAAGTCCAGCGAAGTATATCTTGAACTCTTTCCTTAAACTAAGGAAACAAAAATCTGAAATAATAATGTAATTCGTTAAACACAAAGGGTCTCCTTCCCATTAAAAAGGTAAGGAGACCCAATACTGGCAAACCGAAAATAAGATTAATTATTATCGCCAGACAATTTACGTGAAATATCCGCAAGCGTCTGGCGGAACTCATCGGATTCCTTGACTTTTCGTTCAATGGTCCGGATGGAATGCAAAACCGTCGGATGCGTCTTTTCAAATGCGGCAGCAATAGTGGGCAAGGATTTGCCTGTCAATTCCCTGCTCAAAAACATCGCCACCTGGCGTGCTTGGGTAATCTCCGCCTGACGGCTCTTGCCGCGCATTTCCTGCACTCGCACATCAAAGTAATGAGCAACAACCTCCTGCACACGTGCCACAGTAAGTTGCAACGCCGCATCCTGGTCGAAATGGGAACCACAGAGATCATCCACCAGAGCTTTCGTCACCGGCTGGTCCTGGTCGCCGGAGAGCGAGATGAATGCCTGAAGGCTCCGCAGGCAACTCTCCAGCGTGCGGACATTGCTGCGCACGCGAGTGGCCAGATACTCGATGATATTGGACGGCAGCTTGATCAGGGAATTCTGCTGCTTCTCGTTGAGAATGGCTTTTCGCGTACTCAGGTCCGGGAGTGTGATGTCAACCGTCACCCCCCAGGCAAAGCGCGAGATCAGGCGCGCGGAGAGTCCAGCCAGTTCCTCGGGAATGCGGTCCGAGGCCAGCACGATCTGCTTGTGGTCATTGTAAAGCTCCTCGAAGGTATGGAAGAACTCCTCCTGCATGCCGGCCTTCCCTGCGAAAAACTGAACATCGTCGATGAGCAGCACATCCACTTTGCGGAAGCGACGGCGGAAATCCACCATGTTTCCGCGGAACTTGTTGCAAGCCTCGATGTAGAGATTGCCGAAACGTTCGCTGGTCAAGTACTCCACCGTCGCCTTTGCGTTGTTCCGGCAGACCTCGCGGGCGATGGCCTGCATCAGGTGGGTTTTGCCAAGACCGGACGGGCCATGGATGAAGAGAGGGTTGTAGCTCAGGCCGGGAGTCTGCGCCACCTGTCGGCAAGCGTTGTAGGCAAAACTCGTGTTCGGGCCGACCACAAAGGAGTCGAAGGTGTAGTTGCTGTTGAGGCTGTCCAGTCGATGATCTTTCGCCGAAACGACAGCAGGAGCCGACGCTGGCAATTCCCGAAGTGGTTCCGAAGCCTTCAAAGCCACTTTGCCAAACTTCGCAGAACGAGTTACAAATTCTTCTTCAGAAAGGACTTGGAATGAAATCTTCAACGCCTTGCCAGAAGCCGTTTGCACGGCCTGCTCAATATCCTTGCCATAGTTGTCCCGCATCCAGTCAATATAGGAGTTGGGCGGGAACCCCAGGGTCAAGGATCGTTCATCCACCGACAATGGAAAAACATTGCCGCGACTTAAGAACATATTGAAGACTTGCGGAGTCAGTTTGGCCATCAATATCTGGCTACATTGCTCCCACAAACTGGTTAAAAAAGGAATGTCGGTGGCTGAGGACATGACGGGACGAAAAAGACAAAAAGCCTCGTCTTGGCAATGAGCGATTGCCTTTTGCCTGGACAAAGGGATAAGGAAATTCAACGGAAAGGGAAACGCCGACAACGGCAGCAAAACAACAGTTTCGCGATTTTACAAAGATAATCTTTCTAAAGAAAATAACAAATCGCAAACGCAAAATTCCTCGAAGAAAAAACTCCAAAATATCATAACATATTGACATTAGACAGGAGAAAAAAATTTTAGGATCACTTGGCATTTTTGGCATGCTTCTTGCCATGCCTTCCAAAAGATGATTTCGGCACTTTTGCGGTAATCGCTTGCACTTGTCGTTGATTAGGGCGACTATTGACAATCTATCTACAAGTTTTCTACAATCTATCTACAACTTTAGCCAGAACATTATGACAAAAATTGATAATTTATGACAATATCTGACAAATATATACTTTTCATGTCAATTTTATCTTATTTGATGATTTCATGAAAATCCCCCAAACCTGTCCTGTGCCAATTTTCTCGCATCGCTTCTACGCGCATCTTTTTCGCCGTTATACCTCTTGGACGAAAGCCTTTTCATGAATCTTATATCATACTGAAATCAAATAAGTTATGCAAATCGTTCCGCATTTTTGAGAATGAAAGCAATGTTTTTATACCAAGGCAGTTTCGCTGAAACCATCAGGACTTTCCCGCTTTTAACGAAATGCGTCCACCGCATTTTCCCATGAAGTTTCAAGCAGCATCACCCAGGGAATTTTCGGCGTTTTTGCCGCGACTTTTTTACAGTTTGCATGTCGTCCTGGGAAAAAACGCAATTCTTTAGGAATAACTGCGTTCTTTTGGCATAAAAAAGGGGAAAAAGCATTACATTAAGCGGTGATTTCAACCATGCGTTTTACATATCACGATGTCCCCTATTCATTGGCTAGGTATTGTCAGCGGATTTCTGACCGCAATTCTGATGGCCTGTTCTTACCTCGCCTCCGGCTGGGCAATCCGACGCACTTCGGAGCTGAATGCGCTAACCCTGCTGACCAATGCTTTCATCTGGATGGGGCTATTTTCGGCACTTGGGCTGGCGGTGACTTGGCGTGCCGAATTGTTTGGCGCGGGTTTCTGGCATCGACTGGTGCCGGTGTTCGGGGCGCTCTTCTTCTACTCGCTGGCGCAGATGATGATGTTTGCCGCACAGCGCAAGGTCGACGCCTCACTCCTGGTTCCTCTGCTTGGACTCAAGCTGCCGATGCTGATGCTGCTCAACCTGGTCCTGTTCCACGCGCACTTCACCTGGCTGCAGGTGCTGGCAGTTGTCCTGACGGTGCTGGCGGCCTTTCTGCTCAACCGGACCAGCCGCGAAGTCACTCTGGGCGCTTTGGGACTGGTGTTGTCCGCCTGTCTGCTCTTTTCGCTCTCGGACACCTGCCTCCAGATCGAGGTCGATCTTCTCCAGAGCGAGTTGGGGTTCTCCCCGGCGCTGGCAGCCGCGCTCTGCGCGTTTCTGATTTACCTGCTGGCGGGTCTCATCGGAGTGGCGGTTCTGGCGTGCAACCGTCCCCTCCGCACACGGCGCGCACTTCTCCATAGCCTGCCTTACGGGGTGTTCTGGATCATCTCCATTGTCTTCCTGAATCTGTGCTTCGCCATACTGGGCACGGTGAACGGGAACATCCTTCAGTCCACGCGCGGCATCTTCGCCATTTTCCTCGCGCCGGTGCTGGCCGCCTGCGGACTGACCTATCTGGAACATCAGGTTTCTTGGGGCATCATCGTCCGACGTCTGGTGGCCGCCAGTCTGATGGTCGCGGCCATCATCCTCTACAATTTTCACTGCTGAATGAAGCTCCCGAACCATTCCTATTATTTAATTGCGAATAAATTAAGCAATTAGACACTACTCCTTCTGACCGCCTTTCTTAAACCTCAATCCTTTTCCCTCATCAAACATGACTCGCGCCGTCACGATTTTCACTGGGCAGTGGGCGAACTATCCGCTGGCCGAACTCGCTCCTCGGATGAAGGAGCTTGGCTACGATGGTCTTGAACTGTGCTGCTGGGGAGATCACTTTGATGTATTTCAGGGGGCAGAGAACCCAGATTACTGCGATCAAAAGAGGCAGTTATTGTCCGACAACGGGCTGAATTGCTGGGCAATCAGCAATCACCTTGCCGGTCAGCTTACTCTTGACCCTAATGACGATACACGCTCCAACGGCTTCGGCGCTCTGCCACCCGAATGCGACAACGACCCCGAGGCAAAACGCGCCTGGGGCATCGCCTCCATGAAGGCCTCCGCCAAAGCCGCCAAAAACCTCGGCGTGAAAGTCGTCAACGGGTTCACGGGTTCCCCCATCTGGCATTTTCTTTACAGCTTCCCAGCAGTTTCTGACCAGATGATCGACGATGGCTTCCGAAAGTTCGCCCAGGTCTGGATACCTATCCTGGACGAATTTGACCGTCTTGGCATCAATTTTGCTTTAGAGGTTCATCCCACCGAAATCGCCTTCGACCTCTGGACTGCCAAGCGCGCACTTGAAGCCATCGGGAACCACCCCCGTTTCGGCTTCAACTTCGATCCCAGCCACCTGCTCTGGCAAGGCATTGACCCCGCCGAGTTCATCCGCCAATTCCCAGAACGCATCTTCCATGTCCATATCAAAGACTGCAAGGTGATGCTGGACGGGCGTAACGGCATCCTCGGCAGCCACCTTGCCTTTGGCGCCTCGCGCCGTGGCTGGGACTTCCGTTCGCCAGGTCATGGGCAGGTCAATTTCGAGGAGATCATCCGCGAACTCAACCGTGCCAACTACCAGGGGCCGCTTTCCGTCGAATGGGAAGACGCCGGAATGGACCAGTGGTTCGGTGCCGCCGATGCATGTGCCTTCACCCGTCGTCTGGATTTCGCGCCAGCCGGCGCACTCTTTGACGCCGCCTTCAAAAAATAGATTCTCACACGAATGCCCTTCACTGCTATCGACCAACCGATTCCCACGAACAACGACGCCACGCCATCCACCGCCGCCGACCGATCGTTCAAGTTCCGCCGCATCATTATTCTTGGATGCCTTATCGCCGCTTTCTTCGCAATGGTCCCCTTTTATCCGGCGGACCTGGACTTCTATGCCGGCGGACTCGGTGTCGATGCGTTCCCGCGCAATCATCTGGGTGCCATCGGTGCCTATTTTGGGTGGTTTATGCTGATGACCATGGGATTGAGTTCCTACCTATTCCTTGCCATCGCCCTTCTATGCAGCCTCCGGCGGCTGATTTGGCGAGGCAAACTCCGACGCAGTTCCTGGCGGTATTTTTTGGCAGTGCCGCTCCTGACCTTCGGCACTTCACTGCTGCTTGGACTTTTTCCCAATGCCTTCGCCCCCCTGACCGCCGCCCTGAACATCCGGCAGCTTCCAGGCGGAGTTATCGGGCAGCTCCTCTGCGCACCGGGCAGCGGACTCCTATTTGTTCTGCTGAACTATACTGGATGCCTACTGGTCACCATATTGCTTATTCTCCTGGCACTGGGTATTATCTGGCATCACGACTGGGCTGAGGTCTTCCAAGATCTGATGGTTCTTCTCCAGAAGACTCGTATTGACTCCGACGAAACGGCACAGCCCACCACCACGGCAGCTACCGCCGCCCCGCAGACGAACGCCACGCCTGCCGCCTCCACACCACCTCTTCCAGCCGAACAGCCGGCTCCTGCTCCGCCACGGCGAATGGGCTTCCAAGGGCGTCGCGCTGGCGGACAGCAACCATCCTCCACGCCCGCCGGACCGCCGCAACATCCGACTTACGACCCAGTGGCCCCCAAGCCGCACTACCATGTCCAGCCGGAACTGCCGGTTCCCGCGGCCGCTCCGCAGACCGCTCCGCCACCGCCGCCGACCTTCCAGCCGACGGACGACAGCGGCTATGTCCTGCCCGGCCTCAGCCTTTTCAATCCACCCACGGGGCATCAGACCTCCGTCTCCGCCGAGGAAATCAACAGCCGAATCGAGGTCATTCAACGAACCCTGGATGACTTCAACGTGGACGCGACGGTGGTAAATGCCGTCCCGGGCCCGCAGATCACGCTCTACGAAATCGAGATGGGAAACGGCATCAAACCGGACACCATCAACCGACTCCACAGCACCTTGTTGATGAACCTGCGGGTCAAAGACATCCGCCTGCTGACCCCAATCCCCGGCCGTCCATACGCGGGGGTGGAAGTCCCCAACAAGAAACTGGTCACGGTCACTGCCTACGAGCTCTTTTCCAGTCAGAACTGGCTCGACAGCAGCAAAATCATCCCTCTGGTCCTGGGCAAGAACATCAGCGGCCAGCCCATCGTCATCGACCTGGCAAAAGCCCCGCACCTGCTGGTGGCGGGCGAGACCGGCTCGGGCAAGTCCGTGACGATGAACATGATGATCCAGTCCATGCTACTGCGTTTCACACCTCAACAACTCAAACTCATCCTGTTCGACCCGAAGTATCTGGAGTTTGCCGCATATCAGACCATCCCCCACCTGCTCTCGCCCGTCATCAACGAGCCTGAGCAGGTCGGCACCGTCCTGCGCTGGGCCATTGACGAGATGAACCTCCGCTATCGTCAGATCGGCGCCACCGGTCTCCGGAAAATCCAAGACTTCAACAATCGCCCCAATCCCGACGAGGAGCTCTTGACCTCCCAGGGCGAGCCAGTCCCGCGCTTCCTCCCCTACATCGTCATCATCATCGACGAGCTGGCCGACATCATGGCGCACGCCCAGAAGGAGGTGGACCATGCTCTCGGCATCCTGGCCGCCAAGGCACGCGCCGCCGGCATCCACATGATCATCGCCACCCAACGGCCGGACGCCAAGGTCATCACCGGCGTCGTCAAGGCCAACTTCCCCACGCGCATCGCGCTTAAGGTCACGGATGTGACCAACTCGCGGGTAATCATGGACAAAAAGGGCGCCGAGGCGCTTTTGGGCAATGGCGACATGCTGCTGAAGATGGGCGGCGGCGAGCTGGAGCGCATCCAGAGCGCATACGCTTCCGACCCGGAAATCGCTTCCGTGGTGCGCTTCTGCAGTGACCAGGCGCAGCCCGTATTCGACGAGAGCATCCAAGCCGCCATCGAGGCACAGAAGGCCGCCGCGCAAGGCGGCAGGGCAGGAGGAGACGACGACTTCGGCGAGAGCGGGCTGCGTGGCGGCGAAGTGGGCGGCAACGACCTGATCTCCAGGGCAGTCGAGGCACTCATCACCACCAAACGTCCCACCATCTCAAATCTTCAGCGACGTCTCGGCATCGGTTACAACCGCGCCGCCGACCTCATCGAGGAACTTGAAGACCTCGGCTATGTCGGTCCGCAGCCTGCCTCCGGCATGCGTGAAATCTACTGGGACCACCTTCCGACCTTCGGCGAAGCAGGCGCCGATTTCGATCACGACTCCGGCGATGCCCTCTGACCACCAGCCATCGCGCCAACACCGCAATGCCTAACGACTTTCCACAATCTGCCAACCCTCGCCAACCGGAACTCAATTTCGATGAGCCAGCGGCGGCTGCCGCAGAACAGGTTCACGGACGGATCTATGACGAGGCACCGCCACCAGAGGCGGTCGATGTCCCTCCGCCACCAGAGGACATCGAACCAACATTGCTTGGAAACGCGCTTCCGCAACCGGAATATGACGAGGCACCGCCACCCGAAACCATCGAGGTTCCACCACCCCCTGAGACGGCAGAACTCTCCGCAGAGGAGCTGGACGCACTTGACAACCTCAACGCCTCGGTGGTCCCGCCTGCCAATGCCGTCCCATCCGAATCGCAAGGAATAGCTCAAGGAATAACATATGTTATTCCGAACCAAAATTTTGGTGAGATGCTTCAAGCCATTCGACTGGAACACCGCTTCACCATCCGGCAGCTGTCGGAGAAGGTGCATATGACCGAGAGCACCATCCGCGACTTGGAATCCGGCGAAATCTCTCGCCTCAACAGCAACTCCAATTACCATTACTGCCGTTCGCAGATTGAGCGCATCTGCCAGGTTTACGGTGAAGGCATCTCTCCCGAACCAATTCTGGAGGCATTCGAGTTGGAACTGCAGAAATATGCCCCACAAGTTCCTGACAACGAGCCACTTCTCTCAGACACAGTCTTCCCCGAGGAAGGCACGCGGCGTTTTTCCTCTTTCCTCATCAGCCTGGTCATCATCCTGCTGCTCCTGCTCATCGTGGGTGGCTGGGCATACAAACGCTATGAAATCGGCCGCCAGGAGAAGGCCGCCATTGACTACGACCTGCCTTCGTTGATCCCGCCACATCAGCTACCGCTGACCCCCTTAGACATCCCAACCCACTAATTCATCATGGAAAACACTGCCTATCAACTGCCAACGGCGTCACTGTTTCCCTTCAATTCAGATTATAACCGGGATATGGTCAGCCGGGAAGAGATTACCCAACATGCGCAGGTTCTTGCCGACGTCCTGGCCGCCGCCGGACTGGACGTCACAGTCGCAAGCAGCATTTGCGGACCGCAGGTCACCCGCTATGAACTGCGCCTTGCGCCAGGCATTACCCTCGAAGAACTGGGTGCCCTTGCGCCTGAGTTCCGCGCGCAGCTGGGCACCCAGCAGGTGCGAATGCTTCTGCCCATACCTGGACGCGACCGGGCGGGCATTGAAGTGCCAAACTCCCAACGGCGTTTCTGGGGTGTCGGGGAATTCTTCGAAGACCGCGCCTGGACCCAGAGCAATGCCGCCATCCCGCTGATGCTGGGGCGAAACATCTTCAATCGTGTCACCGTCATGGATCTGGCCAATGCTCCACACCTGCTCATCGCCGGCGACGCCAACACCGGCCGCGGACATCTCATCGGGCAATTCATGGCCTCGCTGATGCTCCGTTTCCCTCCCGACCAACTGCGCATCGCCGCTTTCGACGCACGCGCATCTGAATTGCGTCCCTTCTCGCAGGCGCCACATCTGGTGGTTCCCCTGGTGTCCTCCCCCGTCAGTGGTCTGGTGATGCTCGAATGGGTGGCAACCGAAATGCGCACACGCCTCCAGGCACTGGCGGCGGCAGGAGCACACAACATCGCCGAATACAACTCCAGCCATCCCGAAGAAGCATTCTGCTACCTCGTGGTCTTCCTCAATGAATTCTCGCCGATGCTCAAAGACAACCGGCGCGAGAAGGCACTCGGACTTTTCCGACAATTGGCCAACGCAGGCGCCGTCGGCATCCATCTCATCGCCTCCACCGAGTTCCCATACCGCGAAAACCTTACCGAGGAAGTCCTCTCCTGCTTCCCATGGCGAATCGCCTTGCAAACCATCCAGCCCGGATCGTCCGAACTCATTCTTGACGAACCCGGCGCCGAAACCCTTGCGGGAAAAGCCGATTTCCTCTTGCGCGACAATGAGATGGTTGAACGGTACCAAGGCGGACTCATCACGGACGACGAGGCACGCACCATCACCAAATTCTGCGCCAAACAAGTCCAATTCGCTACCGATGAGGAACTGCGCGTCGCCATGTCAAAAGCCGAACTGGACGAGCGCAACGCCGTTGCCCAAGCACGAGCCGCCGCCCAGGCCCCCACCTTGCCATTCCTCGAAACTCCCCAAAGTTCCTACATGGATGCGCTCAAGGTCATTGTGCAGGCACGCCTGGCAAACCCGCAAGTTCTTCAGGATTCACTTGGAGTGGACCGTGAACGGGCGGAGAATCTGCTTGACGAACTGGCCGCCCACGACTACCTGTCCGCACGCGCCGAAGGCACCGATGAACGCGAAATCCACTTTGACAAACTGCCCGCCGAAGCCAGGGGCATCATCGAACAGAGCCGTAAGACCATCGAGGAACTCTTCGCGGAGCTGGCCGCCAAAATCGACGCCAATGACCCCAACTCGCGTACCGTCGCCGAGTTCAACAAAGGCGTCCACGCCATCGGAAAGAAAATCGTCGAGGAGGCCGCCGAAGTCTGGATGGCCGCCGAGTTCGAGGATGAAAAACGCACTGCCGAAGAAATCAGCCAGCTCATCTACCACTTGATGGTAATGATGCTACGCAAAAAATGTTCGCTGGAAGACGTCTATCGCCTTCTGTGAATAAAATCAAAGTCAGATACCACCGGCAGAGCCGGTGGCTTGATTTGCCCGCTCAAAGCGGTTGTTCACATGCCACCTGTCGGTGGCGCCGCCTAAAGACGGCAAGGTTTTCGCTCAGTTGAAAGGCAGGTTTGGCTGGTCGTCGTCACGCCTGTCTTGCTCTTCCTGATTTTTGATGTACTCGCGGATCAGCGCCTCGTCCCTGCCGACCGTGCTGACATAATATCCCCTGGCCCAGAAAGCCTGGCCAGTGAAGTTCCTCTGGTGGCCTTCACAGTGCCTTGCGATCCAGATTGCGCTTTTTCCCTTGATGAAGCCAATCACCTCGCTGACCTTGTGCCTCGGGGGAATGGATATCAGCATGTGGACATGATCGGGCATCAGATGTCCTTCCTCAATGAGGCTGTCTTTCTGACGTGCCAGTTCATGGAACACAGAGCCAAGTTCGGAGCGAAGCGATCCGAACAGACTTTTGCGACGAAATTTCGGGATGAACACCACATGGTATTTGCATTCCCACTTTGTGTGTGCTAAATTTTCTGGTTGTGCAGACATGGTTGTCTCCTGTAATGGCTTTGAGCGGGCCATCGCACAATATGGCACCATGTCTGCATTCCATCTTATGCTCCGTGCAACCCAAGGGGCTAGACTGACGCAAAAGTCCAACTTCAGGAGTCCCCCGGCAGAGCCGGGGGTTTACCAGTTTTAATTAATTCCTTAGCAATAAATAACTTAGTTAGTTAATAAAATGATTCGAATTGCCTTGCCCAACAAAGGCGCCCTCTCGGAGGAGGCTGCCGTACTCGTCAAGGCCGCCGGATACAATGTCCGGCGGGACGCCAAAGAACTCTCAGTGCTTGACGCCGCCAATGACGTCGAATTCCTCTTTCTGCGCCCTCGGGACATCGCGGTCTATGTCGGAAAGGGAATTGTGGAACTGGGCATCACCGGACGCGACCTGCTCCAGGATTCCGGGGTTGAAGCCGCCGAATTGCTTGCGCTGGGCTTTGGCAAGTCGCGTTTCTGCTATGCAGTCCCCAAAGAGAGCACGCTTACGGTTGAGCAGCTCAACGGGCACCGCATCGCCTCCAGCTACCCCAATATCGTCAAGACCGACATGGCACGGCGTGGCTTCGACTGCCCGGTGACCAAGTTGGACGGCGCAGTGGAAATCTCCATCCGCCTGGGCGTCGCCGATGCCATTGCGGACGTGGTCGAGAGTGGTTCCACGATGCGCCAGGCAGGACTGAAGATCATCGGCGAACCGGTGATGTATTCGGAGGCTGTCATCATCGCGCGCGGGGCAGATCGCGCCCAGCAACCCCAGATCCACACCTTCCTGCAACGGATTCAGGGCATTCTGACCGCCCGGAACTATGTCGTCGTGGAATATGACGTGCCTGCCGCTCAGCTTGCGGCGGTCTGCGAAATCACTCCCGGTGTGGAATCTCCCACGGTTAGCCCGCTCTCCAAACCGGAGTGGTATGCCGTCAAATCGCTGGTCCCCCGCAAAGATCTCAATGGCATCATCGACCGTCTGGAAGAACAGGGCGCCCGCGGCATCATGGTGATGGACATCCGCACCTGCCGTATGCACGCATAAGTCGCTTTTCACGTGATATATTATCTTTTTCAGACCTCGAACCACAAGACACCTTCCACTGGCTCTCAGGATCAACTCCTTGGCCTTAAACTTTTAACTTTTAACCTTAACCTTTAGACCTAAGAAAATGCCTACGAAGAAAAAAGCATCTGCGAAGAAGCCCGCGTCCGTGAAACTCTGGAAACGTGAACCGGGCTGGGACAAATTGGCCGCCGGCGAAGAAGCCAAACTTCAGAAATACTGCGAGGAATACCGCCAGTTCATCAGCGAGACCAAGACCGAACGGCGTGCCTTCGCCGCCATCCTGAAGCTCGCCCAGGCAAATGGCTTCAAGGACATCACCAAACTCAACGACCAGGGCAAGCGCCTCAAGCCCGGTGATGGCGTCTATCGCACGGTGGACGGCAAGACCATCCTCCTCGCGCGTATCGGCAAAGACCCCATTGAGCAAGGCATCAATCTGGTCGGTGGACATATCGACTGCCCGAGACTGGACCTCAAGCCAAATCCGCTCTACCAGGACGAGGAGCTGGTCCTCCTGGACACCCATTACTACGGAGGCATCAAGCACTACCAGTGGCTGGTCATTCCACTGGCCCTCTACGGTGTCATCATCCGACGCGACGGAACCAAGGTGGACATCGCCATCGGCGACCAGCCCGACGACCCCGTCTTCACCATCACCGACATCCTTCCGCACCTGGATATCGACCAGTCCCGCAAGACCATGGCCGAAGGCGTCAAGGGCGAACGTCTCAATGTCGTCTGTGGCTCACGACCTGTGGACAAGAAGTTTGACGACAAGGATGTTTCCCAAAAGGCGAAGCTTAACATCCTGCGGATTCTCAAAGACAAATACGGCATCGAAGAGGAGGACTTCGGCTCCGCCGAAATCGAGGTCGTTCCCGCCGGTCCAGCTCGCGACCTGGGCTTCGACCGCTCGATGATTCTGGGCTACGGCCATGACGACCGCGTGTGCTCCTACGCCGCCGCACGCGCCGTCATCGACTTCAAGGGCGTCCCGAAGCGCACCATGGGCGCCTTGCTCTGCGACAAGGAGGAGATCGGCTCCTACGGCCGCACCGGCATGGACTCCACCTTCCTGCCCAACACTGTCGCCGAACTCATCGCCGGTTGCCACGGAATGAACTACAGTGAACTGCTGGTGCGCCGCACGCTGGAAAATACCAAGATGCTCTCCGCCGACGTCGGCACTCTGGCCGACCCCGACTACAAAGGCGTGAACTCGGACAACAATGCCGGACGCCTCAACTGTGGTCTGGAAGTCAACAAATACGATGGCGGGCGCGGCAAAGGCGGCGCCTCCGATGCCTCCGCCGAATTCGTCGCCGAGGTTCGCAAGATCTTCAATGACGCGAAGGTCCTCTGGCAAATGTGCGAATTGGGCAAACCCGACGTGGGCGGCGGCGGAACCATCGCGATGTACATGGCCCGCTACGGCATCCAGGTCATCGACTGCGGCGTGGGCTTGCTCTGCATGCATGCGCCCTGGGAAATCGCCGGCAAGCTCGACATCTACATGGCCTACAAGGGCTATAGCGCCTTTGTGGCAAACGCATAGCCGTATCTTTCAAATTCATTAAAAGTCGCACGCCTCCCGAAGGTTAAAATTTCCTCCGGGAGGCATTCCCAATCATGGCATAGGTCTGAAAGAATGTCAGCCACGTCCAAAACCAATGTCCCTGTGCCGCCCCCGCAGGAAACTGCAACCTCTGTCACGGAGCCAGTTGAGACGGAGGCAGAAAAGACGGTCGCGCTTTCCGCCGATCAAGCGACCGATTCTGCTCACGAGCGAGTTCTCCGGGACATTCAGGTCAAAACCCGCGCCTGCTTGAGTCGCACCGAAAGGGAACGCCTCAAAAACTATCGGATTGCCTGGCGAAAGTTCTGGCCTCTCCTGCCACTTTTCGTAATGACGTGGCTTATTGGAATGGCGAGCCTCTTGCCGCGCTTCTTCCGTCCGCAGGATATTGTCGTTGTCGCGACGTCAGTGAATGACTTTGAGCAACTTTCGGCCAAGCTGAGGAGCCGTCTGGAACTGGTCGCCAATGCGGATGAGGCAGTGAACATCTCTCCAGAGCTGGCGAAGCTGTTGGCACCCTTGCCCCGCCGGGAAGCTCTGCTGACAATGTGGAAAAGACGACTGGACGCCGGTGTTCTTCCCGAACGGATGCCCGATGAATTGGCAGATTTGACGGACGGAACGATTGGCGCGTTGCTGGTGGTAAGCGGCAACTCGTTGGAAGATGCTACTTTCCGGCGTTATTCCAGCAATCGCCTGCCTCCAGTCATATCGGTCGCCGTACTCGCCACTGCTACGGAGTATTGTGAAGAAATTCAGTTCCCGGAACTTTCGGAAGAACTCGCCCAGTTGATGGGCGTGGTCTGCCAGCCCAGTCTGCAATACAGCGAGGAGCTAACGCACGAATACGCCCTGCGCCACCCAAACAAAAACATCCGTGTCTCCACCCGCGCACCCATGCTGGGGCAGGAGCCGGCTCCCCATCAGATTTACCGTCCGCAGGATGAGGGATGGCTGAAAATGTCCGCGAAAGACTTCCGCCATATGCTTCGCAACCGCTCCTTCTACATCACCGCGCTGATTCTTTTGGTCTTCCTGGCATCCTATAGTGCCATTATCTATTTTACTCGTCTCGAATATATTGTAGAACTTCGACGATTTGTGTTGATCAGCCTGTTGCTCTGCCTCGAATTTGTGGCAATCGCCTTCTGCGCCCGTTTCATCAGCACCCGCCACGAGGTCGTATTGCCGCTGCTGCTTTCCTGCCTTCCGCTTGCATTCTTTCCCGCCATCATCTGCAATCTCCTGAACGAACGCCTGGCGGTCATCACCGCCACGCTGATGGCGATGCTACTCCCCCTGCAACTCAATCTTCCCAGCGAGCACTTTCCGCTCTTCTACTTCTCGCTACTGGTCACGCTGGCCGCCGTGCCCATTTTCCGGCAAATCAGCCGACGCCTGGAGTTCATCAGTCGTGGTCTGATCTTTGGGGTAGTGCTTACGGTTGCGGAACTCTTTTTCTGGCTCAGCGAGACCACCATGCCCAGCGGGAAGGATCTCCTGATTGAGATTGTCTTCCTCCTGGCAGCCGCTCTGGCCAACGGCATGCTTAACGGATGCCTCTGTATCCTCTGCATGAGTGTGCTGGAGGTTCTTTTCCGCTTGCCCACAGCCCTCAGCCTTACGGAAGTCAGCAATCTGGATTCCCCGCTGATGGAGCGACTCCGGCAGGAAGCCCCGGGCACCTACGAACACTCGGTCGCCGTGGCTGACTTGGTTGTCAGCGGTGCGCACGTTATCCACGCCAACGCCAAACTTGCCTACGCAATGGCGCTCTACCATGATATCGGAAAACTCTATTCTCCAAGTCATTTTACAGAAAATCTTCAGGATGGCGAAACCAGCCCGCATTTGCGGCATACCCCCGAGGACAGCTGCGAATATCTGCGCGAGCATGCGCGTTTCGGCATTCGGCTGGCACGCAAATACCACCTCCCCAGCCTGATCTATCCAGCCATCCTCCAGCACCACGGCAATACCATCATGGCCTCATTCTACAACCAAGCCTGCCGACAGGCCACCGAACAAGGACTCCCTGCCCCCGACCAGGAGCGCTTCCGATATGACCAACAGACGCCCGCCTCGCGCGAAGTCGCTCTCATCATGCTCGCCGACTCCTGCGAGGCAGCCACACGCTCCCTCACCCGCCCCAAGCGCGACTGCAAAGGCGAGGCAGAACGACTTGTCGGCGCAATGGAGGAATTGCAGAAGACTCAATCGAACGCCTCCTCAGAAGAAATCGCCACTCGCTATGAGCAACTTCTCAAAGACGAAGAGAAAGCTGCGCAGATTGATTTTCGAAACCAACTCACCAACCGGGTCAGAAGTGTCATCCAAAGCAAATTCACTGACGGGCAATTTGACCAGGTGGAACTGTCCACCCGCCAACTTGCCCAACTTGTCGATGCCTTTGTCGCCACCCTCCTCGACAAGAACCATACTCGTCTGGAATACAAGAAATAGATGATAACTTGTTTGTTATCAACAAGTTATACAATTAGAAAAACTTCTGCGGCGTGCGGTTTCCATTACCACGACGCGACCCTACAATTCTACGAGGGCTTCGCCCCCGAACCCCTGCGGTTCCTCATTCCTCATTCCTCATTCCTC
>JAFZWH010000143.1 GCA_017617415.1 Victivallales bacterium | reverse complement strand
TTTCGCACGAGCATAGCCGTGCAAAATTCCCTGTGGGTTGGGATAGGGGGTGCAGGGGGAAAGGGGAGGGAACGAAGTTTCCTCGCCCTTGCCCCCGCAGCGCGTAGCACAAGGCAGAGAACTTTAAGCTACACGCCTTCCAGGATTTGGCGGCAGTTCAGGATTTTTTCCACGAGGTCGTTTGGCGTGAAGAAGTAGTGGTTGGAGGCCTCGAAGCCGATACGGGCGTCTTTGGCTTGGCAATCCAGCAACGTCAAGGCGCATTGGATTTCGGATTCCAAGATGGCGTGGAGTTTCTCTGGGGCTCTCTTGCGGTTTTGCACGAAGTCGATGTGGTTCGCCGCACTTTGGAAGATGGCGCTGGCGGCCTTCAGGAGATTTTGCTGTTCCAGGAGTGCGGGTGACGATGTGGGCAGGAGTTCGGCGGCGCGTTCAAAAGCTAATCCGATTTCGTGAAAACGCTTGAACGCGAACTCCGGCGAGTATGGTCCGCACCACAACTTGAGGTCGTCGTAGCAGAAATTCACCATGCAGGCGTGGTAGCCAGTGGGCTCTTGGAAGAAGAGATTGCGTGGCCCCAACGTCAATGGCGAAAAATACAGCACGTACAAATCAAAGGGGAAACGACGGAAGGCGTCGCTGGCAATCCGCCAGGCCTCCAGGAGGGAATCCTGCTCTGTGGGGTTGCTGGTCAGGTCGTCGGCGAGTTGCTGGGGCGTGCGGGAGAGCAATATAAGGTTGCCGCTGGGGTAACTGCCGAGCGTCCACGAGAGCATCAGTCCGTCCACGCCGTGGTTCTGCCATTCCTGGAGATTCTCCTGAACCGCGAAGGGCACGGGCAACCAGGGGAGGGCGGAGAGTTCCCACGAGTTGTTCAACTGCACTTTCGCAATGGCCTTTCGGTTGTCCTCATGGAAGAGTCGCCAGATGGCGGCGGTCTCCCGACTGACCCCGCGCTGGCTGATGGAGTAGTCGATCACGCGCGTGGTGACACCGCCCTGACGCACTGGCAGACCGTGTTCCGGGACCGCCACGACGTCGATGTCGGGATTCAGCGCATCACGCACCTGCTGGCAGAACTCCACGTTGGCTTTGTAATCCTCCTCCCGTTCTTCGGAGCGGATGACCCACCCCCAGGCGTAGGCCAACACACGGGCCGTCGGGGCGCTGCGGTGAACCCCGCGTTCCACTGCGTTGAGGCACTCCGCGATGATGCGGGGACCCGTGACCTCCCGGCAGGACGGGCACCCGTCCTTGTCCCAATGGCTGAAGCAGTGCGTGTTGTTCTCCGACATGTTGATGGAGAGCACGCCGCCGAGTTGCGGGATTGCCGTGAAGACCGCCGCACAGGCCTCCTCCAGCCACTGCAGTGGCTCGGGAGAGCGGGTGGTGCAGGTTGCAAAACCGCCGTTCGGTTGTCGAGCCCCGCGCCATTCGGGCTTGCGGTCGTAGAATTCCTGTGGCATTCCGCGCGGCTCGTTGATATACAAATACAGCCGCATCTGGTATCGCTTGGCGTACTCGGCGAGCGCACGCAGTTTGGCAAGGCGGTCCTCCCAGCCCCGCGAGAATTCCTCTGCTCCAGGGACGGGATGGAGGTTCATCATCACCGCATGGAACCACAGGCCCTGGATGCCCAGCCGCTGATACTGTTCCAGCAAGGCGGACGGCAACAATTCCTCTGGTGATGGTGCGTCAGGGGCCAGCAGGTCGCCGCAGGAGATGGAATACGGGTGGATGAAGTTGAAACGGCACCATTCGGGCAGGGGGCGTTTCGGGAGATTCAGGCTGGGCGAGTGGTAGAAAACGAAGGGCCGGGAAGTGGCCGCATGTTCCGCGAAGAGTTCTCGCACGCCTGCGAAGCGCTTCTGGGTGAGTGCCAGTTCTTCGTCGGAGAGCGGTTTTGCGGTGACCTCGCCGCACTCGGGCTTGGCGGAACCCAACTTGTGCCACAGGAAATCCTCTTCGCGGAGGCATTTCTCCAGACGCTCTGGCGGCCAGTCCAGCAATTCCAGCAGTTGCGGGTAGTCCAGCAGATGCCAGTTGTTGCGGATGATGGTCAGGTATCCGCGCTTCAGCCAGACCTCATCGACGGATGGCCGTGGCCCCAGCCCCATCTGCTCCGCCGCCTCGACGAGGAACGCCTCCGTGGTGCGAAGCACGTTCGCCAGACGTCCCACGGGCAACATGCCCCAGTTGCGCCAGACCACCGCCTGCCAGCGCGTCGGGAAATGCGGCAGCTTCACTGCGGGTTGGAAATTGCCTTTGGGGAGCAAGAGAGCCATAATCAATGAGGAATGAGGAATGAGGAATGAGGAATTGGAATTATCTAGCGAGTCGGTAAAAGTCCTTAGGTGAAATCGCCGGAACTTCCGAGCACATATAGTCTTCAAGGTTGCGAGTGATAATGTAATCCAGGTGTTCTTTTTCAGCACAGACCATTTGCAGACCGTCTTCAAGATCTTTTGCAGTTGGATCCGTAGTGACGCGTATAAAATCTTCTTGTGTTTCGGCAATCACATTGAAATGTGAGGAAAGAAAATGAATCAATTGAAAACGATTCTCAGAGGAGAACTCTTTCCGAAGAATGAAAAACACATCACATAGCGAATGTGAGGAAACATATCCCTCAAGATCGGATTTAGACAGACATTGCCGCATAATATGGTATGCCTCTGAAAAGAATGGTTCGCGCTTTTGAAGCCAATCAAGAATAATGTTGGTGTCAATCAACACTTTCATACTTTTCACTCCGCCAGTCTGCCCGTTCTTGCTTTTCGTTGATTTCGCGGGAAACGCTTCCGGCGAAAGAGTCGAAAACACGCATTACTTCCACTTGGTCATCTTCGCCAGATGTCTTGTTCGGTTCGGCGAATTGGTCTAGCAAACGGCCGATTTTGATATGAAGTTGCATCAATTGAAATGGCGGCAACTTTTCGATGGTTGCTTCTAGATCCGCAAATGCACGACTGGTCATTTCTCCCCTCCTGGCTCGGATGCCTTGTCGGTTATTGGGTAATTACTTCTACTATAGCATGTAATGTGTGTGCGGACGGGGTATAAACGCTATGATTTCTGCAACTTCAGAATCCACGCGATGATTTGGGCGCGGAGGGCATCCAGGTCGGCCTGGGACGGATCCATCGTCTCCAGGAAGGCCTTTGCTTCGGCGGCCTGTGGGTGGTTCGGGTTCTCGCGGATGGCGAGGGCGAGGGTGGAGGCGTAGCGGATGTCGTCCACGGCCTCGCGGTAGCCTTCCCAGGCGAGGGTGTCAATCACGCCGTCGGTGGTGGGATAGACGAAGTTGTGGTCGCGGAAGTCGATGTGGTCGAAGTCATTCCAGGGACAGCCCATGTTGGAGGCGTAGCAGTAGGTCGCGAAGCCGTCGTAGTCGAGTTGCCAGAGGGCCAGGCCGTAGTTGCGGCGGAAGACCTCGGGGTTCTCCGGACCAGATTGCGGGATGCCGTAGGCCATCAGCAGCCCGCCATTGGCGTGGCGCAGGGCGGTCAGTTCGCGCGATGGCTCAAGGCGCCGAATCACCAAGTCCAGCAGGTCGCCGGGCTGGTGGACGGGCAGGGCGTCCTTCGAGTTGTCCGACACGAACATCTTCCCGCCGAGTTCGTGGACGATGTCCCAGAAGGGCTTCTGGGCGGCGATGCCTTCCGCCTGCGCCTCGTCCACGCCGTAGAAATAGACCTCGCGGTGGCCGAGTTCCTCCTCGACGGCCTGCAGGATGGCGGTGGCCATTTCGCGGACGGCGGCGAGGTTCTCCTCCGAGGTGTCGAAGAACCGACCGAAGTTCGCCTCGGGACCCAGGAGCAGCAGCGGGCGGTCGGCCATTCCGGCGGCCTTGCGCATCCGAAGCATCTTGCGGAAGAGTCCCAGGTCATTCCAGGCGACTTGCAGCTGGTCGTTGAGGGCGTAGGTGATGCCGTGGGCGGCCAGGTCCTTCAGTTCGGCGGCGACCTGCGCCTCGTTGCGGTGATAGGGGTTGAGGTTGCCCTCGCCGTCCGGGTGGATGCCGCTGAGGTAATAGACGGAGGGCAGGAACGGCGCGTCCAGGTCGCGTGCCAGTCGCGGCGTGGCGAGTTGGAAGTGCAGCACCGTGACCTTGAGGCGCAGCGTGGCCAGCAGTTCGCCTTCCGACCAGAACTCCAGACTGCCCAGGTAGTCGCCAGGTTCGGTGCCAGCGGGCGCGCGGACGGTCACGAAGAGCTCCTGCATTCGGTTGCCGTAGAGTCCGAAGGGCTGGAGCGTCTCGGCGTCCCGGATGTCAAATTCGCTGGTGGGGTAGTGGCCGTTGTTGTCGCGGGTGTGAGCGGTGAGGCTCATCGCGCGCTTGCCGTCTGGCCCGCCGAGTTTCACATACTGCGTGCCGTTGACCAGGTCCACCGTGACCAGTTCCGGGTCGTTGAGCAGCAGTTCCGGCACCAGCGCCTTGTGGTGCGCGTAGGGCGAGACGTCATACCAGCCGGTGCCCGCCTGGAACCAGCACTTCACATACTTGAGGTCCACAGCGCCGTCTGGCAGAGCCACGCCGTCCGCATTGACGGGCTGGATGAATTTTATCGTCACCAGGTCGAGTTCCTCGTCGCCGGTGGACTGGAGGGCGACCGCGCCCGGCTCGTATTCGTCCTGCGCGAGGGTGATGGCGAGTTCGTCGGTGGGCGTGGCACTGCGGAAGTCGTCATCGGGGAAGGCGGGGACTTCGCTCAATGCCTTGAGCGGATAGATGGCCAGGCGCTTGGGATGCGTGCCCTCGACGGCGAGGCGTTCCGCGACCTCCTCCGGGGGATTCGCATAGAGTTCCTTTGCGCGTTCGGGCGTGAGTTCCTCGTTGGACCAGTAGATGTACGCCACCGCGCCGTCGAAGGGCGACTGGTGGTCCTGCCCCTGGCCGACAATGAGCGGAGCGCCGGCCGCCGCAGGTTGGATGGGCCATAGTACGGAGGAACCGGCTAGTAGATTGTCTATTGCCAGGTCATTGAAGAAGACCGCAAGTTTTTGTTCTGCACTGGAATAACTGACGCCGACGAAGGTCCATTTTCCCAGTGGCAAGGGAAGTGAGTTGGCGCCGAAGCCTCCTGTTTGGGTGGGATTCTCCGGATTAACGGTGTGGAAACGGAAACTGAGTCTCCCCTCGTTGTCGATGAAGAGTTCCTGGAAGCCGCCGCGGCTGAGGATGACCGCCTTGTCGCCCTGCTGTGGTGGCAGGTCCACGCGCACCCAGCAGTAGAAGGAGAAGGTCTCCAGGTTGTCCACTGCCAGACCGCCGAAAGGGAACTCCTCGCGGAAATTCTGGTAGCGTCCGTCCACACTGGTGTAGGTGTGCATCGAATGGTGGAATGACAGCCGTTTCGTCGCCGCGGAGACGGAGACGCATGCCAGAACCAACGCCAACAGGCAGAGAGAGATTTGTTTCATCATAGGAAAAGATGGTGTTTAGGTAGGATTTCTTTGAGAAACTAAAATGTTTTGGAGTCAGAAACCACGTTAGTCAACGCCTCAAGCTGAGACTGGGAGAAAACCGTTGTCTGAGAGTGTTGGCGAACGTATGCGGCGACTTGGGAAAAGAGCATCACATTCTCGGGCATCTCACGCTTGAAGGTCGCGCCGTCATTGAAAGCAACGACCGAATGGAACAATTCTGGTGACAACTGAAGCCGTCGTGACCATTCCTGAAGATGCGCGGCGCTTTGTTCGAGGGGATTGCGGAAAGGATATTTCTCCTGATATTTCGTGTTCCAAATGTGAGCTTCAGGATTTCCATAAACAGTTCCCTTGGAGCGTAAATGAATGACCACGAAAATCCCCCATTCGGAAAGAATCAGATAGTTGGTCGTGTCTTTGTCTCCTGGGAGTTTCAGACTATCCGGAAAAACCCGATAGCGTTGGTTGTCCAGTTCCTTGGCAAGTTGCCAACCCAACTTACCTGGCTGGAAAGTGGCAAATTTGGTGGTGGCTGGTACTTCAGTAGGTGCTGTCGGTTGGACAGGATTGGTCAAAGCGGGACAATTTTGCGCGGGCAGGGTGGGCGGTTGTGGCTGTGTGCCCTTGCTGGGAGATTTCTTCTGTTTATGTCGTTCCTGGCACTGCTTGTTGTGGTTCTTACGCTGTTCTTTTGTAACTGCCTTATCCAATGCCCTTATCTGTGCAACCAGCCCTGGCACTGTCTCTGGAAGAATAATTGTGGTTTTGGAATGGCTTTGGATGTATTTTACGACTTCATTAAAATGCATGACATTTTCAGGAACTTTTGATGTAAATTGGGTTGGTCCGGCAAAGGCCACTATGGAATGGAAGTGTGCTAGTGGATGTCCTAGGCAGTCAGCCAATGCGCGCAAATGCCAGCTATTTTGCTTTATAGGGTTAGGCCAGTTATAATAACCATTTGAGTGACTTGTATAAGTCCATCTTCGAGCTTCATTGTAACATTGGACAAGTTCTCCGTCAAAGTTTTTTGTTTCAATGACAAAAATGCCCCACTGCGAGACAATAATGTGGTCAATTTGATGCGTGTAGCCGTTGCTTTGATGCAGGTAGATGTTATTTAAGATCTTATAATCATGCCTTTTGAGGTGACGTCGAAGAAGAATCCAGAGAACTTTTTCTCCAAGCCAACCTTTGATTTCCTTCCCTTTATTATAGGTGATGCAAAAAAGAATACCTATTACAATTCCTTCTAGAAGAAGAATAAAAGGATTTATTAAATTCCAGAGTGCTAAAAGGATTTTCATTTCAGAATTACATAGAACGATGTTAGAATTTCACCATTCCTCGGCATTTGGGGTAGGCGGGGCATCCCCAGAAATGTGAGCCGTCTTTTTTGGTCGTGCGCAGAACCATCGGTTTGCCACAACGTGGGCACGAGGGTGCTTCGATGGATGAAGGTGGTTGTTCACTCTGTTTTGGGGCTTCGGGAGGCGTTTCGGATTGAGTGTGCGAGGCCCTTTGTGGTGGATGCATTTTGCGGAGGTTCTCCACGTGGGCGGATTTTTGTGAATGGGGGAGGGTGGCTTGCCAGGCAAGGATGGTGTCTGCGACCTCCTGGATTTGCTCTGGTGGGATGATGGTGGTCTGGGAGTTCTCTTTTAGGAATTTGTCCACCTCTCCGAAATAGACCACGCCTGGAGGCATGGTCTTGCCGAATTTTGCGGTGGCGGCCACGGCGATGATGGTCTTGAAGTATTCCTGTCCTATGCCCAGACACTCAGCCAATGTCGCGATATGCTTGTAGTTCTGGCGCAGCGGATTTTGAATCTTGTGGGACTTCCCGTGATAATGGTATTTGACAGTCCATTCGGCCTCTTTTTCCTTTCCGGCAATCCAGCCACTGTAGGTTTTGGTTTCAATGACGAAGATGCCCCACTGCGAAACGACGATGTGGTCAATTTGGGTGGTGGTGCCTTCTTCAGTGGGCAAGTAGATGTCATGCATCACAATATACTTATTTTTGTCCAACTTGAAACATAGGTAGCGATGCAATAGCATTTCTCCAAGCCACCCCGTCAATTGCGGACGGAATGCCTGAAAGAGGAGACCGCCGATGAATAGAACGGCTGCAAGGGTATAAAGAAGCATCATTTTTAGAAATGGCTTACAGTTATCCGAGGTGGTTCAGGAAGGGAGCGAGTCTCACGGTGTCAGGGAAAATTCTTTTAACATAACCTGTTTCCCAAGGATTTGATGAATAGGCAGGCCATTTAGCCTTAATGCGAATAACTTTTCGTTTCCACTATTGTAGGAACAGTTCTCTTCGCAAGCGGGAAATTCGGTTCGGGTAATATCAAGGCTTGCGTCAAATGTGTTGTCGAGTTCCTCGCAGACTTTTCGGAGTTCCTCGGCGTCTTCTTGAGACATCAATGGCGCGTACTTCTCGAATATGTCCCGATGGCAGGTAAGATTCTCTTCGTAGGAGAGGTGTCCATCCTCGAAGAGAACGCAGGTTTGAGGAACGCCATTGCCCCAAAGGGCACCGCACTTCGCGTGATGGGCGCCGATGATGGCGTCCCATAGCACAGGGGTGTTGGTGGCAGTACTGGACTCCGGATTGGGTGGTCTGTCGTATGGCACATACGCATATTTCGCATGGGTCATTGGACATTCGTCACTAATCCAATCAGGATATATCTTTCCCATCGAACCGTCATATTCCTCGCCCAGCAAATCGGCTAAATCCGTAACAACCATTTCCATCAACAGCGACAAGGACTTCGGAAATGCTTTAGGGGATTGGAGAAGTCCCGACCAGGATATTAGATTTTTAAGATTTGAATGGCATTGTGAACGGGGACCCTTTTCACGAATCCACTTCTCATTCTGGATGTTTGCAAAATATGGAATCCATATAAGCGCCATCAGGCAAAGCAACTGAAATACAATCCAGAACCATGCGCGTCTGAAAGACACTTTTTTCCCAAGACGACTCGTGATGCCTGCGTGGGGCGTTTTCAATGCTAATGGCCCTTTTTGAATTGCGTGCTGAAGAACAGCAGGCAGATGCCGCAGATGCCGAAGATGAGCGGACCATAGACGATGCCGATGAGTCCGAAGGTCTGAAGCCCTCCGAGAATCGAGAAGAAGAGAACCAGATAGGACATGCCGGTTTTGCCCGTCTTCTTCATCAGGAAGGGCCGCAGGATGTTGTCGATTTGGGCGACGAGCAGTCCGCAGGCGACAAGCACGAACCAGCCCTGCCAGATTTGCCCGGTGACGAAAAGGTAGATGGTGGCGGGAATCCAGATGAGCGTGGTGCCGACCATGGGGATGATGGAGCACATTCCCAACATCGAGCCCCAGAAGAGGGCGGGGATGCCGACGATGCGGAAGATGACCATCGCCAGAAGCGCCTGGCAGAGCGCGGTGCCGAAGATGCTGAAGGTGATGGAGCTGGAGACCTCCTTGATGCGCTGGAGCACCTGCCGTTGCTCCTCGGAACCCAGCGGGATGATTTGTCGGGCGTAGTTCATGATGTTTTCGCCATCGTAGAAGACGAAGAACATCACGAAGAGCATCAGGAAGAAATTGAAGACAGTCAGCCAGGTCTTCGAGAGTACCTTGAGGAAAAGTTTCAGGGCACCGCTGAGGAGGTTGCGACTGGCGTTCAGCAGGACGCTGGTGACGCGCTGGGAGTCGATGACGGGGAGTTCCCCGGTGTCTGGCGGGAGGATTTCTTTGAAGTCGTCATCCGCAGTTGGGTGGTCTGTCGCAGTTGGGTTAGTGTCAGTGGCATCATGGGCATCATTTGCCAATGGCAGAAGTTGGGGGAGAATTTCGGAGTTTTCGGTTCCCTCGGCGGCGGCGGTGAAGAATTGCAGGTCATGAAAGATTTTGCGCGTCAGGTCGTGGCGGTTGATCGCCTCGGTGAGTCGCGGGACTTGTCGTGGCAGTTCCTGTTCCAGCCAGACGGCGGCGGAACGCAGGCTGGCGACGCCCTGCTTTGCCAACTGGGTGAAGAAGATGCTTGCCGGAATGACGATGATCAGGAAGACCAACGCCACCGAGACCATCGCGGCACGGCGTCGGATTTGAACTTTCACCTTGGCTTCGTGGAGTTTGCGCTTTTCGGCGTCCTGCGGGGGCTTGAGGCGGAGACGCTGGCGGGCGGCGCTGTCAAGTCTGGTCATCTGATGGATGACGCGCTTGTGCATCGGGGTGAGCACGCCGGCGAGCAGCACACCGAGGATAATGGCATCGAGTTCCGCGCGAATCAGATAGATTGCCGCGCAGAAGAGGATGACCGTGAGGCTCAGGGAAGCGAACTTGGCGATGTTGCTTGCCCAGGCGCTCTGTTCATGCTGGTGAGAGGTACTCGACATTGGGCGGAAAACCTTTTAATGGAAATCGTAGGTCTTCTGGAGGAGTTCTGCGAGTTCGCTGGCGCAGGTGATTTCGTCAGGCCCATTGGTCTCGAGGGTGAGTTGAGTTCCGGCGGTCAGTCCCATTCCCAGGAGATCCAGCGAGGAGTCCATCGCAACGCGGGCACCGTTTTCCCGCGTAAGCCACACCATCGTGGTTCGGTAGCGGTTTCGAGCGGCGAGAATCAGCGTCGTCGGCCGCAGGTGAATGCCACGTGGGTTATGGATGGTGATGGACTGGGAAAGCATCAGGATATGTCATGCTTGGCCACGCGCCCCCGCGAGGGGGGCGCTACAGGATGAGGCGAGGGAACGAATCCGCTGCCAGCCTCGGCCACGCGCCCCCCTCGGGGGGGCGCTACAGGATGAGGCGATGGAGTTATTGCGGGAAACTGTCTTTAATCCACTGGGTGAGGGTGGCCTGAGGACTGGCGACCTGTTCCTCGTCCATCTCAAAGGGCGCCTGCGGATTGTCGCGATGGATGAGTTTCAGACCATACTCGAAGTCCTTGAACTGCTCCTCACAGTATCCGCGGACGGTTTTGCCGGCGGCAAAGGCCTGCTTGACCAGCCGGCTGGTGGCCCTGGGCGTGAATTGCAGGGCGAAGCCGGACTGCTGGCGGAAACGCTCGGCGAAGGCGGCGACTTCGGCATGGGCGAGCTGGTTGGCGGAGTCCGCATACTCGTCCAGGAGTTTTTGGAGAGCGGTTGCGGGTTCGCGGATCATTTCGGCGGTGAGATGCAGTGCCTTGATGCCAGTGCCGGGCAACTCGAACTTGTAGTCGCGGAAGGTGCGCTCCAAAACGGTGAGGAGTCCGCGCGCACCGGTCTTTTCACGGGCGGCGGCCTCGGCGATGTTGGCCAGCGCGGCGGGTTCCGCGGTCAGGTCGATGTCGTAGCCCGCCATCGTCTCGACATACTGTTCCCAGATGCCGTTTTCTGCGGTGGTGAGGATCTTCTCCAGTTCGGGGACGCCAAGATTGTCCAGCACGACGCGGACGGGGAAGCGCCCGACGAACTCGGGTTCGAAGCCATAGTTGACCAGGTCGCCGGTCTGGACATGGCGAAGCAATTCGCTGTCCGGAGTGGTTGGCGGAAGTGTCTCCTCGGTGGCGGACTCGGCTGGCGAACCGCCGAAGCCGATGAGCGAGGAACTGACGCGCCGTTTGATGATGCGGTCGAGCTTGTCGAAGGCGCCGGAGACGATGAAAAGGATGAATTTGGTGTTGATGGTGGTCGCCTGCGGTGTCCCGCGCTGCATCGACATCATCGCCTGCATCTGACCCATCATGTCGTTTTGGGCGACCAGCCGCACATCGGACTCCTCCAGCAACTTGAGCAGATTGACCTGCACGCCTCGGCCGGAGACGTCCTTCTGCCCTTCGCTACTGCGCGAGGCGATCTTGTCGATTTCATCGATATAGACGATGCCAAACTGCGCCAGTTCGACATCGCCGTCGGCGGCCTTGACCAGGTCGCGGACAATGTCCTCGACGTCATAGCCGACATATCCGGTTTCGGAGAATTTGGTTGCATCGGCCTTGACAAAGGGCACGCCGATGAGGCGCGCGATGCAACGCATCAGATAGGTCTTTCCGACGCCGGTGGGGCCAATCATCAGGACATTGGACTTGGCGTAGTCGTGCCGCAGAACTTTTTCGTCCTCAAGTGCCCGTCGGACATGGTTGTAGTGGTCGCAGACGGCGGTGGCGAGGACTTTCTTTGCCTCGGTCTGGCTGATGACGTAGCGGTCAAGATAATCGCGGATTTCGCGTGGTTTCAGGGAGAACTGCCGTATGAGTTCCAGTGGGTTGGGTTGCTTTGCCTGGCGTTCCTCTTGGTTCCGCTGTTCGGCTGCGGCCTGATGAATGTTGGCGAAAGGAACTTCGCCGAGACTGCCGAGCATCTCTCGGATATGCTGGAGAAAATCCGTAGGATCGCCTGGGAAGCCATCCTGTTTCGGAGAGTCCGTCTTCGGGGTGTTTTCCTGCGGATTATCCTCGTGAGTATGGTCAAAAGGAGTATCTTGCATTTATATAAGTTACAAGGAGGCTGGGATTTCGTGCCTGAGAACATGGAATATGGCTTTAAAGCGCCATATTGCGCATTTCGCATCAATAAGCGGGAGCCCAGGCGGGAAGGGAGACGCGTGCGCCGGTAGTGAGTTGCTGGAAGGTGTGGTGCCAGCTGTCCAGGATATAGAGGTCCTGGTTTTTGCCACTCTGACGGGTGCAGACGATGTGGCGTCCGTCCGGTGCCCAGCTGGGTGCCTCCCAGTTGCCGGCCGCCTCGGTGATGATGACTGGCTCGGCGTCAGTTTTCTTCATGTCCAACACTGCGATGACATACTGTCCGCTGGCAGTGCGCATGGAGAAGCACAGCTGGTTGGAGACTGCGGACCAGTCCGGCGAGACGCATTCCCGGGCACCCTGGGTGATGCGGCGTGCTTCACCGCCTTCAGAGGGAATGAGATAGAGCTGGGCACGGCCGCTCTTGTCGGAGACGAAGCAGATTTCCTTGCCATCGGGGCTGAAGACCGGCGATGATTCGACATTGCGGTCTTGCGTGAGGCGGTGGCGTTTTCCCGTGGCCAGGTCAATGGTGTAGAGGTCAACCTGCTTGCCCAGCGAGAGCGAGAGGGCGAGGGTGCGTCCGCTGCGGAAGAGTGCTGCGGAGGAGTTCAAGCCACGCGCACTGGAGACGACGCGCTGGCGGTCTTTGAGGATGTCCACCAGCACGATGTTCAGCGCAGTGCCACTATTGTGCGTGTAAACCAGCGCACGGGAGTGTCCCCAGGCCGGTTCGGTGGATATCTTGTTGTTGTGGGTGAGTCGTTTCTGCCCGCTTCCGTCGAGGTTGCACAGAAAAATCTCCTTGGTGGTGGATGTAGGGCTGGAGAGGACGTATGCGATGGGGCGCGTGCAGAGTGCGGGGACCTTGAAAATCTGCTTGAGGATTGCGTCCACCAGTTGGAAGACCGCCTCGTTGGCAGTTTCGCCGCTGCCAGTGACGGTAAAGGGGGCCTTTCCCGAGATGGCCACGTTGGCAGTCAGTTGGGTGGGGGAGCCACTGACTTTGAGCTGAATCTGTGCGCGGGAAGCCTGGCTAGCGTCCACGACCTTGAACCAGTCGGTGCGTTTTAGGACTTTTTCGAGAATCTGTCGGGTGGCATCGTCGCCGGAAAATCCCACAATGCCCAAAGATGGGTTGCCGTGGTCATACTTGGTGACTTCATCGGAGAGGCGTTTTTGGGCGTTGACCAGAGGAGAGACGATGAGAAATAGGCAGGTAATCGTAAGAATGATACGCATAGGCGAGGGGGCTCTTGGGTGCTGGCGGGCTTCCGGGAAATCGGGTTTGGGCAAATGGGATTCAATACGGAAGGGCAGGGGGCGGACCCCCTGCCCCGCTGGAGGATTTGATTCCTCCATGTCTGGCGGTTATACCTCCATGAGCTCCTTCTGCTTGGCGTCGGAGATCTTGTCCACTTCAGCGACCATCTTGTCGGTGAGCTTCTGGATTTCCTCCGTGCGGGCCTTCTGCTCGTCCTCGGTGAGTTCGGAGTTCTTCTTGGCGGTCTTGATGGCTTCGTTGGCGTCCCGGCGGGCGTTGCGGACCTCGACGCGGGCCTCCTCGGCCATCTTCTTAATCTGTTTGGTCATTTCGGTGCGCCGTTCCTCGGAGAGTTCGGGGATGGGCAGGCGGATGACCTTGCCGTCATTGATGGGGTTGATGCCCAGATTGCTGGCCAGGATGGCCTTCTGGATATTATTGAGCTGGCTGACGTCCCATGGCTGAATCTTAAGGGAGCGGGGGTCCGGCGCAGAGATGGCGGCCATGTCCTTGAGGCGGGTTTGGGCGCCATAGTATTCGACCATGATGCCATCGACGAGGGCAGGGGAGGCTTTGCCGGTGCGGACGGCATCGAAGCGTTTTTTGAGCGCGTCGATGGTGTTGGTCATTGCGGCTTCGGCGTCAAAGAGGATTTCTTCTGCGGTAGGCATTGTTTTATTTCCTTTATTGGTTATGTGTTAATGGATTAGTTGATTAATCATCGGCGCCCACGAGAGTCCCGTGGGTAAAGTCTCCGGCAAGAATTTCGGTCATCACGCCGGGCTGTCCGGCCTTGAAGACGACCATCGGGAGATGGTTGTCGGAGCAGAGTGCGAAGGCACTGGCGTCCATGACCTTGAGGTGTTCAGCCAAGGCGCGCTCATAGGAGAGTTTTTCGTAGCGTGTGGCTTCGGGATGGGTAAAGGGGTCGGCGGAGTAGATTCCATCGACCTTGGTGGCTTTGAATACCGCGTTTGCGTGGATTTCGAGGGCGCGGAGCGCGGCGGTGGTGTCGGTGGTGAAGTAAGGGTGTCCCGTGCCGGCCGCAAAGAGCAGGACGGTCCCCTGGGTGAGGAGGTCATTGGCCAGTCGGTAGTCGAATGGCTCCAGCACTCCGGTGATGGGCAGTGCGGACTGGATGGCGGCAGGGATGCCGGCGGCTTCGAGCGTGTCGCGCATGGCCAGCGCATTCATGCAAGTGCCAAGCATTCCGATGTAGTCTGCGCCACAGCGGTCCATGCCTTTGCGGCTGCCAGCCAGTCCGCGGAAGAGATTTCCCGCTCCGATGATGACCGCGACTTGTGCGCCGGCGGCGCGTGCTTCGCGGATGATCTGGCTGGCGTTTTCGACGGCAGTAGGGTCAATGCCACCATGGGCACCACCCATGGCCTCGCCGGAAATCTTCAACAAAATTCGCTGAAAGAAAGGGTTCATTTTGTAGGTAGTTTTAGAGGAGATATGAAATCCCGCACATCATTTGGGCGGGAGGGTGACGCGGTTGATCTCTTCAGCGGAGGTGATTCCAGCGGCGACCTTGAGCCAGCCGTCTTCGCGGAACGATCGCAGGCCGTTCCGCGCGGCGGCGTGGCGCAGTTCGGAGACGGGGGCGTGCCCGCAGATGAGATCTTCGAGTTCCTCGCTTGTCTGGAGAAACTCATAAATGGCGATGCGGCCGTGATAGCCAGTGTGTCCGCATAGCGAACAGCCGCCCGGATGTGCCCTGCGGATTGGCAAGTCGGTGGCGGTCAGTCCAGAATGCCGGAGGATGGCGGTCAATTCGGCCTGGTCATCGGCAGTGAGGTCGTCGATGGTGACTTGTTCTGAGCATTCCGTACACAATCGGCGGACAAGGCGCTGGGCGATGACGCAACTGAGGCTGGCGGCAATCAGGTCGGATTCGATGCCCATGTTGATGAGTCGGCTGACCGCACTGACGGAGTCGTTGGTATGGAGGGTGGAGAAGACCAGATGACCAGTCAAGGCGGATTGGATGGCGATTTCGGCGGTCTCGCGGTCACGGATTTCGCCGATCAGGATGATATCCGGGTCATGGCGCAGAATGGAGCGCAGAGCGACGGCGAAGGTCAGCCCGATTTCAGCATGAGTCTGAATCTGGGTGAGACCAGGCATCTCGTATTCGACAGGGTCTTCGACGGTGATGATTTTGAGTTCGGGGCGCTGGTCGCGCAGATGTGCCAAGACGCTATAGAGGGTGGTGGTCTTGCCAGAGCCGGTGGGACCGGTCACCAAGATGAGGCCGTTGGGCTGAGCCACGAGCCGATGGAGTTGCTCGAGTTGATGCTGACTGAGACCCAGTTCGGAGGTCTGCAAAAGGAGGTTCGAGGTGTCCAGAAGGCGTAGGCAGAGCGTTTCTCCAAAACGAGTGGGCAGGAGAGAGACACGAAGATTGCATGGGACACCGTGGCGTAGCAGCCGGATGCGCCCGTCATGCGGAAGGCGTTTTTCCGCAATGTCCACTTGTGCCATCACTTTGATGCGGGAAATGATGGCTTCGGTGAGGTCGGAAAGCCCCTGCGGTGTCGGGACTTCGCGGAGCATGCCGTCGATGCGGAAACGGATACGGAGGGTGTCACGGAAAGGTTCAAGGTGGACATCGGTGGCCCGGACGGCAATGGCCTGGTCAAGGATTTCATTGACAACGCGGATGATGGAGGCCTCGCTGGTGTCGCCGGTGATTTCCACGGAAAGAGCGTCCGGGGCTTTTGCCTGGATGGAGTTCCGCCGTTGCTGACGTAACTGCTGGACATTGTCTGCCGCGATGCCGAAGTTTTGACGTTGCCATTGCTCGAACTGCGATGGGCGACAAAGGGCGACATGAAGACGGGTGCCCAGGAGCAGTTGGAGCTGGTCGAGGGTCGTCTGTGGCGGCACATGCGTGAAGGCCAAGAGCAAGGTGCCATGATGGAGAGTGATGGGTACGCACTGGAAGCGGGTGGCCAGACGTCCGGGGACTTTGGCCAATGCTGCCGGAGAGGGCTGCTGGTGGTCGAGGTCGCACAGACTTAAATCATGGAATGCAGCCAGATGGGCATAAAGCTGTGCTTCTGGAAGCAGCTGGAGCTCCAGAAGCGTCTGTTCCGGCGAAAGGCCCGTGCGTTGCATACGGCTGCGGACGGCTTTCAGTTGCTCGGGGGGCAAAACCGACTGATCTTGAAGATAATTCAGGAAGTCTAACATATTGTCAGAACACTTGTGTCCGGGCAAGGATCCGGAGAAGTGAAATCGCCTTAAGGGGAGTGCATTTATTTGATTTCGATGCGAGCCAGGGCGCGGAATCCGCTGAATAAATTCTATTTAACATGTTAACAATTAACAAGTTATATAGTTATTCAGTAGGCGTTTCTTCCGCTGGAATGGTCAAAGTGACGGAATCTTGCCATGGAATCCGGACCGATTCGTCTTCAGCAGATGTTTTGAGGGTGACGGCCTCGTTGTCAATGGCAAGGATGAGAAATCCCGGCGCGACTTCATCACCAATGGTAAGGTTGGTGAGCATTTCTCCTGTGAGGGAGTCGTTGCATTTCAAGTAGGCGATGGTCTTGCCGAGGAGACTGTGGTAGATGCCAGTATAGGTCACTTCACATGTGCGTGGGGGA
>JAFZWH010000142.1 GCA_017617415.1 Victivallales bacterium | reverse complement strand
TCTGCGTGAAACCGCCTCCATCGCTGACGTGGCTTACCTGACACGCTTCGTGCAAGCCTACTGGGAATTGTAAGGCGAGAGGCGAGAATGGGAGGGACGCGCTCCTGCGCGCCCTTCGTTATCCTTAAGAGATGAGAGGGGCGTCCATTGCCAACCAATGATTTCCAACCCGGTGAATTCGCCCGTCCGTTGCGGCTGGCACTACTGCTGGTCTTAGCGGGGTTGCTGTTGTGCGTCGCGTATCTGCAACTGGGACCGACCGACAGACTCAAGGCGCAGAGTCATCGTGAGCAGACGCGCCTGGTCTATATTCCTCCGTGTCGCGGGATGCTTCAGGACCGTGAGGGTAATCCGCTGAACCTCTCGGTGCCAAGTTATTCCATCGTCCTTCGACCAGAACTCGTGAGGGACCCACGGGACACCCGACAGCGCACGCTGGAGAAGCTCTCGGCGGAGATTACCGATTTGGGAATGGAACTGGGACATGAGTTCTACCAGTTTCGCCCGACCATGGAGAAAATTGAGCGCCATCTTCGCGAGCAGCCAGCGTTGCCGCTGATGCTCTGGGAGGACATTGATGCCGACACGCTTTCGCGATGGACAATGATTCGTGATGACCATCCCGCCGCCGAACTCCTGTTGACATGGAGGCGAGAATACCGTGAGCCCACGCTGGCACCACAGTTGCGGGGGCTGGTGAAGCGTTCCGGTCCGCGTGCCGACGGTGTGGAGAAATATTGGAATGCCAATGCGCCAGAACTGACGGGTGCCAGCGGGCTCGAAAAGGCATTGGATTCTGAATTGGCTGGTAGCGGTGGTTTCGAACGGCTGCAGACGGATGTGCTTTCCTATCGCAGTACGGTTCTGGAGTCAAAGCCGTCGTTGCCCGGAGCGAACTGTCGCCTGGCACTCTGCCTGGAGGCGCAGCGGTTGGCGGAACAACAGTTCCGCAGCGGCGGCTACCGTGGCGCGGCGGTGGCGCTGGACCTCCAGACGGGCGAAGTGCTGGTGAACCTCTCGATGCCGGCGGTCCCCTTGGGCGTACGGGACGCAGGAGAAGACGGCGCCTACCAGAACCGCGTCCTTTCCGGATACTACCCGCCGGGTTCTACCATCAAGCCACTGCTTGCGCTGTATGCCCTGGACCGAAAACTCATCACGGCGGAAGAACCAGTCGTGGACTGCCAGGGATTCTACGCGCTTGGTGAGCGCACGCGGCTGCGATGCAGTCATGTGCATGGAGAGGTGGCGGTGGTCGAAGCGATTGCTCAGTCCTGCAATGTCTTTTTCAGTGATTTGGCGGTGAACATGACGGCAGAGGACTTCGACGACTTCGCGCGTTTCTTCGGCTTTGGTGAGAAGCCGGGGAGCGCATTGGCCGTTGAGGAAATCGCCGGCATCCCATTTTCTCCGTCTTGGGTGACGCAAAAGCGCAAGCACGACCCGCAGTGGCATTTGGGGGACGCGGCGAACGCCGGAATTGGACAGGGTGCCTGGATTGTCACCCCAATGCAGATGGCATTGGCAGTCGGCTTCGCTTTGACCGGCGATTTGTTGGTTCCCAATTACATTGTTGATAATAAATTGGTTATATTAAAGCATTATGAGTGGTCGCAAGAGGCACATCGTCTCGTGGTGGAGGGAATGCGGCAGTGCGTGCTGGCGGGAACTGGGCAGTCAATGAATACACCACGGCTGGCGATGTTGGGCAAGACTGGCACTGCCGAAGTGGGCAAAAAACTGCGCCCTCATGCCTGGATGGTTGCCGCCGCCCCGGCGGATGCGCCACGCTTCGTGGTGGTGGTGGTGGTGGAACACGGCGGCGGTGGCGGCCGTGTCGCCGGTCCCATCGCCCGCGAACTCCTGCTGAAACTGACCGAAGCGAAATAAAGGCGATTGGCTCGCCTGACGCCCGACGTCCCGCCTTGCCGTTCGACGTCCGACGTCTGTCGTCCGACGTCCCGTCAAGGACCGACTTGGAACTGGTGGCTCAGACAATTCTGTTAGGCACTCCTTGTGGGAAATAATGCGTTCTTTTTCTGAGAAAAATCGGGCGATTTTCGTGCGGTGGCTTGCAAAATGGAATTGAGGGAATATCTTAAACGCACTTTCCATTTGAAGGACGCCGGAGTTGTAGCGCAATTGGTTAGAGCATCGCCCTGTCACGGCGAAGGTCGTGGGTTCGAGCCCCATCAACTCCGCCAGGTTCTTTTCTGGAATACATTTTAGTTGTTGCGGAGTTGTAGCGCAATTGGTTAGAGCATCGCCCTGTCACGGCGAAGGTCGTGGGTTCGAGCCCCATCAACTCCGCCAATTCTTTTTGAGGACTGTCGCATTTGATATGCGCAGTCCTTTTTTGATATCATGTCTGCAATTCAGGCGACCTGAGGACCTGGGACGTTTTATCCGTGGAAGTCGGTGACTTGGACCGGGCAGATGGTCAACTTGGAACGCAGGGTGGCGAAATCCTGCCAGGTGGCAATATTGACGACCTGGGCACGTAGCTCATGCGGGAAGCCGCGTCCGCCAAGATAGGATGATATGATTTTTCGGCTGAGAATCATTGCGCCTTTTTCACCGTATTCCTGAACCATCTGGTCCACATGCTCGGTCATCACATCAAGTAGTTCTTCTTGCGAGACGGGGAGGATGGTTCCTGTGGCGATGTCTCGGAAAATCCATGGCACTCCGATAGTTCCGCGAGCGACCATCACGCGTTCGCAGCCGGTTTCCTGGGAAAGCCTTTGGGCATCCTCCAAGCTGAAGATGCCGCCATTTGCAATGACGGGAATTTTGACGTTCTCGCGCACCGCACGGATAATCTGGGTGTGAACAGGACCGGAATAGAGCATCCGCGCCAGCCGCCCATGAATGGCCAGACCTTGCACTCCGATGGCTTCCAGCTGTTGGGCGAGCTGGATGGTGGGTTCCGGGGTGTCCTCCTTGAGGATGCGCATTTTGACGGTGAGAACGCCAGGCCAGTTGTCGCGCATTTCTTTGAGACATTCGAGGGCGCGGACAGGCTGGTTCATCAAGGCGGCGCCTGCCAGTCGCTTGACGACCTTGCGAACCGGGCAACCCATGTTGAAATTCAGGGCATCGAAGTGCCAGGGGCCATCCCGCAGGATGCGCGTGGAGGTTCGGATGTCCGTTGGGATGCTGCCAAGCAACTGCACCTGCAGCCATTCCTCCTCTTCTCCGCGATGGAGAATTGCCACGTTGTCTGGATTGCCGTGAACGAGTGCTCCTGCGTCAATGAGTGCGGTGGTGCCGTAATACAACCCGTAGCGTCGGCAGACTCGCCGAAACGGCAGGTCGGTGTAGCCTGCCATCGGCGCCAAGGTGGCTATGGTCGGAGCGGAGGGCATAAGGGGCTAATACTGCGCCAATTCCAGCCATTTCAGCTTTACATCGCGGGGCGACCAGTTTCGCCAGATGAAATCGGCGCGGAAATATCGTGCTCCTGCGGCGGCAAGAGTGGGGAGGATGCCAGTGCGATCAAGAGGCTTCTTGCGGAGATATACCGTTTGGCAGTTGTGGTTGATGGCCAAAAGCTCCTCGCCATTGCGACTGGTCAGTTCCAGTTCGGTGAAATTGCAGGCGCGTGAATTGGGGCAAAAGCCTTTCATGCTGGCAAAGGCACAGACATCGGAGATTGCCAGCGGAGTGTCTTGGAAGACTGGAATTTCCGCAAATGGCGATAGGTCATTGAGGAGCGACATCGTGTTTTCCAATGTGTCGTCCGGTGCCAAAGTGATTCGTTCAAAGCCCTGTTCATAAAGAAAATGCGCAGCCGTCCGATTGGTTACGTACAGTGGCCAGTCGGCGGTCACCGAGCAGTTTTGCGGGGTGACTTTTCCTTCCGCCAGGAGGGGTAGGGCGCCGAGGTTGGAGATTTGCCACTTGCGGAAGCCCGCGAGCAACAGCCGATTGGCGAGGGCGCTCCAGTCATGACCGTCATTTACATGTTGCAATGTGGGGATGGCGAGGCGGATACGCATGCGGTCAAGCTTTTCGGAGAGGGCGCGGAGCGGTCCGATGATATCCTCGTCGGCCGTCATTCCAAGGTCCACAATGACCTCGTGGACTTTCTCCAATTCGCTTGCCGAGAGCAGATTAAGCAGAAATGGTCGATCCACTTTCAGAAGCCAGACCGGGCGTTCCGGAGTATCTTTTGAAGGTTGTGGCTGCCATGCATCTTCGACCGAGGTAATGGATGTGATGTCGTTGCTGCGCTCCTCCGCGAGCATTTGCGACACGTCTTCAGCGGCTTGGCGACGCAACTCGTTCAGCAAGGAAACTGGCACAAAGAGCTGTTCGGGGTTGTTTATGCGGATATCTTGCAGTTCAAACTCGGTGTCGCCCAGTTTGGTAAAGCATTTGCGGATTGCCTCCGCGAGATGCTCCAGGGTGTTTTTGGCGGGGACCAGAGGTGTCTCCAGCTGGAGCGTAGTGGTCACATCCGGCAGTTCGCGTTCGCCGATACAGGGCTGGGAGATCACTGTGAGGTGGTCGCGGGCGATGGTGAGCGCAAAATAGACGGGGTGGCGAGAGCGCATGAGCGCCGGCCGAATCGAGGGCCAGGAATAACGGCTTTTGACTTCTTGCGAAGAGGTGCAGAAGACTTTCAGCCCTGGCTCGATTTCCGGGTGGTCAGGCGGGAGGGGGACTTCGACGGTCATCTCAGGTTCGGCGGTAAAGACATTCTCAAAGCGTTCTTGACCGCCTTGCGAATAGACGTGCAGTTCGTCCACCGGGAAACCATAGGGCCGGTTTGAGCCAGGCGGTTCAACTTGCAGACCATCGTGGCGTGAGAGCACCTGGTTTTTGAGTTGGAAGCGCAGGTAGTCTGGGGAGTTTCGGCGGGAGCCAGGCACCACGGCAGAAACCACGCCGACTTCGGCTCCACGCGGACCTGTCGTATGCGGGTCGGTGACAGAGGCCGCCCGTTCATTGAGCAGGTGGAATTTGGTCCATGGGCGTGAGAAGATGGTTTTGATGTCCTGTTCGCACTGCTGGCGTTCTCCGGGTTCAAATGTGCTGTCGATGAGATTGCGGTAGTAATTGGTGACCGCCGCGACGTAGAGCGGAGTCTTTTTCCGCCCCTCGATCTTCACCGAAGCGACCTTGAGTTTCTGCAAGGCACTAATGGTGTCGGTGACAGCCAGGTCTTTCATGGACATCAGGCTGCAATTCTCTTGAATGGTGCGACCGTGGTTGGTGACAGTCCAGCTATTCCGGCAGACATAGCTGCACTCTCCGCGATTTCCGCTATGTCCGCGCAATACGCTGGAAAGCAAGCAAAGTCCACTGTATGCATAGCAAAGTGCACCATGGATGAAGACCTCCAGTTCGATGCCGGGGACGGCGGCCATCAGCGAGATTTCCTCCAGCGTGAGTTCCCGTGCGGCGATGACGCGGCTGAAGCCGAGGTCACGGCATGCAATCATGCCGGAGACATTGTGGATAGCCATCTGGGTGGAGGCGTGCAACGGAAGCTCAGGGAAATAGTTACGCAACAAGTGCGCCGTGCCCAGGTCTTGCACAATCACGCCATCGACCGCTTGGTCACGCAGGTGATGCAATAACGGCAACAGCTGCGGAAGTTCCTCCTGACGCAGCAGGGTGTTGACTGCCACATAGACTTTGCGTGGCCACTCTGGGTTGTCGTGCGCCAGCCCCATCAAAACCTCTAGATCCTCAGGTGTAAAATTCTCGGCATCCGCTCGGGCGGAGAATTGCTTGAGACCCACATACACGGCATCTGCCCCGTATTCAAAGGCGGCCATTGCGGTTTCGAGATTGCCAGCAGGAGAAAGGAGTTCCATATTCTAATAATGAGGAATGAGGAGGGCAGGGGTCGGGGGGCAGCTCCGTAGAATTGTAGGGCGCCAACCGCGGAATGAACACGATGTTATTTGATAATCACAAGGTAGTCCTTGTGAACGACTTCGGTGTTTTCGACAGGGTGGCCGAGACGGCTGGATAACTCCGAAGTCTTTGCCCCACAAATCTTTGCAAGTTCCTCGTAGGAGAAATTCACCACGCCACGAGCAATTTCGGTGCGGTCAGGGCCGACGAGGCGGACAGTGTCGCCCTTGCGGAAGGTTCCACTGGCCCCCAGGACTCCGCCCGGAAGGAGACTCTTGTTGTGGCGTATGAGGGCGTCGGTCGCCCCCGCGTCCAGGATGAGGCTGCCGGTGGGTTCGGAGAAGAATGCGAGGAAACGCTGCCAGGAGCGCATTGGATGGGAGAGGTCAGGCTGGAGAAAGAGGGTGCCCAAGTCCTCGCCTTCCAGGAAGCGTCTCAGATTTCCAAAGTCGTGACCGTCCACAATCGCCAAGGCATGCCCACCCGTGGTGCAGATGGATGCGGCATGGAGTTTGGTAATCATCCCTCCAGTGGAGTATGGATTTCCATCGGTGGAGCCGGCCATTGCCAGAAGCCGGTCATCCAGTTCACGGATGACGCTGATGCGTTGTCCGAGTTCGCCATCGGCCTTTCCGCTTTCGTGGAAGCCGTCGATGGTGGTCAGCAGCACCGTTAGATCGGCGCCGAGCATCGTCGCCACCATTGCGGCCAGCGTGTCGTTGTCGCCGATTTTGATTTGTTCGACAGAGACGGAGTCGTTCTCATTGATGACTGGCAAGACCCCTGCCTCCAAGAGTGCCTCAAGACACGCAGTCACATGAAGGTTGCGGTCGCGGTTCTGGAGATCTGCCGCCGTGATAAGCAGTTGTGCGCAGTGGAAGCCATGAGCCTCGCAGGCATTTTCGTAATGGCGCATCAAATAACATTGTCCCAATGCGGCAAGTGCCTGGACCTTGGCCATGTCCTTGGGGCGGTTTTTGCGATTCAAGATATTCATTCCCAAGGGAATGGCTCCGGAGGTGACGAGGATGACCTCGGTGCCATGCTTACGCAGAGCGACCAGCTGGTCAATCAATTCTCCAGTACGCGCGGCGGGAGTCTCGCGCACCAGATTGGAGCCGACCTTCACCACTAAGCGTCGCACTTTTTGCATTACCGCCGCCCGTTCGCCTTGGTCCTGATATTGGTAATTCATCTGTTCGTAATGAATGGTTTGCGGTGGTTGTAGAAGTAATCTTAGATACGCGAGAACACCACGGCGGCGTTGTGTCCGCCAAAGCCCATGTTGAGCTTGAGAACATGTTTGAGGCCAGGCAGTTCTCGGGCCGCGTTCGGGAGATAGTCCAAATCGCATTCCGGGTCGGGGGTGGCGAGATTCATGGTGCCTGGCGCGATTCCATGGCACAGCGCTTGGACGCAGACCACGGATTCGAAACCGCCGGCCGCCCCAAGCATGTGGCCGGTCATCGACTTGGTACTGGAGATGGCAGTATGATAGGCGTGTTCCCCCAGGGCCAACTTGAGCGCACGGGTCTCCACCAGGTCATTGAGTGGAGTCGATGTGCCGTGCGCATTCACGTATCCGATCGTTTCGGGGGTGAGTTCGGCGTGTTCCAACGCAATACGGATCGCACGGGCGGCACCAGAGCCGTCATCTACTGGGGCGGTGATGTGGTGGGCGTCGCAGGTCGCTCCATAGCCAGAGATTTCGGCGAGGATATTGGCTCCGCGTTTTTGCGCATGAGAAAATTCCTCCAACACCAAGATACCCGCTCCTGCGCCTGGCACAAAACCGTCGCGGGTCGCGTCGAAGGGGCGGGAGGCATGTTCGGGATCGTCGTTGTGTGAGCCGGTGAGGGCGCGCATGGCGCCAAATGCGGCCTGGGCAAGATCTGTCACCCCTGCCTCGGTGCCGCCGGCGAGCATCACTTCGGCGTCCCCTCGCTGGATGATCCAGGCGGCTTCTCCAATCGAGTGAAGCCCTGAAGCGCAAGCAGATACAATGCCGAAATTGGGACCCTGGAGGTTAAATCGAATGGCGATGTGCCCCGTGGCCATGTCCGCGATGATTTCCGGGATGGTGAGGGGCGAGACCATTCGCGAACCAAGCGTACCCAGACGCTGGGACTGGTAGGTCGAGGTGGTTAGTCCGCCAATACCGGAGGAGACCAAGGCGCCAATGCGTTCGGGCGCAATGTCCGTTCCCACCTGAAGACCGGAGGATTCCATTGCCTGCTGAGCCGCCGCCAAAGCATAGTGGCAGAAGGAGTCCATGCGCTGCTGCTCCTTGGGCGGCAAATATTTGTCCATGTCCAAGTCAGCGACTTCGGCGGCCAACTGACAACGATAGTCTTGCTCCGCAAATTTTGGAATCCGTCGGATGCCCGAATGCCCGGCCAGAAGATTTCCCCAAGCGCTTTCCACATTGCTTCCCACTGGAGATACTACTCCAAGACCTGTTACGACGATGCGACGTGCTTCTTTCATCCGCTTGACTCCTTCTGCCATTTCGCCTCACTTGACGGGCCGAACTGAGATGATTGATTGGTTAAGGTGTTGTTTATAAAATGCTAAGTATATATTTTTTCTCTCGGTCTGGTGAAAAAAACGCCACAACTCCATGAGGAAGTGTGGCGTTTACATCATTTTCCCGGAGGATGTTTTTGAAAACTCCGGACAAATGCATCAACGAGGCTATGCTTCGGGAGTCCCGGCTGCGGCCTTTTCGTCCAACTTCTTGGCAATGTAATCGATTGCGGCACCGACGGTAAGCATGTTTTCGACCACATCATCGGAAATACGCAGATCGAAAGTTTCCTCGAACTCCATCACCAATTCGACGGTATCCAGAGAATCGGCGTTAAGATCTTCAATGAAACGTGCCTCGGGAGTGACTTGATCCGGATTGACGGCAAGTTGTTTGACGATGATTGCCTTCACTTTTTCCGTGATGTCCTGGATGTCTGCCATGTGTATTAACTCCTTACTGTAAAGAATGGTATGAAAGAAATGGTCCTGGACTTGAACTGCCGCATCGCAAACTCCTGCGGAAAGGGCCTCAAGTCAAAAAAAAGTCAATTGCCTTACTATAATCCCTCTGACGCGATTTGCAAGTGATTTGCGGGCGAAGAAATCTCCTTGACTTCACATGTGCATTCCCCCATCGACAGAGATGCACTGCCCTGTCAGGTAGCTGGCGCCAGGTCCTGCCAAGAAGAGTGCGACTTCGGCGATCTCCTGCGGGGATGCGATGCGCTTGAGCGGAATCTGTTCGGTGAGTTTCTGACGGTATTCCTCGTCAAGGACGGCGGTCATGTCGGTGTCCACGAAACCTGGCGCGATGGCGTTGACCAAAATATTCCGCGAAGCCAGTTCACGGGCGATGGTTTTGGTGAGTCCCAACACGCCTGCCTTGGCGGCGGCATAGTTTGCCTGGCCGGGATTGCCAATAAGTCCGACCACCGAGGAGATGTTGATGATACGGCCGCTTCGGGCACGGATCATCGGCCGGATGGCGGAGCGGATGCAGTTAAAGACGCCCTTGAGGTTGGTGTCGATAACAGCGTCCCATTCCTGTTCGTCCAGCCGCATCACCAGATTGTCACGGGTGATGCCGGCGTTGTTCACCAGGATATCAAGTTTGCCGCCGAAGAGGGCGACCACGCTCTCAATGGTGTTGGCGACGGCGGTGGTGTCCTTTACGTCCACGCCAAAGCCGGTGACCTGGTCGATGGAGACCGAGGCCTCTTGCGCGAGTTTCATCGCGGCGGCAATCGCCTTGTCTGCCGAGGTGCCGAGGATGGCGACGCGTGCGCCTTCGCGCAGAAAAGTTCCGGCGATGGCATAGCCGATGCCCCGAGTTCCGCCTGTGATTAGCGCGGTCTTGTTCTCAAGTAGTTTGCTTTGCATAAAATCCCTCTGTTTGCACCCTACAATTCTACGGGGACTGCGCCCCCGCACCCTGCCATTCCGTATTTACAGGTTCGTCGCCTCGGTGGGGAAACGGCGGTCGATGCGCCGTGCCAAGCCGGTGAGGACTTGCCCTGGACCGAGTTCCAGCAACTTGTCACAGTTTTGCATCAGCACTCGGCAGCAGTTCTCCCAGCGGACGGGAGAGTAAACCTGTTCGGCAAGCCGTTTTCGGATGGATTCTGGTGTGGCATCTGCCTCGATGCCAGTCACATTGTGGACTACTGGAAAACTTGGGATGTGCAGCGGTACGGAATTCAGGTATTCCAGGAAGGCTTCACCAGCCGGACGCATCAGCCGCGAGTGGTATGCACCAGCGACCTCCAGCGGGACGATTTTCATTGCAACTGGCGCAAGTTCCTCGCATGCAGACTTTACCAATTCCAATTCGCCACTGACGATCAATTGGCCTGGACAGTTGTAATTTGCCACGTCGATGCCGTGTGTTTGGGCGATTTGCGCTACGCTTTCCGGCTCGGCACCCAGCACCGCTGCCATTGCTCCACGCGTGCGCTGACAGCATTCGTCCATCAGCCGTCCACGCTCGGCGACGACTTTAAGACCAGTTTCAAAATCAAAGACACCGGCCGCCGTAAATGCGGCAAGTTCGCCCAACGACAATCCACCGGCCATTGCAGGGATTTCATCCTGCGGGGATTCATTTCGGGCTGCCCAGGCGGCTAATGAGGTGGTGAATATGGCCGGCTGGCAGTGTGCGCAAGCGGTCAGTTCTTCCTGGGGGCCATTGAAGCAGAGGCGCGAAAGAGTCCAGCCGAGTATGGCGTCCGCCTGGTCAAACAGATGTCGGGCGGCGGGGGAGGAAGAATAGAGTTGCGCACCCATTCCAGGGTGCTGGGCACCTTGACCGGCAAATACTAACCCAAGTCTTGTCATTTCAACTTAGTGCCTGTAATCCACAGCATTCCAATGTTTTTTGAAATGCGTGGCGTCAATTCATTTCTGCCAATGCGAAGTCGTGGACTTGCGCGACAATTTTCTCGTTGATGCGGCTACTGATGAACTCGCCGACGGCACGGATGCCATTGGCGGCGGCGTGGCCGTTGGAATTGCCATGACCGATGATGCAGCAGCCATTTACACCAAGCAGTGGCACTCCGCCAATCTCCGAGGCGTCGGTCGCTTGCTTGATGGCTCCAAAGGCACCTTTGCACAAAACCCCGCCCATCTTCCACATCGTCTTGGACATGATGGAGTTTTTTATCATTTTCGAGAGGCTGCGCGCCAATTGCTCGCTGGTCTTGAGGACGATGTTGCCGATAAAGCCATCACAGATTACGACATCCAAATCATCTTTGAAGAGGTCATGTCCCTCGACATTGCCGACAAAGTTGATGCCTGGGATTTCGCGGATAAGCCGGAAGGCATCCTGCGTCTGGCGGTTGCCTTTGCCGATTTCTGTTCCATTGGAGAGCAATCCGATGGTGGGATTCTTACGGTGAAGCATATCACGGGCATAGAGGTCAGCCATCACGGCGAACTGCGCGAGGTAGGTCGGCGTGCAGTCCACCGTTGCGCCGGAGTCCATCAGCACCCAGTGACCACCGCCCTCCTTGGGAAGCAGCGTGGCCAATCCGGGGCGCGCCAGTCCAGGCAGCATCCGCCATTTGAGGAAAGCGGCACCCACGGCCGCGCCGGTCGAGCCGGCACTGAACACACCCTGCGCACGCCCAGCCTTTACCAAGTCCATTGCAAGGGTGATAGAACTTTTGCGCTTCTCTCGGATGGCTTTCACCGGATGCTCGTCCATCCCAATGACTTCTGCGGCATGGACAATTTCGAGGCGGGCATCCTCCTCAGAGAGACTCAGACGCTCCAAATTCTCGCGAATTCGCGTCTTGTCTCCGACCAAAAATAACTTGTATGCGTTGCCGAAACGCTCCAGAGCCTCGGCGACACCATCCATAATGGCATCGGGGGCGTAATCACCCCCCATGACGTCCACGGCAATAGAGATGTCGGGCGTACCCATTCGAGGCCGACGGGAAAGAATGCCAGTCCGAAGAATCAAAGAATAATCCTTAACGGACTGGCAGTCTGAAGGTTAGTCTTCTTTGGCGGCTTTCACCTGAATGACCTGCTTGCCATCATAGTAGCCACAGGCCTTGCAGACGCGGTGCGGCAGGCACGGTGCGCCACAATTGGTGCAGGTGGTGGGCTGGACACCCTTGTAGCGGTTGGCGGCCTTGCGCTGGCGAACCCGCATCTTACTGACTTTGCTTTGTTGAACAGCCATGATTAACTCCTTAAGTTGTTGATGGTTAGTATGTTATAACAAAAATTAAGAAAGGTTCAACTGGTCGAGCTGGCTCCAGGGACTGGCTTCGCTAGATTTCTCATTCGGCGAGGCTTCTTCCTGCGTCTCGGCTGTGTTATCACAGTCACAGGAACCATGGTTGAGGTTTTTGCCACAATTTGGACAGAGTCCCTTGCATTCCTCGCTGCACAGAAACTGTTGCGGGAGCGCCATCAGGATGTCTTCCCTTAAGTCATCGGTGAGGTCCACGGTGGTGCCGAAGGCATCCTCGATCTCGTGGCAGACATCGTTGGTGTAGAGTTCCCAGTCGAAGGATTCGTCACAACGGTCGCATACGACAGTGAGTTGGCTAGAGAGATTTCCCTGAACCAGCAAATCGTGGCCACCATTGATGGGGGTGAGTTTCAGTTGGTAGTGGATGGGCGCCGTGAAGGTGCGCCGAATCAGGTTGTCCAAATCGAATTCCGCGCACTCCAGGTCGCCTTCGAGCGTTTTGCCCTCAGGTGCGAGGTCCAGCAGATCAAACTGCAGTCCCTTGACAGGTTGGCGCGAGTATTCACCCATCGTAAAATTATGAGGTTAGAGGTTAGA
>JAFZWH010000141.1 GCA_017617415.1 Victivallales bacterium | reverse complement strand
GTGAAGAATGGCGCTCCGGGGAGCACCGCGATGCCACGCTGGGCGGTCGGGGCGTAGAGCAGATGCACCACGTCGCGCTTCTGCGCCTCCTGACGCATATAGGTCACGCGGCCGATGGATGAGAGTCCCTTGGCGACCACGGGGGTGTCCGCGCCCAGGAAGGCGAAGAGGGCCTTCTGGACATACTGCAGAAGCGCGACGGCGCCCAGGGCGTTGTAGGCGCTGAAGACGGGGTGCGCGAAGTAGAGCACGTCGTCGGTCATCACGCCGGCCGAGAAGCCGGAGGACTTGGGCTGGTAGGGCGTCTGCGCGTGGCTGCAGAAGTGGTCGGCGGTGCGGTTGAAGTAGGGCGCGTAGAGGTCGCCAAGCGACTGGACGCCTGGGTTGGCCTTGATTTTGCGCGCGCCGTAGTACATCACCATCGGCGTGTGGACGAAGGCCGGCGCGAATTTCGTGTCGGCCTGGAGGTAGTCCGGCGTCCACTCGGTCTCGCCCTTGAATTGGAAGCCGAGGTTCTTGAGGGCGAAGGGGCCGGGCTTGCCGTCAGGGAGAAGCTGGCGTCCCGCATCGGCGGAGAGGATGAGTTTTCCGCCGCGCTTGCGGAAGGCGTTGAGTTGCTTGAGGAGTTTGGCGTCGAGCAGGACATTGTCCGGCACGATGAGATAGCCGTATTTGTCCCACGGGAGATGCTGGTCCACGATGTCATACGGGATATGGCTTTCGGCGAGGATTCGCGCGGCGCCGGTGGAGGCCTCGCGGACGACCGTGGTGGGGCCGAAGCCAGGCGCATAGGAGAGGATGGCCAGCGGGGTCTTGGAGGTCACGCCGTCGCACCACGCCTCCTTTTCGCGGACGTCGCGGTAGGCGGGCGCGATGACTTCGCAGTAGGTGGAGAAGTCGAGTTTTCCGGAGGGATGGAGCTGGTCGCCGATGGAGCACTTGGCGCCGTTGGCAATCATCGCCGCGCATTCATAGCGCAGGGCGTTGGGGTGCTTGAAACCGCCGAACTCGCCCCAGGTGGTCGCGAATTTGCCAGTCATGCCCAGGAAATCGAGTCCGAGGTTGCGGACGAAGGCCGCGCTCATGGTGAAGTGGTCGTAGCCCCAGCCGCCAGTGGGCAGGGACTCCAGTTCCAGATGCGTGAAGTAGGGCAGAATCTCCTCCGTGCCCACGGCGACATTGCCGGAGTTGTGGAAGACGCGCATCTTCGGGTCGATCGAATGGACCGCCTCGGTGGTGCGACGGTAGTATTCCATCAGCACCTGATGCGCGAAGGCCTTCACGTCCTCTATATTCTTCGGGTCAAGGCCCTGCGCCTTCATCCGCTTGGTGCAGTGCTTGCAGACACAGGGACCCTGGTTGATGATGTCGAAGAAGATGCCGTCCGCATCTGGGAAGCGGGTGACGACCTCGCGGGTGATGGCGCAGAGCTTGTCCAGCCAGGGACCACCGAAACAGAATTTCTTGAAGGAGGCGTAGTGCTTGGAGAACTTCTGCCCGAAGCGGTGCTCCAGCCAGTCGGGGTGCTTGTCCACGTAGTTCTCGAAGAGTCCGGCGCTGATATAGACGGGCGTGGCGACGCCGATTTCGTGGCAGGCGTCCATCTGGGCGCGCAGCAGGTCGAAGTCCAGATGCGGGTGGCGTGGGGACTCCTTGGCGTCGAAGTAGGCGTTGCCGTGGTGCCCGTAGGCGAAGAGGGTGATGGAGTCCACGTTGGCCTTCTTGAGCGTCTCCTGCCACTCTTTTTTGTTGAAGGCCTTGCCGATGCCGGGGATCAGCGGAGAGGTGTGGAAATCAAGGTGGATTTGACGAAAATGCATGGTCTTTGGCTGGGGGATAAAATGGAAGAACATGGAAATTTGCGTTACTTTACTCCGTTTTGCCTGCATTGACGCGCAAGTCCCCCAAAGATTGTCTTTTTTCGTGGAAAATACGCGTCAGGTCTTGATTTTCTGGCCAATTATACCTATAATAAGAAAGCATTTCTTCTTGTCAACCGCAACCTTCCTACTTCAAAAAACGAACATGCGCAAGTCCTTTACCCTGATTGAACTGCTGGTGGTGATCGCGATCATTGCCATCCTGGCCTCCATGCTCCTGCCCGCGCTGGCGAAGGCGCGCGCAAAGGCGCGTGCCATCTCCTGCATGAACAGCCTCAAGCAACAGGGGCTGGAAAACAACCTCTACGCGGCCGACTACAACGACCATTTTCTGGGCGGACGCATGCCCATCGCGGGGCTGGCCACCTGGAATGCGTATCCCATGGAGGTCTATCTCTATCGTGTCGAGAAGGTGTCGCTGAAGGCGTTGCAGTGCCCGGACTCCCCATGCCGTTTGGAGGACTACATCCCCTCCGATGGCGCAGTGGACCGCACTAACGTCGTCAACCACTGCTCCTACGGAACGAATTTCTGGACTTACGGCCTGGTTTACATTTCGGAGGCGGCGGACAAGCGAACCATGGTCACGGTCAGCGAATTGGCCAGTTTCGGCGCGACCAGCCGGGCCGTCTGGCGTGCGGACTCCGCGCCCCCCGAGTTGGCGCCTTCCCTGATTGACGGCGGCGCCTCGTACCTGATCAATGTCGGTCCCTGCTACCCAGGGATGTTCAACTCCAATGGCCGCTACGGCTATTATCCCGCCCGTGCCCCCCACGACGGAAAGACCAACCTCTGCTTTGGCGACGGCCATGTCGCGTCCCTCAGCCCACACGTATATCAGTATGGCGCCGGTGGCTACCGCTCCCGCCGCTACTGGTCGCCGCGTTTCAACTCGACGCTCTATCAGACCGAGCGCAAGCTGGAGGCCTGGGCACCGCCAGATGGTGCCAGTTGGTAAGACACTACACGAGGTCTAAAACTGGAATGAAAAACCGCCCGTTGGCTCAGACGAGTCGGCGGGCGGTTTCGTGTTGGTGCGGAAACATTTCTTGAGCAGAGGGAGGCCACACAGAGTGCGCTGGATCACACTTCTCACCTTCCTGGTGGGACCTGAGACCAGAGTCCTGAGTCCTGAACTTTTCCCTTTTCCCTTTAAACTTTAAACACCTCTCACCTCTCGTCTCTCTGCTGGCGTGGCACCAGCAGTACCTCACCTTTTCCACACGACGCCGCTGGTCCACTCCTTGATGGTGCGGCGCTCGAGGTCCTGGAAGCCCAGATGCGTGAAGCGCTCCAGGACTTCGTCATATTGTGAGGTGAGGATGCCGGAGAGGACGAGTCGTCCGTCGGGACGCACCATCTTGGCGAGGTTCTCGGCGGCGGTCAATAAAACTGGCGCAAGGATGTTGGCGACCACGAGGTCGGCCTGAAAAGGCGGCTGGAGGGTATTCACATCGCCCTCGGCAAGTTCCACCTGGTCACGGATGCCAGTACGCGTGAGGTTCTCGTCGCTGACATGGATGGCGGCGGGGTCGTAGTCAAAGGCGAAGATGGGGCCATAGCCGAGGCGGTGGGCGGCCATCGAGAGGATGCCCGTGCCACAGCCGGCGTCGATCAGCGAATAGGGACGGTCGGGGGCGGCGGCCAATTCGTCAATGTATTGCAGGCAGCCCATCGTGGTGCCGTGGGAACCCGTTCCGAAGCACATTCCGGGGTCGATTTCCAGCACGATGTCCTCTCCCTGCGCGGTGTAGTCCTCCCACGAGGGCTTGATGACCAGGCGTTTCGATGCACGGAAAGGGTGGAAATATTTCTTCCAACTCTCGGACCAGTCCTCGCGCTTGATGGTGGTCTGCGTGATTGACCGAATTGGTTCGGAGAGCAGATGCTCCCACTGGCGCAGGATCGGCGTGACGTGCGTCTCGGCGGCAGTCGCCTCCTCCGGCGTGTCGCAGAGGATGAAGGTCTTGCCGACGCCACTCTCCAGATCCTCGTAACTGGAGACCGCCTGAGGGGGGAGGTCCAGCGTGCCCATCAACTCGTCCAACGCCGGGACGTCCTCGGCGGCGGTCTCAATCAATACTGCGTAGATGGACTCTTCCATGGGGGTAGGAAAGAACTGCTGGCGCCCCGCCAGCAGAAGTTAAAGGTCAGAAGTCAGAGGTTCCGAATGCAAAGGAAGGATTTGAACCTCTCACCTCTCCTCGAATTGCCAGGCAGGTCGCGCGGGAGCGCGTCCCTCCCGTTGGCAGGTCGCGCGGGCGCGCGTCCCTCCCATTTTACTTTAAACTCTGCCAAAGGGCGAGAGGTCGCGGAGATTGCGGATGACGGGCGGCATCACTTCCAGCACGCGGTCGATTTCGGCCTCGGTGTTGTAGTGAGAGAGGCTGAAGCGGATGCTTCCGTGGAGCGCCTTGTAGTCCAGCCCAAGCGCCCGCAGGACATGGGAGGGCTCCAGGGAGCCAGTGGTGCAGGCGGAGCCGGAGGAGGCGCAGATGTGGGCGCGGTCCCAGAGGCGCAGGAGAATGGCCTCGCCCTCAATATATTTAAAGCCGATATTGACGGTATTGGGCAGTCGATGCTCCACATCGCCATTCACGGCGGCGTCGGGGCAGGTGGCCAGCAGACCGTCCTGCAGTTTGTCGCGCAGGGCCTTGACGCGGGTGTTCTCTTCCTCGAGGTTGGCGGCGGCCAGTTCGGCGGCCTTGCCGAGTCCGGCGATGTAGGCGACATTCTCAGTGCCGGCGCGCAGCTGGTGTTCCTGATGGCCGCCAGTCAGATATGGCGCGAAAGGCGAGAACCGACGCTTGAAGAGTACGCCGATGCCTTTGGGCGCATGGAACTTATGACCGGAGAGTGAGAGGAAATCCACATCCTTGAGGTCGTTGGTCAGGTCGATTTTGACCTTGCCGATGGCCTGCACGGCGTCCGTGTGGAAGAGGGCGCCTTTGGCGTGGGCGAGGCGCGCCAGTTCGCGGATGGGATAGAGGTTCCCAATCTCGTTGTTGGCGAACATCACGCTGACCAGCGCGGTGTCCTCGGAGATGAGCGCCTTGGCTTCGTCGAGGTCCACGCGTCCGAATTTATCCACGCTGAGGTAGTCCACGTGGATGCCGGCGTATTTGACCAGGTCGCGGCAGGTGTTCAGAATCGCGGGATGCTCGACGGCGGTGGTCAGGATGCGACGGCGCCCCGTCTGCGTCTTGATTGCGCTACGCAAAGCGGCGTTGTCGGATTCGCTGCCGCAGCTGGTGAAGATGATCTCCTCCGGCTCGGCACCCAATAGCGCCGCCATCTGCTCGCGGGCACGGGAAATCGCGTGAAGTGGCTCGCTGGCAAAGGGATAGATGCTCGATGCATTCGCGTATTCGGAGGTGAGGAAAGGCTTCATTACCTCGAAGACCTCCGGCGCCACGGCGGTCGTGGCATTGTTGTCCAGATAGATGACAGAGGTGGACATAATCGGGCAATTTACGACAATTCTTGACAATTAATGCACTTGTACAACCGCGATTGCGGGCGAGACCTGCTCACGCAGTTTGGCCTCAATCCAATGCTCGATGGTCTTGTCGGCGATGGCGCAGGTTGCACAGCGTCCCTGGAGTTTCACCAGCACCTTGTCGCCATCCACATCAACCAATTCGGCGTCGCCGCCATCGGCCTGAAGTCCGGGGCGGATTTCGGCGTCGAAGACCTGCTGGATGAGCCGCATCTTCTGGAAGGGCGTGAGGGGACCGGCGTTCTCCTTGACCGTCTGGGAAGCGCTTTTGGCCAGTTCGGTGATCTTCGCCTGGGCGGCCTTTGCCTCGTGGTCGAGGTGTTCGTGCGCCAGTTCGTTGTCCAGAATCTGCTGGATTTCCTCGTGGCATCCGCCACAGCCGCCGCCGGCTTTGGTGTAGGCGGTAACCTGCTCGACGGTCTTAAGGTGATTCAGGCGGATGACCTCGCGGATTTTGCCTTCGGTGACATTGAAGCACTGGCAGACCACGCGGTCCATGCCCTCGGGCTCATTGGTGCCGGGCAGTTGGTATTCGGGATGCTTCTTGCGGATGTCGGCGAGGGCGGCCTGGAAGGCCTCCATGCCCATCACCGAACAGTGCATCTTCGCCTCGGGAAGGCTGCCCAGGTAGTCCGCGATGTCCTGGTTGGTCAATTTCGCGGCCTCCTCGACCGTCTTGCCCTTCAGCAGTTCGGTCAGCGCTGAAGCGGAGGCGATTGCGGAGGCGCAGCCGAAGGTCTGGAAGCGCGCGTCGGCGATGCGCTTCTTGTCCTCGGTCAGTTTCACCGAGAGTTTCATCGCGTCGCCGCAGATGATGTTGCCGACTTCGCCAATGCCGTCAGCGTCCTCCAAGAGACCGACATTGCGCGGATTCTGAAAATGGTCCTTGACTTTATCGGTGTAATCCCACATGGTGCAGACTCTTATGAAAATACAATTGATTCGATAGAAAATGCCCTGACGTAAAAAAAAGCGCATCCACATTCCCCAAGGAGGAAGTGGATGCGGTCTTCAGTCAATGGAAGAACGTGTCAGATGCGACTTAGTCCTCGGGCTTGGTTTTGGGAAGACCCCAGGGTTTGTCTCCGTCATGGAAGCGGCCTTCCTTCTTGAGCTTGTCCACGCGCTCGTGGCGTTTGAGGACATTGCGCTTTTCGCTGACGGCGCCTTTGGTGCGCAGGCTGGGATGAATGGACATGGTATTTACCTCGTATGCTGAAAGGTGAAACTAAAATTGTAATTAGAGGTACTATAAATCCTCGGCAGGATTCTGCAACTCGTAGGACGAAAATTAGTAGTCGTCGTCTTCCTCGTTGTTTTCGCGGTTGGACTCCTCGATGGTCTTTTGCTCCTCAAGAGCATTTCGGAGGGTCTCGAGGGCTTGGTTCTGGATTTGACGGACTCGTTCGCGGGTACGTCCGATGGAGCGTGAGACCTCCTCAAGGGTCTTGGGCTTCTCGACCTTGCCGTCGTCGCGGGGCAGTCCGAAACGGAGTTGGAGGATGACGCGTTCGCGGTCGGGGAGTTTGTTGACCAGCTGCATCATCACCTCGAGGGTCTCGTCGTCTCGCATGAGGTCATTTGGGGAGGCGGTCTTCTCATCGGCGATAATATCCTTGAATTCGCCTTCGGCGCCATTTTGGATGGGGTCGAAGAGGGAAATGGTGCTGGTCTTGCCCTGTCGCAGTCCGGAGACGGTACGCTCGGTGAGGTTGATCTCGTTGGCGATCTCCTTGTCGGTGGGTTCGCGGCCGAGTTTCTGAATCAGTTTCGCCTTGGCGTTCTGGATTTTACCGATTTTGCTGGCGGACTGCACGGGGATGCGGATGGTACGTGCCTGGTTGGCGAGCGCCCTGCGCATGGACTGCTTGATCCACCACGCCGCATAGCTGGAGAGTTTGGCACCCTTGGTGGGGTCGAACTTCTCGACGGCGCGCATCAGGCCGATGTTGCCTTCGCTGATGAGGTCGAGCAACGGCAGACCAAGGCCCTTGAAGTCGTGGGCGATTTTCACCACCAGTCGCAAGTTGCTGCTAATGAGGCGGTCGCGTGCTTCGTTGTCGCCTTTGGCAATACGTTTGGCCAGTTCCGCTTCCTCCTCCTGGCTGACGAGCGGGTACTTGCCAATGCTCTGCATATAGAGCTTCATGGTGTCATTGTCGGAAATCATATCCTTTTTCCTTTACTCCTTTTTTAGATGAGAATTACATTGGGTATCTCTGCCCTTTGGCGCCGGAAAACCACCGGTCCGCAGGGATAACGAATAACTTACACAAATTATTGGCGGTTTTTCAAAATATTGTGAAAAAAAGCATTAGCCCGAGGAAAATCAATCCCAGCAGACGTCAGTGCTTTCAAAGACCGGTCCGTCTGCGCAGGATCGTTTGTAGCACCATCCCTGCGGGGTGTCAGGGGCTTTGCATTTGATGACGCAACCGAAGCAGGCACCGACGCCACAGCACATAATCTCATCCAGGCTGACCTGGCAATGGGTGCCGGGGAATAATTCGGTCATCTGGGCGACGGCCTTGAGCATTGGCTTGGGACCGCAGGCGGCCAGCCAGGCGTTGGCATGGCGTTTGAGGACGGTCTCCAATAGTACGGTGATGCGTCCGGGCATCCCATAGGAACCGTCGTCCGTGGAGACGCCGACCTGGCAGCCAAGGCGTCGGAACTCCTCCTCCAAAAGGATATCGGCCTGCGAACGTGCGCCGAGCAGTACCTGCGGGGCAGGGCGGCCGTGGGCGACGGCCCAATGGGCGCAGAAGAGCATCGCCGCGCAGCCATAGCCGCCGCCGAGCAGGACGCATGGGCGGTCGGCGGGCAGTTCGTCAAAGCCATGTCCCAGTGGTCCCAGTACATTCAGCGGGGTGCCGGGTTGAACGCGGGCGAGCGCCTCGGTGCCTGTGCCGACGGTCTTGTACACCAGCGTCATTACCGTCCCGTCCACATCGCAGATGCTGAAAGGCCGCCGCAAAATATGTCCCTCCAGTTGAGGAATCTGCACCTGTACAAACTGGCCGGGGCGGGCGTCTTGAGCCAGTTTGCCCAGGTCAATGGTGAGCCGATGGTATGCCCCGTGGAGGCATTCGTTGGTAAGGATTGGCGAAGAGAGCTGGAACATTCGAATTAGCAATTAGCAATTAGCAATTTACGGAATGGGGAAGGAACGCAGGAGTCGCATCTCATGTGCCATGTCCCGTGTCCTTCTGGTTCTCGCCCGCAGGGAGATTGACGTATGTCAGGGCTTTTTGCGTTTGGCGAAGCGCTCCTGTGCCGTCTGCAGGAGTTTTGCGGCGGCTTGTTCGGAGAGGGTGGGAACCAGGTCGCGATATTCCCGTAGAAAAGCGCGCGGGACCTCGATGGTCTCGAAGCGCCGCAGCAGGCTGTAGGCCATCTGGGCGAGGTTGCGCCGCTGGTAGTGGCGGCGGATTGGGGGCAGGGGGCGCCAAGTGCGGTCGTTGTCCAAGAAGACAAGATGCCGAGTGGCTGGGTTGAGGCAGAGGTTTCTGAGGATGAAGTCTCCGTGTGCAAATCCCGCGTCGTGGAAACGTGCGGTCTCCTCGGCGAGGATGCGGATCAGTTCGGTCACGTCTCCCGGCTCGTCCCAGAGATTTGGGCGAGGGACCTCCTGGGCCACGAAAATGTCGTTGGGATAGCCATGCTGTCGTCGTCGGACGGCGAGGACGGGAACAGGGCAGGCGAAGCCCGCCGCCAGCAGTCGTTGCGAGATGCGCCAGGTAGCCAGCGCGCGGGAAGGGCGACAGACCCATTTGAGCCAAGAGAACCAGTCGCGGCCGGCCAGCCCCGCGTCCGTGAGTGCGCGGATGTATTTCAGATAAATGACGCCGTGCGGGGTTTCGACGCGGCGCACTTCGCGGCTGGGATAGGCGACCACCGTCGTGCCGGGGTGGTTTGCCAGCCAGTCGTCCAGCTGCCGGAACTCCTGTTGCCAGGTTTCGTCGGCAACCTGACCGCCCCAGCCGTCCTCGGAATGGAATCGCATGCCAAGAGCCATGGTGTCAGGTCGCATCGCTGGTGTTTTTGGGGACCTCGTGCATCCAGAGGTTTTCGGCAATGGCAATTGGGATGTCCACGCGACGCTGTTCCTTGCCCAGCAGAAGTGAGAGGGTACTGCCGTCAAGCGAAAAAGTTCCAATGTGCACTGCCATTTTCGGCGTCAACCGCATTTCTGCAAGCCTCGCCTCGGCGTCCGCGAGGTTCTTGCTGGCTGCCACGAATACGCAGTGAGTGCCTGGCGGCAATTCCGTGGCGGGCGCATAGTTGTCGCCGGGATGGTCGTTGAGCAACTGCATCGCCTCGGTGAGATAGATGGCCAGTGGTTTGCAGTCCGTACGTTTCTGCAAGGCGTTGCACAGGATGATGAAGCGCTTTACGATGTCCTCGTTCACGATGTGGTCGATGCTGCTGGAGACAAAATGCGCGGTGTCGGGGTCCAGCGCGAAGGCGCGCAGGAAGAAATCCTCCAAAGTCTGATGGCTCTTCGCGATGCGCTGAGCGATCTTCAAACCATCCGCCGTGAGTTCGACCGGGTAGTGCGTGTTATAGGTGATGAGTCCCCTTGATTTGAGTTGCCTCAATGCAGTGGTCACCGAAGGCATCTTGACGTTCAGGCGCTCCGCGATGTCCTTGGTGTGCGCATGTCCATGCAAATGGGTGAGGGTGTGGATGGCCTCAATATAATCCACGAGGCTGTAGGACAACTGCTTGGGGTCGTTTGATGGCATGAAAGTGCGGTGATAAGGTGGAAAACTTCGGAAACGAATGAAATATAATGCCGATTCAGCGACTTGGTTTTACCCCCAACCCTGTCGGCTGGCAAACCATTTGCCGAAGACGATGGCCTCCGCCGCATCGTCGAGGAGCTCCTGACAGGGCGGGCAGCCGTCCTGCCGGGCGATTTCAGCGGCTTTGGCGCAGGCGGCGGCCTTGGCGGTCTGCCCATTGCGACGCTGGCTGGGAGTGAGAACATCCGCGCGCCATTGTTCCGCGCAGATCTGCGTGACGGCAATGTCGCGACGGGCGGCGCTCTTGAGCCAGATTTCCGCCAGCGAACCGCCACCTTCCACCACTACGCGAATGACGCCCGGCACCTCGCGCCAGATGCCCGGAAGCGCACGCTTGAGCGTGGCGCGGTCCGCAAAATGCGTCGAGCGTGCCCGTAGGAGTCGCCCGCTTTCGTCGAACCACGCCAGTCCGGCTTTCATTCCGAGGTCCACGGCAAGAAGTTTGTGTGAGGTCTCCGGCATACCTCAAGAATATAGAGCGAATTCGGTAGTTTGCGCTCCAATTCAGAGCCATTTGGCGTACGGTGCCATGAAAAGGCTCTATAGTAGTGGTTGGGCTAGCATGGCTAGTTTCTAAATCAAGGTTACCTTTTCCCACGAGATTTCCCCTATGAACAAGCACGGACAATGGATTTGGTTGCCAGACTGGAAGGAAGACGAAGACCGCTGCCAAACTCAGGTTGATTTTTATAAATCATTTATAATAAATAAGTTAGATGGAGTATTTTTGGAATTTTCCGCAGATATCTGCTGTCGGGTGTGGCTGAATGGGCAGTTTGTGGCGGATGGCCCGGTGGAGGTGGGCTTCGATTTCAATCCGGACTCGGAGCGCTGGCCAAAGAACGAGGCGGGGTGGTGGTTCAAGAGCCGCGTTTCGCTGGAGAAATACGCCCGTGTCGGCAAGAACGAGCTTCTGGTGGAGGTGTGGCCGTGCGGATTGGCATGCAACACCAGCGTGACGTATGGTCAGCCGGGTTTCTGGGCGGAGGTGGTTCAGAATGGCAAAGTTTTGGTGGCGACCGACACGACTTGGAAGGCAATGCGCAACCCGAACTGGTCGAATGGCGACTACATCCACGGGGCGACCTTCGGGGACGGCGTGCGAGTCGGCGCATGGCAAGAGGCTGCGCTGACGGGAGATACGCGCGAACTCTCTACGCTCGATGTCCCCGAACCCTTTGACCGCCCGTTGGCTCCCGCGCACATCACGATGCCCTTCACGGCAACTCCGCAGCGCGGGCTTCGGTTGCCTCTGACCATCGCCCCCGGCGCTCCGCAGATCGTCCAATTCGCCTGGGATGAGCATGTTGCGGCGCAGCTGGAGTTCACGATTGAGACCGCGGGGAGGGCGGTTCTGCACATCGACTTCGCGGAACTGCCCGGCTACACGCACCATCGGATGAACTACGTGAGCCGTCTGGGCCGCCAGACCTACCGCGTTCCGCGCCTGAATTCCTTCCAATATGTGACCTTCACCGTCGAGACCGCTGACTGGATGACGCGCGAGGCGAAGCCGATGACGCTCTTGGCGGTCACCGCTCACCGGCGGGGGCTGGAACTGCCGCCGACCATGCCCTTTGAGACCGACCGCGCAAATAACTGGATGGGCAAGATTCGTGACTGCTGTGACCGCACATTGCGGATGTGCAGTCAGCGGATGTTCCTGGACTCGCCGTTGCATCAGGAGGTCACCGCCTGCAGCGGCGACTACTGGATCGAGACGCTGATGTCGCTAGTCCTCTACGGCGACTCGCGTCTCGCCAAGGCCGACCTCGACCGTACCGCGCGACTCCTGCGCCAGCGCGGGGGCGTGATGTTCCATACTTCCTACTCGCTGATGGTGGTCTCCTGGCTGAAGGACTATTTGCTTTATACTGGGGACGAGACGTTTGCCCGCGACTGCTTCGAGGCGACCAAGCTGGTACTGAAAACCTTCGAGAAGTATGTCGGCGCCGAGGGACTGGTCTCACAGGCTCCGAACTACATGTTCATCGACTGGATTGCGGACGGCGAAATCACCTATCACCACCCCACCGCCGCACGTGGCATGGGCGCGATGAGCGCGTTGCGCATCATTGCTCTGGAGGACACTGCGTATCTTGCCGAGCATTTCGGAGACAAGCGCTACGCCGCAAAATGTCGAAAGGCCGCAGAAACGGCTCGCGAGGCATATCGCAAGGCGCTCTGGCGGAAAAAGAAAAGATACTTTGCGGACGGGCTGGTTGGCGTCTGCCAAAGCAAGCCCTACTGGGGACTGCCTGCCGACGAAGACCACGAGACCTTCACCGTCCAGAACAATGTGCTGGCGGTGCTGGCGGGCGTGGTCACGGGCGATGATGCGCAATTGCTTCTGCGGAGGGTACTTGGGGACAAACGGATGATTTTCCCGCAGATGTACTTCTGCCACTTCGTCTTCGAGGCGTTGCGGCGGAACGGTTTGATGGAGGAGCTGGGCTTCGAGTTGCTGAAACGATGGGTTCCGGTGGTCGCCGAGCATCCGACTGGCCTCAAGGAGAGCTGGCACTGCGGCGACTACTCGCATGCCTGGGGCGGCACGCCCGCCTACCAGTTCATCCACTCCGTCGTGGGCTTCGAGCCGACCGCGCCCGGATGCGCGAAAGTGCGCTTCCAGCCCGCATCCGGACCACTGAAGAAACTCCATACCGAAATCCCGACTCCGCATGGTCGCATCGCAGTGGACTACGCTCAGGGAAAGTGGCGCTACCGATTGCCAAAAGGCGTGAAAATGGAGGAATAGATCGGGCTATTGCTGATGATTATTCCGCAAACCGGAAAGATTCATCTCCGGTAGTTTTCATGCCAATTTGGTTTGACAAAGTAGAGTATATTTAGGAGAATTACCAAATTAGAATCACTTTTTTCCTCCGCAACGACCATGCAGACGAACCGAATTCTCTCCTTTCAGTATCCTTTGACGCGTGACCAGATGGGTACGCCGCTGGGCAACGGCTATCTGGGCGCACTGGTGTGGGGCGAGGGACGGCTTCTGCACATCAGTTTCGGTTGCAGTGCGCTATGGGATCACCGCGGAGGCATGCACTGGAGCGAACGTCAGAACTATCGCGACATCTTCCAGGCACTCAAGGACCGCGACCAGGAACGCATCGCCAAAATCTTCGCCACCGACGACGGAGACACCCGCTGGGATGCCCTGGTGCCTAGCCTTATTCCCATCGGGCGCATCAGCCTCGAATTGCCGGGGGGCTGGGAAATTGTCCAGAATTGTCTGGAATTGTCCAATGGCGAGCTGACTGTTCGTGGCAAAGAATCTAGTCAGGTGCTGAAATGCCAATTGGCGATGGAGCGCAAGGGCGAATTGATGGTGTCTGGCGTTCCAGAGGGCACACGGGTATGGGCGGAGAGCGGCTACCAGTTGACCGAGGATTGTCCGCCAACTTGGTGCCGCAGCCCGATGTCCCGTCGTGGCTTCCAGCCGCCACAGGAGCGTGAGAATGGCTTTGTGCAGGAGATGCCGAATCCAGCGGATGGCTTCTACAGTCTGCTCTTCCGTCAGGAAGGCGAATTTCTTCGGGTTTGCTTCACGCACTGCACTGGTGGGCAGGCAGTGGCCGAGGTGGCCAAGAAACCTGAGGTGGCTGCAATCATCAACCGGATTGTGGCAGGACATGCCTTCTTGATGCGCGACCTCGCAGAGGGCGTGTCCACTCTGGCGAAGCAGTGGGAGGTGCTTTCTCAGGAGAACACCGCGCATTGGGCGGCGTTCTGGGCGGATGTGCCGTCCGTGCAGTTCCCGGCGGAGGACCTCCAGGAATACTACGAATACGGCCTCTTCCGCTTCCAGTCGATGTGTGCGCCGAAGTGGGGCGTGCCCGCCGGACTTCAGGGACCGTGGATTGACGACAACTGGTGCCCGCCGTGGTCGAGCGACTACCACTTCAACATCAACATCCAGATGTGCTACTGGCCGGCCTACCGCGCCAACCGCTTCGCGAACCTCAAGCCGCTTTTCGACATGCTGATGCGCTGGCGTCCCGTGCTGCGCGAGAACGCGAAATTCTACGTCGGCGTGGAGGATGGCTATATGCTCCCGCATGCCGTGGACGACCAATGCGTCTGCATGGGCGGCTTCTGGCCCGGCACCACCGACCACGCCAGCGCCTGCTGGATGGCGCAGATGATGTTCGACTACTACGACTACACTGGCGACGAAGCGTTCCTGCGGGATTGCCTCTACGAGTTCATGTGTGGTCTGATGAAGGTCTATGTCGCATTGATGGAGGAGAAGCCGGACGGCACGCTCACGCTGCCCCTGACCACCTCGCCGGAATACCGCGAGGGCGCTCTGGACGCGTGGGGCGCGGACTCCAGCTTCCAGCTCTCCAGCGTGCATCGCCTGAACCGAAATCTCCTGCGTGCGGCGGAGATTCTCGGCAAGGAAACCGACCCGATGTGGCTCAAGATTGCCGAGAAGCTCCCGCAGGTCACGCTGGTCGGCAAGCCCGGCGAGGAGGAAATCGGTCTTTGGCAGGACACCGAACTGGAGTTCAGCCACCGTCACCATTCGCACCTGGCGTGCATCACGCCCTTCGGAACCATCGCGCCGAATGACCCACAGTGGAAGGACGCCGTGGAGCGTGCGCGTATCCGCTGGATTCGCAAAGGCATGGGCGAGTGGACCGGCTGGAGTTTCCCCTGGGCGTCGATGCTCCACACGCACCTCAATTCCCCGAACATGGCGCAGTTCCTCTTCCGTGCCTGGAAGGACGCCTTCTTCAACTGGGGCGGAAGTTTCGACTACCTTCCTGCCTACAAGGGCTTCGGCGAAGAGGAAATCACCGGCCGCGAGGTGATGCAGATGGACTCCGGGATGGGCATGGTCAATGCTCTTCAGGAGATGATGCTCTGTCCCGACGGCGATGGCCAGCTGCTGCTCTTCGGCGGCATCGCGCCTCGGCAGGACGCCGCCATCGAGGAGTTCCCCGCGCCCGGCGGCTTCAAGGTCACGGCGCAATGCCGAAATGGCCAGGCCACCGCCGTGAGCGTGAAGGCCACTCGTCCAGGCAATGTGCGCATCCGTCTGCGGGACGGACGTATCCTGGAACACTCTTTTACCATGACGGGCGAGAGTGCCACGCTGTTGTAACGCGCCATGTACTACTCCAAGGTTGAAATCCATCTGGGACGGCTTCAGGAGAATTTCCGTCAGCTCAAGGCCTTCTTCCCGCGTCAGACGCTCGCGCCGGTCATCAAGACGGACGCCTACGGTCATGGCATCCTACCATGTGCACATGCCCTGGAGGCGGCGGGCGCGACGCATCTGTGCGTGTACTCCATCGACGAGGCCGCGCAGCTCCGTGCTGACGGGGTGAAGGCACGCATTTTCACCTTGGGTGGCGTGCTCTTTCCGGAGGAGATTCCCGCTGCCACGGAATTGGAAAACACCACGATTTCGGTGTGGCGCTGCGAGACCATCCGGGCGCTCTCCGAATATGCTTCGGTGCGCCACAAGTGTCTTGAAGTTCACCTCAAGATTGACACTGGCATGAGCCGATTGGGATTCTTTCCGGCGGAGGTCCCCGAGGTCGTGAAATGGATGACTTCGCTGTCCGGAGTGAAACTCAAGGGTGCCTTCACGCATCTGGCCTCGGCGGACGTGCCGGAGTCGGAACACTGCTTTGTGCAATACGAGCGCTTCAAGCAGGCCATCGCGGCACTGCCCGCAGATGCCACCGAGATTCACATCGACGCCTCGCCCGGGCTGATGCGTGGCGTGGGACTGGAGTTCCCCTACGCGCGGCCGGGTATCATCACCTACGGTTATGGACATAGTCAGTTCCACCCCGAACTCAGGCTTCAGCCGGTGATGGAGTACAAGAGCCGTCTGGCCTCCATCAAGTTGGTTTCGGCGGGAGAGACGGTCTCCTACGGCGGGCGGTATGCCATCGTGGATCAGCCGCAACGCCTGGGCGTGGTGCCCGTTGGCTACGGCTACGGCTATGACCGACGCTTCGGCGAACTGGGCGCACCCGTGCTGGTGCATGGCAAGCGCGTGCCGATTCGCGGACGTGTCTGCATGGGGATGTTCATGGTCGATTTGACGCAAGTCCCGGAGGCGCGGATCGGCGACGAGGTGGTGCTGCTCGGCTATCAAGGTGACGAGTGCATCGGCGTCGAGGAACTGACCAACCTCCTTCATACCACGCAGCATGAGCCGCTGTGCAACATCGGCAAGGAACCCAATAGAATCTACCTGGAAAATTAGCAATTAGCAATTATCAATTAGTAATTTAGGAAGATAATCAAAATGGCGAAGAAATTCCATTTGCTGCGCTGGCTCTTTGGCGGCGGTTTGGTGACGGTGATTGTAGTGGTGGTGATTGTGCTACTGGTCGTCAATGCGAGCCTGGGCACGATTGTCCGGAAGGCGGTTACGACTTTCGGACCAAAGTTGACGGGCACGGATGTCCAGGTGGAGAAGGTGAGACTTTCACTGCTACGGGGTGATTTGAAGGTGACGAATCTGGTGATAGGCAATCCCGAGGGCTACAATACGCCGTCAATTCTGGAGATTGGCGAACTGCATGTGAAAATGGAGCCGCTGACGGTCTTCAAGGATGTCATTCATGTGAAACTGGTGGACATCCAGTCACCGCAGGTCACCTATGAGGTTGGTTTGGGCAACTCCAATGTCAGCACGCTTTTGGATCAACTTTCCGGGGCGGAAAAGGCTGAAGAAGAGGCTGCTAAAGAAGAGTCGAAAGCCGAGGACGAGGCGGGTGGCGGCAAGCGTGTGGTGATTGACCAGGTGAATGTCGTGGACGGCTCCATCCATCTGGCCGCGAAAATTACCGGCGGGCATGCCCTCCCGGTGCCGCTGCCGACGATCACCTTGAAGGACCTTGGCAAGACCAAAGAAGAGAAACAGGCCGAAAAGGCAGCCGCCGAGGAGGCCGCACCGCCGAAGGCCGAAGGCACTTCGGTGGTAGCTGCAACCTGTGAGGTGCTCAAAAGCATCTTTAGTTCCACTGCAAAAGCAGTGGCTTCAAGCGCTTCCGATGCCGCCGGTGCCGTGGTGGACGGCGCGAAGAACGCCGCTGGCGCGGCGGTCGATGGCGTGAAAAATCTCTTCGGCGGGGACAAATAACTCTGTGGCGTTTCCATCCCGTGCGCCGACCCTACAATTCTACGGGGGCTGCGCCCCCGAACCCCTGTTTCCATTCCGTGCGCCGACCCTACAATTCTACGGGGGCTGCGCCCCCGAACCCCTGTTTCCATTCCGTGCGCCGACCCTACAATTCTACGGGGGCTGCGCCCCCGAACCCCTTC
>JAFZWH010000140.1 GCA_017617415.1 Victivallales bacterium | reverse complement strand
TATCCGGCACCACCTGCAACGAAAACATGCATTTAAGGTTAGAGGTGAGAGGTTAGAGGTGAGAGGTGAGAGGTGAGAGGTTCCGTCAGGTCCCAGGTCTCAGGTCTCAGGTCCCGCCGTCAGGTCCCAGGTCTCAGGTCTCAGGTCCCGCCGTCAGGTCCCAGGTCTCAGGTCTCAGGTCCCGCCAGGCGAGAGGAAAGCAGTGAGTATCCCGGTTTCTTCTCGTGAGTCAAAGCATTGCTTTTTCCAACGGTCCAGTGAAAAAAGTGTCGGATAACAGTCGCCAACTCCAGTTGGACTTTATGGAACCGGAGATGGAGGTCTCGGATTCTCAGGAGACACTTCCTCCCGCATGGGCAAAATGGCTGCCGGCTGAACTGGTGGATGTGCCCATGACGGCCGTCGCCGCAGAGCGTGCCCGTGGCGTGACAATCTATCCTCCTGCCGGACAGGTTTTCCGGGCGTTGGAGCTGGTTGAGCCTGAGCAGGTCAAGGCGGTGATTCTTGGTCAAGACCCTTACCATGAGCCTGGGCAGGCAATGGGGCTGGCATTTGCAGTTCCGCAGGAATGCCTGAAACTCCCGCCATCGTTGAAAAATATCCTGAAAGAATATTCTGAGGACTGGGGAAAAGTGCCACCTGCGCATCCCGACTTGACCAAATGGGCGCAACAGGGGGTCTTGCTTTTGAACACGATTCTATCGGTACGTGAACATTCCGCATTCAGTCATCAGAACATTGGCTGGGAGGCGGTGACTGACGCTATCCTCCGGGCAATCTCCCGTCAGCCTCAGCGGGTGGTATTTATCCTTTGGGGGGCGCCCGCCCAGGCAAAACGCCCGTTGATTGATGAATCGCGCCATGTCGTATTGACTGCCCCGCATCCCTCGCCATTGTCTGCCTATCGTGGTTTTTTTGGCAGTCATCCTTTCACTACTGTGAATCGTTTGCTTGCTGAGAGGGGGCGTTTGCCCATTGATTGGACTCTTTAATCTTGGGTTTGGTTTTGCTTGCGCGGTTTTGATCCGCCCGACAGACCATATTTCTGCCGTTTGGTAGCATTTTTAACTGCTTAGACGGAACATAGTAGGAAACGATATTGTTAACTTGCCAGCAATTCTTTTCCCGCGAAACATGCCAAACATGTCAAAACACCTACGGATTGGCGCTTTTTCGTTTGTTTCGGGGTTGAATATTTAACCAGGGGATGGCAAAAATAAGAAGTAATTCCTTACTATTATTATGGTAAAAGAATCGAATTTATATCATGGGTGGTTGACGGTTTGGGAAGTAAGTTTATATTTAAAGGTTGCCTTTTTTCTACCTCAATGTGTTATGGGTTACGGACTATGAAAGAACTGCGAATGTTAGTATGGTTGTGCGTCAGCGCGGCGCTGATGCTGTGCGTGGGCTGCAAGAAGCAGTCCGATAGTGGCGTGATCGAGTTGAACTACGCGAATTTTCCGCCGCCGGAGACTTTCCCGTGCGTGCAGATGGAGCGCTGGAAGTCGGAGGTCGAGGCGCGCACGAATGGCCGCGTGAAGATCCGCACCTATCCAGGCGGAACACTCCTGGGGGCCAAGGAGATCTACGACGGAGTAGTCGGTGGCACCGCCGACATCGGCAATTTCGCGATGAGCTACCAGCCGGGGCGTTTCCCAGTCTCCGAGTCGGCCGACCTGCCGCATTTCTTCCCCAGCTCGAAGGTCGCCAGCGTGAAACTCGCCAAGCTGCTCCAGCAGGAGAATCCGGCAGAGTTCGCGGAGGTGAAGGTGTTGACGGCGTTCACCTGCCCGCCCGGCGTGATTATGAGCTCTAACCCAGTCGCGGAGGTCACGGACCTCAACCATGCGAATCTGCGCAGCTCCGGTACCAGCCTGGACGCGCTGAAACTCCTGGGTGCCGCGCCCACCGCGATGCCGCAGTCCGATGTGCCGGATGCGTTGCACAAGGGCGTCATCAGCGGAATCGTCTCCTCGGGCGAGGTGATGCAGGACATGAACTATGCAGAATACTGCAAATACGTCGTCGAGGCGCGTCTGCCGGTCATCAGCTTTGCAGTGGTGATGAACCGCCGGACTTGGGATAAATTGCCCCACGACATCCAGGATATCCTTGAGGACCTCTACTTCGAGCAGGCCGAATGGACGGGCGCGTATGTGGACCAGCATGTCGAGGACGCTCTCAAGTGGTCCGTTGAGACTCACGGTGTGCAGGTCACGCAGATTTCCGATGAGGAGCTGACCGCCGTCCGCGAGAAACTTGCCCCGATGATGGATGCATACGTCCAGCGGGTGGCCGAGAAGGGCATTGACGGGCGGAAGCTGATTGAGTTCCTGCAGGCGGAGTAGTCTATATTATAACTTCTTTGTAATAAATTAGTTACGCAAATGCATAGGCTGGTTCGGCTCGAACGGTGGCTCTGCCTGGCGGGGCTGGGGATTTCCGGCGTGTTGCTGGTGTGCCTGGTGCTGTTGTCGGGGCTGAATGTCTTTTCGCGGATGGCAGGGCATCCGTTTGGCGGCAGCTATGAGCTTTCGGGTTTCTTCGGTGCGCTGATCGCGGCGTTGGCGCTGGCGGACACGCAGCGCAAGCGCGGCCATGTGGAGCTGGACCTCTTCACGAGCCACTACCGTGCCTCGTGGCGCCGTGGTCTAGGCGTCTTCAACATGGCGTGCGGTTTCCTGCTGCTCCTGCTGTTGGCCATTCAGCAGATCAACCGCGCACGGCGTCTGCTGGCGGTGGGAGAACTCTCGGAGACGCTGCGACTGCCGTACCCCTGGCTGATGTTCGTCTGCGCAGCGGGACTGCTGTTGCTGGCGTGTGCGTATCTGACCGACGCGGTCTATCTGGTCACCCGACGCGACCCGGACACCGAAGCGCTGGCCAACACCAAGCGCAAGGGCGTGGTGACCTCCATCCGCAACGATGTCTCCGTGCTGGAGGAGAAATGACTATGGACACCTTCATCGGACTCAGCGGAATTATTATCATGCTCGTACTCATTCTCTTCACGGGAATGACGCCGGGGCTGGCGATGCTCTTGTGCGGCACGGTCGGCTGTCTGGTGATGACTCCGGTGGTGAACTGGAACACCATCTTCGCGGGACCGACCGGCATGGAGGTCTGGAGCGTCTTCTCCAACTACGGCTTCACGGTCATCCCGCTCTTTGTGCTGCTGGGCGAGGCGATGTTCCATGCCGGCTACAGCGAGCGCCTCTTCAAGGTCGCGAAGACATGGTTCGGGCAGAAGCGCGGCGGTCTGGCAATTACCACGCTGTTGGCCTCGGCTGGCTTCTCGGCAATCTGCGGCTCCAACACCGCCACCGCCGCCACGATGGGCTGCGTGGCGCTACCGCCGATGACCGAGGCGGGCTACCAGAAGGGACTCAAGTGCGGCAGCATCGCCGTGGGCTCCACGCTGGGCGTGGTCATTCCACCCTCCATCGTGCTGGTGGTCTATGGTCTCTATACTGGCGTGAGCATCTCCAAGCTCTTCGCCGGAAGCATCCTGCCTGGCGGGCTGTTGGTCGTCTCCTTCGTGGCGACGGTGCTGTTCCTGTGTGCGCGCCACCCAGACTGGGCGCCGGGGGGCGAGGCCTCCACGCTTCGCCAGCGCATCCGCAGTCTGGGCGGCGTGGTCGAGGTCGCGGTGCTCTTCGCGATGATCATGGGCGCGATGTTCTCCGGAATCGTGACGCCTACCGAGGCGGCCGGCTTCGGCACTTTCTGCGGCATCGCCTGGTGCCTGATGCGCAAGACCTTGAATTGGAAAGGACTGCTGAAGTCCATCAATGACACGCTCCATATCTCCGGGATGGTCTTTTTGATTCTGGCGGGTGCCACGGTCTTCGGGAAATTCCTGATTATGACGCGCCTGCCCAACCAACTGGCCGACGCGGTGACCACCTTCTCCCTGCCGCCGGTCTGCGTGCTGATTGCCATCGCCTTCTGCTATCTGATTGGCGGTTGCCTGATGGACTCGCTGGCCTTCCTGATGATTTCCCTGCCGCTCTTCCAGCCGCTGATTGTGCGACTCGGTTTCGACCCCGTGTGGTTCGGACAGCTGGTCTGCCTGGTTACCACTCTGGGCGCGGTGACCCCGCCTGTCGGCGTCTCCAGTTTTATCGTGGCGGGACTGAGCAAGGACACCAGCGCGGCACAGGTCTTCAAAGGCACGATGTATTTTCTGCCGGCCTACGCCTTCACCTTCCTGATGCTCATCTTCTTCCCGCACGGCATGGTCGCTTGGCTCGCCAATCTGGTGAAGTAACCGCCGTTTCCGCCGTCCGGCAATGGTTTTCAGGTTTCGAAAAGTCTATATTTTTGCATGGATTTTCGCCATTCCCGGCACAAAAAAAGAGCCTCATTAAGAGGCTCTTTTGCCTATCATAAGTCTATGTTGTCAAGCGTTTTGAATACTGGCGGAGAGAGTGGGATTCGAACCCACGGTAGGGAGACCCTACAACGGTTTTCGAAACCGTCGCCTTCGGCCACTCAGCCATCTCTCCGCTGTAAATGAATTTTATGACAAGGCGCTTAATGTAATCCCTATGCGGGAATTTTCAATTCTATTTTCAGCTAAAACCTGCGAACCGGATATTTCATGTAGAGGCTTTCGATGTATTTTTTGTAATTTTCCTCGACAGCCTGAGCGAAGAGGAGGTCTTCGATTTGCTCCGAAAGTTCTGGGGTCAGGGTGGTTGCGGCGCCGCCTTTCCGACCTGCCAGCCGCACCATGTAAGTGCTGTCACCCAGCAGGAGATTTTGCCAGTAGATTTCTCCTGGTTTCAGGAGAGCGACGACTTTTTGAAGAGCGGGCGCCAAGCTGGTGCGCCAGCCCAAGTCGGTAGTGGTTCCCTCGGAATACAGCTCGGCGAGTTTGGCGAAGGCTTCGCCGTTGCGGAGACGCTGCCGGATGAGTGCAAAGGTTTCATCGATTTTTCCAGCGTATTTCCCATCGTTGCGTAATTGTATGACTTGGACATGGTTGCTAATCGGCGTGTCAAAGTCGTGCTGATGCTCCTTGAAATACTGCTGGATTGCCGTGCTGGTGATGTTGACGCCACGACGGGCCCGATCGGCGCGTAGCCAGTCCACTGCCAGCCGTTTGCGGATTTGCTCCTGGAACTCCTGGAAGGTGATATTCTCGCGATGAAGCATCTCGCGAAAGCGTGTCTCGCTGCCGCCGGCTTTCTCGGTGACGATGCGATTGAGCTGCTCCTGGATTTGGTCCATTGGGACTTTGCCTTTGAGGTCTTGGAAATCCAGATAGATGAGTTCCTGGTCGATCGCATTGTCCAATGCGTTATCCTGAAGTTTTTGAATTTCAGCTTGCCGTTGTTCTGGGGTGAGGGTATTGGGCAATGCGGCGATGGCAACCGCAGTGGACTGACGTAGGTCAAAATCGGTGATGACCGTATCGCCAATCATTGCCCGCACCGTGTCGATATATTCTTGGGCAAGAAGGGGCAATGCAGTAAGCAATAGGAAAGATAAGAAGAGTCGTTTCATTTTGAGCGGCAAAAGACTATTTGTGGTTTTTTCGCAGAAGTTCGTTGGCGCGTTTGCTGGCGTTTTCTGCGAAAGGCAGTTCGGGGTGCTGAGCGTAGGTCATGAGGAATTGTGCGGCCTGTTCGATGAAGACCGGATCCGCCATCTCTTCTGCCAATTCCGCCAGTTCAAAAACCGCCAGCGTGTAATAGCGCGGAGAGCGCTCGAGAGCTGTCGCGCCTTCGTAGTTTACGCAAATTTCCTTGTAGTGCCGGATGGCATCTTCGTAATTTTTGCCGGCGTCGCGGAATTGCCCAAGTTCACGATGACACTGCGCGGTACGGAAATGTGCCATTGCAAGCAGTTCATCATTGGTGGTGTGGGTAAGAATATAGGCGAAAGCGTCAATCGCCTCCTGGAATTTTTCGGTGGTCATGGAGAGGTCGGCATTGCCAGCCTCGGCTATTTTCATTTCAGCCATCCGGCCCAATGCCGCAAGCCCGAGATTGCTGTCGCCCGCCTGTTCGCGGACGCTTTGGAATTGTTCGCGGGCTTCGGATGGATGCCCGGACAAGGCAAGAAGTTCGCCTCGGAGCATGACGACATTGAGATAAAGGCTTGGCGTTGCAGTGGCTGGCACTTGCGCGAGTTCCGCGATGGCCTGTTCAACGAGTTGCAACTGGGCAGGCGCGGCAGGCTCTGCCGGAGCCGTGTCCGTTTGGGTTGCCTCAAGAAATTGTTCAGGATTTGCGTCTTGAGCCATGAGATAGAGGCAATTGGCGGTCTCAAAATGGGCTTGAGCGAGGGAAGCCTCATCCGTATATAGCGGCGGCCGTACCTGTCGATAGAGCTGAAGCGCCTCTTGAAAGCCAGCTGGCGTTCCGGAACTTAGGGCGGAGTCAGCCAGCAGTAGTGTCAGTTGCGCGGCTTCGACGGACCCCGGCCATTTTTCCACAACCTGAGTGATTATGGACTGGGCATCGGAAGAGTTGTCCGTCTGCATCGCCAGGAGCGCACATCGATGGGCGGCACGTAATGCGTAGGGTGACTGGGGGAATGTGGCGAGGAAATTCTCCAGGACGCGATTGGCGGCTAAGATGTCATTGCGCCGCAATGCGATGCGGGCACATTCGAAGAACGCCACAGTACGCAGGCGCTCATCCAAAGTGGCATCCTTGGCAAATTGCAGGAAATTGTTCTGGACGGCAGTCATGCGCTCAGGGTCATTGCCTGCCAGAGTTGCCTGCATCAATATGCGTTCCAGGCGCGCCTCTGCGTGTCGTGGGGAGTCAGGGGCGTCCTGCTGGAAGACGTCCAACATTGCGATGGCGTTTGCGAGGTCATCGGGCTGGTTGCTTTGGCGTCTGAGGAGGGCGGCCTCCAGGCGTGCCTCGGCGGCGCGGATTCGAAGTTTTCGCGCATCGTCGCTTTCCTCGGCAGTGGCGGCAGGTTTGCCATACCGATCTGCGGTTTCGACTTGGAGTGCAATGGCAGTCTCCAGGTCGTCGGCATTTTTAGCAGCCTGCGCGGCGTGGAGCAAAGCGGTCACTGCCTGACGTGATTCGGCCTGGTCAGCCGCCTGCCGATAATAGATGAGAGCCTGCTCAAGTTTGCCCTCCAATGCGAGGCATTCCGCAGCGCCAAAGGCGGCTCGAGCACGCTGGGCGGCATCAAGGTTATTTCGTTTGGCCAGCTCATCAAAGATCTCGGCGGCGCGGGTGCGGTCATTGGCCTCTTTGCGGTATTCCGCCAGCTGAAGCGAGAACTCGCCGAATTTTGGCGAGTCCGGGCATTTGACGCGCAGTTCCTCTAAAATGTCTTTGGCCCGCGAGTCATTCTGTTGATGCAGGAGCTGAGCCAGAAGCATGCCAGATTCCACCCAATGCGGGTCAGAATAGGGAAGGGTTTCCCAGGCGTCTTGCAGCAACTGGATGGTAGTGGCGTTGTCGGCCTCTCGGCGAGAAAACTCATTGGCGAGGCACCAGGCCGCAGTGCCCCATTCGGTGTCCCGGATGACTGGATGCAGCGGTGCGAGCTCGCGGTATAGGGCGTAAATTTCGTCAAGTTGACGGTCGCGCTCTTCACCGACCAGGCCGCCAGCGACGCCAGCCAATGCGCGGATGCGATGCAGGGGTGCCCAAAATGCCAGGTTTTTCGTTTCTCCCGGGGCGGCATTTCCCAAAGGGAGCAAGGTCTGGAGTTCAGAGTAATGGTTGGCGGCGGAGATGAAGTCTCCGCGGCCCAGTTCCGCATCTGCCAAAAGCATTAGCAGTTCTGCGTCCTGCCGTTGCGGAGCGGCTTGCTCAAAATAGGGTGCCAGGAGATTCACGACAGCCGTCCATTCGCGCGAGGCGAGTTGAAGTCTTGCCGCCAGCCGAAGAGCCTCCCAGTGGACCGGATTGCCGTGTGCATTGTCGGTGAGCGCACGGTCGGGATTCATCAGGAGCTGCAAGGCATCACCGGCGCGATCCAAGTGGAGAAGGGCGTGTGCTCGGAGAAGGTCGAGGCGGTCGCGGTCATCGTCGGTTGGATGAATTTCCGGCAGAACCAGATAATATTCGGCAGTCTGAAGTGCATCGTGGACTTTTTTGACGGCGGCCTCGGGATGGTTTTGAGCAAAGAGCGCCTCGGCGTATGCGAGCTGGGCTTCAACAAGGAGTCGGCGGGCAGTGCCGCCTTCCGGCAGGTTGGCTGGTGTCAGAGCACAATACTCGGTGAATTTTTCCTCTGCCAATTCTGGTGCATGCATTGCCATAGCGGTTTCCCCCTCCTGCCGTGCCACTGCCCCGCGCGCATTGCCGGAGTTGGCGGAAGACTGAGGCGCAGTCGGAAAGAGAAAAGTCGGCCGCGAAGACTCCTGCGCGAATAGTTGCCGATGAAGCGCAACGATCAGCACAAGTCCCAGAATGGCTGGTTTTATTAAATGCATAACTTATTCTTTTAGAAGAAGTTAAGTTTATTTATTGACATGAAGCTGCTCGGCCAGAATCTTCTCCAATGCCAGTTGCGACTGGTCGATCATGGTGGCTACGCTGGGTTTCCCGCGTGAAGGCAACAGGAAGGTGAAGCCCTCGCGTTGGGTGGGGAGGTTCAAGCCACGCATTTCCACCGCACCAGCGACCTGGAAGGAGCCGTCTTCATTCATCAGGAACTGATCCAAGAAGATTGTCGCCTTTGGTGTGTCATCGGTCAGGATTCCCACGGGGGGGCGTGTCGCGGTGGTGAGATAATTCTTCAGAATGCTACCGAGGGGCTGTGCCCATTTTGCCTTGGGCAGGCGGACCAGTTCGCCGGTTTTGGCGAGATAACAGAGTTCATGGCGGTCCAGGTAGCTGGCCAGCTTTACGTCCTCCAGGTTGATTCCAGCAGACGCGGCTCTAGGCTCTGCCACCAGCACGTAGTAGTGCGGATTCTGGCGGAGGGTGAAGCATGAGGTGGAGATGGCCAGAAGGACGAGGGCGATCAGGAGTTGAAGATGTTTCTTTGCCATGGCTTATTCTCCCAGTAGCAGAATCTGCGGGTTTCGGTTGAAGTTCTCAATGAGTGTCCGGAGAGAGTCAAGGGTCTCTTGACAATTGTCAAGCGTCTTCTCCAATTGGAGGCGCGTGGGGGAGTTCGGCGCGATGACGGAGCGCGCGTCCTTGAGGGAATTGCGCGTGTCTTCCAGCGTAAGCTGTGCCTCGTCAAGCGAGGTGTTGATTTTGGCAAGAATGCTTTCCACTTGAGGCTGCGAATTGGCGGTGATTTCGTTCAAATTACCAAGCAAAAGCCGTGCGGCTTCGCTGACCAGGCCAAGCCGCTTCATCAGCTGATTGGTGTTGCTTGCCAGTGGTGCGAGTTGCTCGTTGGCCTGCCCAACCAGCGTCTTGGCGTCGGCGATGGTGTTTTGCGCATCATCAAGTAGCGGCGGAAATTTCTGATTCAGGGTGTCGGTGGTGGTGCGGAGGTTGGCGGCAATGACCGAAATGTCGTCCAGGAGCTGTTTGCTCTTTCCGCTGTCGATGAAATCGGTGAGCTGTGCGATGATTTTTTGAATGCTCTCCATCTGATTTCGGAAGTGTTTCTCGCCAATGCGGTTGGAGACCGCGTCCAGGAAGCCAAGCCGGGTGGGAAAGAACCCATCACGCAGTTGGGTGCGAATGCTCTCCATGTCGTCGAGTTCATCGGCATGTGGGGCGAAGGTCAGCTCGATGGAGAGCTGTCCGGTTAAGAGCGAAAGCGTTTGCAGTTTGGCTCGCAGACCTTGGTCAAGCACCATGTCCGCCAGATATGCCTCAAGTTCCTCTCGACGACTGTGTGTAAGGGCTTTTCCACTGAGGATTGCCCACCAAGAGTAGGCGGGGAAGCCAAGCTTTTCCGGGTCGAGTTCTACGGTGACCAGCACAGGAAAATGGATGGTGGAAGAATTATTGGCCTCCGAAGAATAATTTGCCGTTGCCCCATCGGGAGACTGGAGGCGGATGTTTGTGACTTGCCCGATGCTCACGCCACGAAACATTACGGGAGAACCGTTTGAGAGGCCCTTGACTGAGCAGTTGAAGCACATGGTGTAGGTGACATTGCTACGGAACCAGGAATTGCCACCGAATGCGATGAGCATTGCTATTACCAATGCGGTGCCAGTTAGGACAAAGAAGCCGATGGCGGTCACTCGGGATGAAGTTTTAGACATAAGTCGAAGAGTGAAACGGGTTATTTTCTGATTCCGCCACGGGAGAGAAACTCCCTGAGTGACGGATCCTCGGTGGAACGGAGCAGCTCGCGGGGGTTTCCTTGGGCGGTCATGGACTTGGTGGCCGGATCCAGAAAAATGGCGGTTGTTCCGATGGTGAAGATGCTGTCCAAATCATGCGTGACCACGACAAGAGTGGAATTGAGGCTCTTCTGAAGCTGGAGCATCAGCTCGTCCAGGCGATTGGCTGAGACCGGATCGAGGCCAGATGACGGCTCGTCGAAAAAGAGGATTTCGGGATCCAATGCCATGGCCCGTGCCAGGCCAGCCCGTTTTTGCATTCCTCCCGAAAGTTCGGAGGGATAGAAGTTCCCATAGCCGCCAAGTCCGACGAGCGAGAGCTTATATTCGCAAAGTGCTTGAATCTCGCGTTGCGACAGCGTGGTGTATTGCTGAAGGGGCAGGGCGATGTTCTGGGCGATGGTCATGGAACTCCACAGGCCGCAGCGCTGGTACAGAATGCCTACTCGCTTCATCAACTGCGCTTGTTCGTCTGGCGTCTGTTTCCAGAAATCCTTGCCAAAGAGCTGATAGGTCCCGCTGGCGGGTTCCTGCAAGCCAATCAGGTGCCGTAGCAAAGTGGATTTCCCGCAGCCGGAAGGTCCCATTATGATGAACACCGAACCAGCTTCGACCTGAAAGGACAGGTCGCGCATGATCACCCTGTCGTCGTATGCGAGGGTGAGGTTTGAAGCAACAATGGGAGCTGGGGAAGGCATGAATAATGAGGGATGAGGGATGGTTTGACATTCGCCCGCAAGGCGGGCGCAATCACGCCGGTTCCTTTTCTACAGACGGTGGTTAAGTGGTTAACGCTAAGTGGCTTAAATCTTCAGGACAACGGAAAGAACCGTGATTAAAGAAACTGCGATGACGATGCAGACGATGCAGCTGATCACTGCGGAAGTGGTGGCTCGCCCGACGGACTCTGCGTCACGCCCGCAATTCAGTCCTTGGTAGCATCCGCAAATGCCATCCAGGATGCCGAGAACCGCGCAGGTGAAGAGTCCGACCAGCAAATCGCTCACACGGGTGGTCTGGGTGAGTACACTGAAGTAGGAAAGGGGCGAGAGATGAAGGTACACGACCGCCACGACAAGGCCACCCAGGATGCTGATGAGGTCCGCAAAGATACCCAGCATCGGCATCATCAGGCACATGGCAAGGAAACGTGGGAGCACAAGGAAATCCATGGCAGGGATTCCAAGCGTGCGCATGGCGTCAAGTTCCTCGTTGACCTGCATGGTTCCGAGTTCAGCCGCATATGCGGAACTGGTGCGGCCCGCCATCACGATGCCAACCATCACCGGTCCCATCAGGCGCAGCATGCCGATGCCGACCAGGCTGGCGACATACATCTCGGCCTGGAACCATTTCAGCGGAATTGCGCCAATGAAAGCCAGAATCACCCCCATCAGGAAGCTGATGAGAGAGATGATGGGCAGCGCGCGCGGACCGCACACCACCAGCTTCTCCAGCCAGTCGGCGAGGCGCATTCGACTCTGCCCGATGAACATGCGGGCAATTGCCAGCGTCAATTCCCCAACAAAATCCACGATGCGAAACAGGATCTCCGAAACATGAATCCCGAAGTAGCCTGCCTGGTTCAACAGTGTCAGCGGTGGGGGGGGCTGTTTTTGGGAGGTGTTCCGCCTGGAGTCCAGGCTCAGATTCAGCAGTTTCACCAGCCCTTCGGGGAGTTGGCGGTAATCCAAATCAAAACCGGCTTTTCGATATGCGAGGATGAGCTCCAGCAACGTGATGGGCAATGTGCTGTCCCATTGTCCTAATTCCGAGGCAACCAGGCAGTCGCCTGCCTGAGGCGGATGGTTTTCCAGAATTTGGCTGGCGGACGGCCGGGGTTGGTTTCGGAGCCAGTCGCCACACACCAACAGCTGGTTGGGTGCTTGAAATTGTGCCGTAGCGGGAGGCATTATCAGTGGGTGTCAAAAATCCTGTGGCGTGTCAATTAGTTGCGTGAGCAGCCGCTCGACATCGGGAAGTTGCTGGACTGCGGTTTGCAGGACCGGCAGTCTTTCTTTCAGCAAGGGCGCAAGCCCCGGAATGTCCTGCTGGATTGTCTGAAGTTGCTCCAGCATCGTGGTTCCCTGTTGAAGTGCCCGACGGCAGAGCTGCAAGGCCATTCCGAATTGGAAGCATCCCAGCTGGTCCAGGCAGGAGCGCATGTTGCCAAGAAGCCCTGCCGCCAGCATGAGAGTTTGGAGAGCATTGCGGCGAAACTCGGCGGGAATGACGGCCGCGTAGAGGTTGCACCAGTCGCAGAGCAACTGATAGACCGAGTTCTGCGTCAGCAAGATGTGCTGTTCCGTCTGACGCATCAGCCGCAATTGCGGGGGGAGTTCTTCATCCGGGATGTTGTTCGCCTCCTCGTTTGCCTTGGCAAGCTCCTCGGGATTGTCCGCCCCGTCCACATCTGGCATTTCCCCAGGGGTGCTTCCCGTGGTATCGCCAGGTGGCGGGAGATAGGTATAGGTACTCAGGCCTTCGAGGTATTCCCGCGGAAACTCGTCCTTGAGATTGGCGTAGATGAGCGCATCGCATCCCGGAAGCGTGCTGAAGCGGTCCAGCAGTTCGGTGTAGCGATGGATGAAGCGCTCGTTGAGTTCCAGTGCGACCTGGCTGTCTTCGGGCGAATTGAAGTCAAACCGCAATTGTCTCATTTCCAGTATGAAAACTATGTCGTGCTACCGTGTGCTTTGGGTGTACAATCACATGGCGTCAATGATGCGTCGCCCGAACTCGGAACAGGCGACCAGCGTGGCACCCTCCATCTGTCGCGCAAAGTCATATGTGACGGTCTTGGCGGCAATGGCGCTTTCCAGCCCCTTGACGACGAGTTGGGCGGCCTCGCGCCAGCCGAGGTGCCGAAGCATGAGTTCGGCGGAGAGGATGAGGCTGCCGGGGTTCACCTTGTCTTGATTGGCGTATTTTGGTGCGGTGCCGTGGGTGGCCTCGAAGACGGCGGCTCCGGAGGCGTAGTTGATGTTGGCGCCCGGGGCGATGCCGATGCCGCCGACTTCAGCGGCCAGCGCGTCGGAGATGTAGTCGCCGTTGAGGTTCAGCGTGGCGATCACGCTGTATTCGGCAGGACGTGTCTGAATCTGCTGGAGGAACGCGTCGGCCAGAACGTCCTTGACCACGATTTCGTGTCCGTTCCGCGGATTCTTGAAAGTGCACCACGGTCCTTCTCCGATGAGTTGGGCACCGTATTTCTCCTTGGCGACGGCGTAGCCCCAGTCGCGGAAGGCGCCCTCGGTGAATTTCATGATGTTGCCTTTGTGGACGAGGGTGACATTCGGGCGGTCCTCCTGCACCGCGTAGTCCAGCGCGGCGGCGACGAGGCGCTGCGTGCCCTCCTTGGAGACGGGTTTCACGCCGATGCCGCACTCCTGCGGGAAGCGGATCTTTGCGAAGCGGTCCGGGAACTCGGTTTTGAGGAAGGCGATGATTTTCTCCGCCTCGGGGGTGCCGGCCTTGAACTCGATGCCGGCGTAGATGTCCTCGGTGTTCTCACGGAAAATCACCATGTCCACCAATTCGGGGTGCTTGGCGGGGGAGGGCACGCCCTCGAAATGGCGAACTGGACGAAGGCAGACATAGAGGTCGAGCGCCTGGCGAATGGCGACATTCAGGCTGCGGATGCCGCCGCCAATCGGAGTGGTCAGCGGTCCCTTGATGCCCACGAGGTATTTGGTGAAGCCGTCGAGCGTCTCCTGGGGCAACCAGTTGCCGGTGGCTTTGAAGGCCTTCTCGCCAGCCAACAGCTCCAGCCAGTCGATGGAGCGTTCGCCGCCGTAGGCCTTGGCGACTGCCGCGTCGATGACCGCACGCGTGGCTTTCCAGATGTCAGGTCCAATGCCGTCGCCTTCGATGAAGGGGATGGTGGGATGATTGCCGGTGACCAGCCCGTTCGGGCCCATTGTGATGATGTCTGACATTATGTAGAGGTGAGAGGTGAGAGGTGGGAGGT